>NZ_JBEZKE010000045.1:0-44010 GCF_040651555.1 Streptomyces sp. NPDC048424 | reverse complement strand
AACGTGTCGGGGGGTCGGAGCGTCTGGGCACCTTGCGTTCGACGCCCTGCGGGGATCACCCCGACACACACCCGACCCCGCCCCAACCGGCCCGGGCCGTCCCGATGCCACGGCCCTGCCCTGGCATCCAACCCCGCCGGAGCTGCCAGCCCCTGCCGCACAGTCCGGCCTCGCCGCACAAATTCAGCCCCTCCGGCGTTTGAGGAGCGGGTCCGGGCGGAGCCCGGCGGGGTGCGGGGCGGAGCTCCGGCGGCGGCGGCGCCAAGAGACGGGCTAGCCGGTCGGCTGGTGTGCGGGCCGGGACTCGTAACGGTAGGGGTCGCTGCGCAGGCCCCGGGCCGTGACCGTCACCGCGAACGGGGCGGTCGTGCCCTGCGGGAGCGGGGCGCTCAGGGTGCCCGTCGCGGGATCGAGGAAGGCCGGGGCGGCGGCGCCGTCCACGCTCACCTGCGCCGGGGTGCCGGCGGGGCCGGGGCCGAAGCCGCCGCCCTCGACGGTGAGCAGGCCGTCGGCCACGGAGACGTCGGTGATCACCGGGTTGGCGCGGACGGCCATCTTGTTCACCAGGTAGGCCCCCGCCGGGGCGCCCGTCAGGGCCCACATCTCGTCGGGCAGCCGGGGGAGCCCGGCGCCCACGTCCGCGAGGAAGAACAGCACCACGTACAGCATCGTGACCGCGCTGAGCGCGACGTACTGGAGGTCGACGAGGTCCGTGCGCCCGCTGTCGTTGGCGATCAGCTCCCGCAGCGGCCGTCGCCCCGACTCCGTCGGCTTCGCGGCCGGCTTGGCCAGCGTGCCGTTCTCCACGCGCAGGCCGACGACCGTCTTCGCCGCGATCAGTGCCACGTACGGGCCGCCGAGCAGTGGCAGGTACACCGTGGTCAGCTGGGACAAGGGGCCGTCGGCGTCCCGGAAGTACGCGACGCCGCCGCCCGCGGTGAGCCCGTACGCGAGGATCGCGAGCAGCAGCCAGACGAGGATCACCGTCCAGGCCAGGGCGAGCGCCGTGGACGTGGAGAGCCGGCCGTCGCGGCCGGTGACGAACGCCGGGCTGCTGCGCAGCCGCAGGCCGATCGGGCCGGCCAGCGCGGCCAGTAACAGCAGTGCGCACAGTGCGGATGCCATGTCGTTCCCCCCGGATGACGGTGCTGCGTACGAGGGTCCACCACTGGCCCGACCATGACAAGTCTGGTCGGCCGCCCGTCAGTTGGCCCCGCTACTCCTCGCGCAGCTCCGGCAGGACCGGGAACCTGCGCGGTGCCACGAGCAGCAGGACCAGCAGCGCGGCCACGGCGGCCGCGCTCGCACCGAGGAAGATGTGCTCCACGGCGGCGGCGACGGCCTCGCGCAGGTAGTCGGCGGCGGCGCCCGGGAGCAGTCCCGGCCGCTCCAGCGCCTTCGCCACGTCGTCGAGGTGGTCCGGGAGCCCCGGTACGGGCGCGTCGGCCAGGCGGGCGGCGATGGTGGCGTTGGCCACGGCCGCGAGCAGGGCGGCGCCCACGCTCTGGCCGACCTGGCGGCAGAAGAGGACCGAGGCCGTGGTGGTCCCGCGCTCGGCCCAGCCCACCGTGGACTGGACCCCGACGATCAGCGGGAGCTGGAAGAGGCCGAGGGCGCCGCCCAGCAGCAGCATGATCAGCGCGGGCTGCCAGGGCCGGGCGGGGTGCGGCAGCAGGGTGAAGGAGTACAGGATCACCGCGGCGAGGCCGATCCCGACGGCCGCGGTGTTCCGGAAGCCGATGCGCCGGTAGACGTGCTGGCTGAGGGCGGCGCTGATGGGCCAGCTCAGGGTCATCACGGACATCACCAGCCCGGCGCTGACGGGCCCGAGGCCGAGCACGGACTGGGCGTACGTCGGCATGAACACCATCGGGGCGACCATCAGCAGCCCGAGCGCGGCCAGGGCCAGGTTGACCGCGGCGATGGTGCGCCGTCGCCAGACCCAGCCCGGCAGTATCGGTTCCTCGGCCCGCCGTTCCACCACGACCACCACCGCGGCCAGCACCGCGCTCGCGCCGAGCAGCCCCAGCGAGGGCGCGGACAGCCACGGCCAGGCGACCCCGCCCTGGACGAGCGCGAAGAGCAGCAGCCCGCCGCAGGCGAAGACGGCCAGGGCGCCCGCCCAGTCGACGGGACCCCGGCGCCCGGGGGACCGTACGGGCTCCACGAGGTGACGGGCGACCATCCACAGGGCGAGGGCGGCCAGCGGCAGGCTGAGCAGGAAGATCCAGCGCCAGTGCGCGTACGAGGCGAGGAGTCCGCCGAGCGCCGGCCCGGCCACGGCCGAGGTGGCCCAGACGCTGGACATCCGGGCCTGGATCCTCGGGCGGTCCTTCAGCGGGTACAGGTCGGCGGCCAGGGTCTGGACCGTGCCCTGGAGGGCGCCGCCGCCCAGGCCCTGGACGATGCGGAAGGCGATGAGGGCGGCCATGTTCCAGGCGAGGGCGCACAGCAGCGAGCCGACGAGGAACAGGCCGATGCCGAAGAGGAGGACGGGCTTGCGGCCGAAGGTGTCGGACAGCTTCCCGTAGACGGGGAGGGTGACGGTGACGGCCAGCAGATAGCCGGAGAAGAGCCAGGAGAAGACGGAGAAGCCGCCGAGGTCGCCCACGATCTGCGGGACGGCGGTGGCGACGATGGTGCTGTCGAGGGCGACGAGGGCCATGCCGAGCATCAGCGAGGCGACCACGGGGGTCGGCGGCCCGCCGCCGGCCTTCCGCGCGCCTGCGCCGCCGGCCGCGTCCCCGCCGCCGGCCGCGCCGTCGGGGGCCTGGGAGTCATTGGCCGAAACGGCCGCTCCCGCCGTGCCCGGCGCGTGGTCCGCACGCCCCTCGGGTATGCCGTCCTGGCCTGCGCCCGTGCTCTTCGCTGCGGCCACCGAGATTCCTTCCCCCTGCACGTAACTGCGGGGAACACCTTCTCACCGCCCCCGCGTCCCGCGGTATCCCCCAGGCCTCCTCCCTCGAAGGGCGGACATCCCCTAGGGGTCCCTCCGCACAACGGGCCAGGGACGGTTCCTCCCGGCGGAGGAGGTGAGGGCCCCCGGCGTCTCCTTAACTGGAACATACGGACCGGGAGGTGGGGGGTGGGGATAACCCCCGGGTGGATACGGCGATGGGCACCAGCGTGCCGAGGCCCCCACCCGCCGCAGACTTCATGACGACGACGCACGCGGACGCGCAGCACGCAGACGGACGCGGACGCACGCAGACGCACACAGGCGAAAAGGGAGAAAGACCGTGACAACGGCTATGACCGAAACCAGGCACGGGGGTACTGGAGGGCATGAAGCCGTCGCGGCCCGCGCGCGGAAGCTCGTCAAGGCGTACGGCTCGGGGGAGACGCGCGTCGTCGCCCTCGACGACGTGGACGTGGACATCATGCGCGGCCAGTTCACCGCGATCATGGGCCCCTCCGGCTCCGGCAAGTCCACGCTGATGCACTGCCTCGCCGGTCTCGACACGGTGACCAGCGGGCAGATCCACCTGGACGACACCGAGATCACCGGGCTGAAGGACAAGAAGCTCACGCAGCTGCGCCGCGACCGGATCGGTTTCATCTTCCAGGCCTTCAACCTGCTGCCCACGCTCAACGCCCTGGAGAACATCACGCTCCCCATGGACATCGCGGGCCGCAAGCCCGACGCGGAGTGGCTGAACCGGGTCGTGGAGACCGTGGGCCTCGCCGGCCGGCTCAAGCACCGTCCGACCGAGCTGTCCGGCGGCCAGCAGCAGCGCGTGGCGGTCGCCCGCGCCCTGGCCGCCCGCCCGCAGATCATCTTCGGTGACGAGCCGACCGGAAACCTGGACTCCCGCGCCGGCGCGGAGGTACTCGGCTTCCTGCGCCGTTCGGTGGACGAGCTGGGTCAGACCATCGTCATGGTCACCCACGACCCGGTCGCCGCCTCCTACGCGGACCGCGTCATCTTCCTGGCCGACGGCCGGATCGTCGACGAGATGTACGGACCCACCGCGGACCAGGTCCTGGACCGCATGAAGGACTTCGACGCGCGCGGGCGGACGTCATGAGCAACACCGTCCTGAAGACCTCGCGGCGCAACTTCGTCGCGCACAAGGGGCGGATGGCGCTCTCCGCCGTCGCGGTCCTGCTCTCCGTCGCCTTCGTCTGCGGCACCCTGGTGTTCACCGACACCATGAACACCACCTTCGACAAGCTGTTCGCCGTCACCAACTCCGACGTGACCGTCAGCCCGAAGGAGGCCAAGGGCGGGGAGGAGACCCCCGACCGCGGCAAGCCCGAGATGCTCGCGGGCTCGGCCGTCGAGCAGATCAAGAAGGCCGAGGGCGTCAAGAGCGCCGAGGGCGGCGTCGTCTCGATGTCCGTCACCGTGGTCAACTCCAAGAACGAGAACATGGGCTCGACCACCGGCGCCCCGACCATCGCGGGCAACTGGAGCGACAACGAGCTCAAGTCGATGAAGATCACCTCGGGTCAGGCGCCGCGCGGCCCCACCGAGGTGATGGTCGACGCCGACACCGCGAAGAAGCACGGCCTGGCGCTCGGTGACGAGCTGCGCACCATCGCCATCACCGGCGACATCCGCGCCAAGATCAGCGGTATCGCCACCTTCACCGTGACCAACCCGGGTGCGGCCGTCGTCTACTTCGACACGGCCACCTCGCAGCAGGCCCTGCTCGGCTCCGCCGGCTCCTTCACGCACGTCAACGTCACCGCCAAGGACGGGGTGAGCGACGAGCAGCTCAAGCAGAACATCGCGACCGCCGTCGGCGCGGACACGTACAAGCTGCAGACCGCCAAGGAAGCCGCGGACGCCAACCGCAAGGACGTCGGCTCCTTCCTGAACGTCATGAAGTACGTGATGCTCGGCTTCGCCGGCATCGCCTTCCTCGTCGGCATCTTCCTGATCTTCAACACCTTCTCCATGCTGGTCGCCCAGCGCACCCGCGAGATCGGCCTGATGCGCGCCATCGGCGCCGACAGCGGACAGGTCCTCAAGTCCGTGGTCGTCGAGGCCTTCCTGCTCGGCGTCGTCGGCTCGGTCCTCGGCGTCGGCGCGGGCGTGGGCCTGGCCGTCGGCCTGATGAAGCTCATGGGCCAGATGGGCATGCACCTGTCCACCGACGACCTGACGGTCGCCTGGACCACCCCGGTCGTCGGCATCGTCCTCGGTGTCCTCGTCACCGTCGTCTCCGCCTTCGTCCCGGCCCGCCGCGCCGGCAAGGTCTCCCCGATGGCCGCGCTGCGCGAGTCCGGCACCCCGGGCGACAAGAAGGCCGGCCGCATCCGCGCCGCCCTCGGCCTGGTCCTCACCGGCATCGGCGCCGCGGGGCTCTTCCTCGCCGCGGCCGCCGAGAAGGCCGGCCCCGGATCGCTGTGGCTGGCCCTGGGCGTCCTCTTCAGCCTCATCGGCTTCATCGTGATCGGCCCGCTGCTCGCCGCCGGCGTGGTGCGGGTGCTCTCCGGCGTCGTGCTGCGGCCCTTCGGGTCCGTGGGCCGGCTCGCCGAGCGCAACGCCCTGCGCAACCCGCGCCGCACCGGCGCCACCGCCGCCGCGCTGATGATCGGCCTCGCGCTGGTCGCCTGCCTGTCGGTGGTCGGCTCCTCGATGGTGGCCTCCGCCACCGACGAGCTCGACAAGTCCGTCGGCGCGGACTACATCATCAACTCCGAGACGGGGCAGCCCATGCTGCCGCAGGCCGAGCAGGCGCTGCGCGCCACCGCGGGCCTGGACCACGTCACCGCCTACCGCGAGCTGCCGGCCAAGATCACCGCACCCGACGGGACCACCGAGGAGGACGGCCTCGGCGCGACCGACCCGACGTACGCCCAGGACATCCGGCGCAAGATGGTCGCCGGCGAGCACGCGGCGGCGTACGGCAAGAACTCCATGTCGGTGGGCTCGGAGTACGCGACCAAGCACGGCATCAAGCTCGGTGACGAGCTGACGGTCGCCTTCACCGGCGGCAACACGGTCAAGCTGAAGGTCGCGGCGATCACCAGCGACGGCGGCAACATCGACAAGACCATGAAGTACGTCAGCACCGAGATCGCCCGGGCGAACGTCCCGGCCGACCGGCTGCCGCTGCCCTTCATGCTGCTGGCCAGCGCGAAGGACGGGCAGTCCGACGCCGCCGCGTACAAGGCGGTCAAGGCGGCGATGGCGGAGTACCCGCAGTACATGGTGCGCAACCAGGCCGACTACAAGCAGTCCCTCAAGGACCAGGTCGGCCAGCTGCTGAACATGGTCTACGGGCTCCTCGGCCTCGCGATCATCGTCGCGGTCCTGGGCGTCGTGAACACCCTGGCCCTGTCGGTGGTCGAGCGGACCCGCGAGATCGGCCTGATGCGCGCCATCGGCCTCTCCCGCCGCCAGCTGCGCCGCATGATCCGCCTGGAGTCGGTGGTCATCGCCCTCTTCGGCGCCCTGCTCGGCCTCGGGCTGGGCATGGGCTGGGGGGCCAGCGCCCAGCAGCTGCTGGCGCTCCAGGGCCTGAAGGTCCTGGAGATCCCGTGGCCGACGATCATCGGGGTGTTCGCCGCCTCGGCCTTCGTGGGCCTGTTCGCCGCACTGGTCCCGGCCTTCCGGGCAGGGCGGATGAACGTCCTGAACGCGATCGCGAGCGAGTAACCGCTGCGCGTTCGTACGGGGGAGGGCGCCGGCCCGGGACCTTCGGTTCCGGGCCGGCGCCTTGTGGTCAGCAGGGCCGCCGGTTCGCCGGTCCGTCGCTCGCCGGCCGCCCGTCAGCCGCGCTGCATCAGGACGATCCCGGCGGCCTCGCCCACCAGGGTGTACCGCTCACCGGGGTGCAGCTGGCCGGCGTAGCCGACGGGGTCCTCGCCGGCCCACTTGGAGGAGTTGTCGATGGTGATCCAGTCGGGGACCACGCCCTTGCTGCCGCCGATCCACAGGACGCGGCAGCGGGAGGTCAGCCGGGTCAGCGGGGTGGTGTCGGCCTCCACGGTGGCCCCGTCGGGGATCCGGTCGAGGAGCCGCTCGATGGCCGTGACGCGGTCGGGCTTCTCGTACGTACGCGCTTCCGTGAGCTTGGCGGTCGGCATGGCCGTCGCCGCCAGGGCCAGGCCGGCGGCGAGGACGGCGGTGGGCAGCTGGAGGGAGTAGGCGCGCAGCCGGGGCCGCTCGCTGCGCCGGAACGTGTCGATCGCGTCGACGAGGGCGAGGGAGACGACGGGCATGAGCACGGCGCTGTAGTGCCAGTCGGTGGACCAGTAGTGGTCGTCCCCGGACAGGAACCGCCAGCCGAGGGTGGGCGCGGCGACCAGCAGCAGCGGTGAGCGCAGGGCGAGCAGCCCCGTGGTGGGGATCAGCACCCATCCCAGGGTGGCGAGCTTGGTGCCGGCGCCGGCGAACGGGCCGCCGCCGTCGATCTTGTGCCAGTAGCCGTAGCCCTCGGTGGCGAAGGCCGGTATGAAGACGGTGAACACCAGGACGGCGAAGACGGCGCCGAAGGCGGCGACGCCCAGCGCGGTCCACGCGGTCCGGCGGTCGGTGATCCAGGCCCGCCAGGCCACGACCACGGCCAGGGCGGCGAGCGTGAAGCCGAGGTCCTCCTTGACGAGGACCAGCGGCAGCGCCCACAGCAGCGCGGCCCGCCACCGCCGGGCGAGCACCGCCTCCAGCGAGAAGGCCAGCAGCGGCATGGCGAAGGCGATCTCGTGGAAGTCGAACTCCACGGCCCGCTGGACGC
Source organism: Streptomyces sp. NPDC048424 (assembly GCF_040651555.1). NCBI lineage: Bacteria > Bacillati > Actinomycetota > Actinomycetes > Kitasatosporales > Streptomycetaceae > Streptomyces > Streptomyces sp. NPDC048424. Next base: position 36,322 of record NZ_JBEZKE010000045.1, on the reverse strand, counting down.
CCCACGACAGCCCGTACGCGATGCCGATCGCGACGCCGCGGGCCCGGCCCAGCAGCCGTCCGGCCGCCCTGGTGACGGGGACGGCGGAGAGCGCGAACAGCGCGGCCTGCACCACGAGCAGGGTGAGCGGGCCGGGAAAGAGCCGGTAGACGGGGGCGGCGAGCGCGATGATCGGGCTGAAGTGGTCGCCGAGGATGTTGGCGCCCGGCCCCTTCAGGTCCGCGACGGGCTCCTGCAGGTGCGCGTACGCGCGGATCGCCTGCTCGAAGATGCCCAGGTCCCAGGAGGCCCAGTCCATCCGCCGGAACCGCCCCACGGAGAGGACGAGGTAGACGAGGAACAGGCCGCCGGCGACCGCGTACGGTCCGGCCCACCGGTTCACGACGGGCTTCGACGGCGCCGGTTTCACCCGCGGCCGGTCCGGCCCCGCCGGATCCGCCGCGGCTTCCGGCCGGACTATGGCATCGCTCGTCACGGCCTTCGTGCCCCCTCGGCGAGCTCTGACGTCAGTACCTCGACATCGTAGAGGGGCTCGAACGCACCCCCGGTTGCGTCCCCGAGCCCTTCGGTCCGGGCCCGTGCGGGCGCCCGAGCCGTCACCCGCACGGGCGACCTGAATCCCGCGCGCGTGGCGGCGGGGCGCGTCGTAGGGTGGGAACCCCCGGCCCGTGCGACGTGTCGGGTCCTTCGCGTTGCCCCTTCACCGGACGGAAAGCCTCCTTCATGAGCCTGCACGGACTGCTCGACGCCGTCACCCGGGACCCCGCCCTCGCCGAGGCGGTCACCGCGGCCGGGGACGGCAACCGCATGCACGTGGACCTGGTCGGCCCCGCCGCCGCGCGGCCCTTCGCGATCGCCGCGCTGGCCCGGCGGACCGAGCGGACGGTGCTCGCGGTCACCGCCACCGGACGGGAGGCCGAGGACCTGGCCGCCGCCCTGCGTTCCCTGCTGCCGCCCGACGAGGTGGTGGACTACCCGTCCTGGGAGACGCTCCCGCACGAGCGGCTCAGCCCGCGCAGCGACACCATGGGCCGCCGGCTCGCCGTCCTGCGCCGGCTCGTGCACCCCAGCAAGGACGATCCGGCGGCCGGGCCGGTGAGCGTGATCGTCGCCCCGATCCGGTCCGTGCTCCAGCCGCAGGTCAAGGGGCTCGGGGAGCTGGTCCCGGTCAGCCTGCGCCAGGGCGGGAGCGCCGACCTCGGGGAGATCACGGCGGCGCTGGCCGCGGCCGCGTACGCACGCGTCGAGCTCGTCGAGAAGCGCGGGGAGTTCGCCGTGCGCGGCGGCATCCTCGACGTGTTCCCGCCCACCGAGGAGCACCCGCTGCGCGTCGAGTTCTGGGGCGACGAGGTCGAGGAGATCCGCTACTTCAAGGTCGCCGACCAGCGCTCCCTGGAGATCGCCGAGCACGGGCTGTGGGCCCCGCCCTGCCGCGAGCTGCTGCTGACCGACGACGTACGGGAGCGGGCCGCGGCCCTCGCCGAGGCCCATCCCGAGCTCGGCGAACTGCTGAACAAGATCGCCGAGGGGATCGCCGTCGAGGGAATGGAGTCCCTGGCCCCGGTCCTCGTCGACGACATGGAGCTGCTGATCGACGTCCTGCCGGCCGGGGCGATGGCCGTGGTCTGCGACCCCGAGCGGGTCCGTACCCGGGCCGCCGACCTCGTCGCGACGAGCCAGGAGTTCCTGATGGCCTCCTGGGCGGCCACCGCGGGCGGCGGCGAGGCCCCCATCGACGTCGGCGCGGCCTCGCTGCGCGGGATCGCGGACGTACGCGACAGGGCCCGCGAGCTGAACATGATGTGGTGGTCGGTCTCCCCCTTCGCCGCCGACGAGGCGGTGGGCGGGGACACGCTCAAGCTCGGCATGCACGCGCCCGAGGCCTACCGCGGCGACACCGCCCGGGCCCTGGCCGACACCAAGGGCTGGATCGCCGACGGCTGGCACACCGTCTACCTGACCGAGGGCCACGGCCCGGCCGCCCGTACCGTCGAGGTGCTCGGCGGCGAGGGCATCCCGGCCCGGCTGGAGGCCGAACTCCGCACCCTGGAGCCGTCGATCGTCCACGTCGCCTGCGGCTCGATCGACAACGGGTTCGTCGACCCGGCCCTGAAGATCGCCGTCCTCACCGAGACGGACCTGACCGGCCAGCGCACCGCCACCAAGGACCTGGGCCGGATGCCGACCCGGCGCCGCAAGACGATCGACCCGCTGACCCTGGAGGCCGGCGACTACATCGTGCACGAGCAGCACGGCGTGGGCCGCTACGTCGAGATGGTCCAGCGGACCGTGCAGGGCGCCACCCGCGAGTACCTGCTGGTGGAGTACGCGCCGGCCAAGCGCGGCCAGCCCGGAGACCGCCTCTACATCCCCACCGACCAGCTGGAGCAGGTCACCAAGTACGTCGGCGGCGAGGCCCCGACCCTGCACCGGCTCGGCGGCGCCGACTGGACCAAGACCAAGGCGCGCGCGAAGAAGGCGGTCAAGGAGATCGCCGCCGACCTCATCAAGCTCTACAGCGCCCGCATGGCGGCCCCCGGCCACACCTTCGGCCCGGACACCCCCTGGCAGCGCGAGCTGGAGGACGCCTTCCCGTACGCGGAGACGCCCGACCAGCTCACCACCATCGCCGAGGTCAAGGAGGACATGGAGAAGTCGGTTCCGATGGACCGCCTCATCTGTGGCGACGTCGGCTACGGCAAGACCGAGATCGCGGTCCGGGCGGCCTTCAAGGCGGTCCAGGACGGCAAGCAGGTCGCCGTCCTCGTGCCGACCACGCTGCTCGTGCAGCAGCACTTCGGCACCTTCTCCGAGCGGTACGCGCAGTTCCCGGTCAACGTGAAGGCGCTGTCCCGCTTCCAGAGCGAGACCGAGTCGAAGGCCACCCTGGAGGGGCTGAAGGAGGGCTCGGTCGACATCGTCATCGGCACCCACCGCCTCTTCTCGCAGGAGACGAAGTTCAAGGACCTGGGCCTGGTCATCGTCGACGAGGAGCAGCGCTTCGGCGTGGAGCACAAGGAGCAGCTGAAGAAGCTCCGCGCCAACGTCGACGTGCTCACCATGTCCGCGACGCCGATCCCGCGCACCCTGGAGATGGCGGTGACCGGCATCCGCGAGATGTCGACGATCACCACCCCGCCGGAGGAGCGGCACCCGGTGCTCACCTTCGTCGGCCCGTACGAGGAGAAGCAGATCGGCGCGGCCATCCGCCGTGAACTGCTGCGCGAAGGCCAGTGCTTCTACATCCACAACCGGGTCGAGTCGATCGACCGGGCGGCCGCCAAGCTGCGCGAGATCGTGCCCGAGGCGCGGATCGCGACGGCGCACGGCCAGATGTCGGAGCAGGCCCTGGAACAGGTCGTCGTGGACTTCTGGGAGAAGAAGTTCGACGTGCTCGTCTCGACGACGATCGTCGAGTCCGGCATCGACATCTCCAACGCCAACACCCTGATCGTGGAGCGCGGCGACAACTTCGGCCTGTCCCAGCTGCACCAGCTGCGCGGCCGGGTCGGCCGTGGCCGCGAGCGCGGGTACGCGTACTTCCTCTACCCGCCGGAGAAGCCGCTCACGGAGACCGCGCACGAGCGCCTGGCCACCATCGCCCAGCACACCGAGATGGGCGCCGGCATGTACGTGGCCATGAAGGACCTGGAGATCCGCGGCGCGGGCAACCTCCTCGGCGGCGAGCAGTCCGGTCACATCGCGGGCGTCGGCTTCGACCTCTACATCCGGATGGTCGGCGAGGCCGTGGCCGACTACCGGGCGGCCGTCGAGGGCGGGGTGGAGGAGGAACCGCCGCTGGAGGTCAAGATCGAGCTTCCGGTCGACGCGCACGTCCCGCACGACTACGCCCCCGGCGAGCGGCTGCGCCTGCAGGCGTACCGGTCCATCGCCTCCGCCGGTTCCGAGGCGGACATCAAGGCCGTACGGGAGGAACTCACCGACCGCTACGGCAAGCTGCCCGAGCCCGTGGAGAACCTGCTGCTGGTGGCCGGTCTGCGGATGCTCGCCCGGGCCTGCGGGGTCGGGGACATCACCCTCCAGGGCAACAACATCCGCTTCGGGCCGGTGGAACTGCGCGAGTCGCAGGAGCTGCGCCTCAAGCGGCTCTACCCGGGGACCGTGCTCAAGCCCGCCACCTCGCAGGTGCTGGTCCCGCGCCCGAAGGCGGGCAAGATCGGCGGCAAGCCGGTGGTCGGCCGGGAACTGCTGGCCTGGACGGGCGAGTTCCTCACGACGATCCTCGGCTCCTAGGCCGTCTCTTCGGCCGGCCCGGGACGGAGGTTCCGGGCCGGCGGGAGCAGGCGTCAGTCGACCTCGTAGACGTCCGCCTCGGCCGGAACGTCCACCTGTACGGGCTGGTTGATGCCGGTGTAGTCGAGGTCCATCCCCTCCGGGCCGGCCTTGGTCACCTTGAGCAGGTACGGCTCGCCCTCGGCGGCCACGAGGAAGACGTGCTTGGCCGCGACGATCGACACCGCCGTCCGGCCCGCGGCCTCGGCCGTCCCGCTCTCCATCGCGTCGCCCGAGAAGCTGTAGAACGCCTTGAGCATGCCGTCCCGGTCGCACAGGGAGGCCAGTCCCTTCAGGCCGGGATCCGAGGCCTCCTTGCGCATCCACCGCGTCGTGGCGTCCTTGAACGCCTGCTCCGCCTCGTCCGCGGGCAGGTCCTGTGTCTGGGTGCGGGCAGCGGCCTCGTCGGCCTGCAGGAACACGTGTCTGTGGGTGCGGACCACCTTCAGCGTTCCTTCGGAGAACGTCATCGTGCCCGTGCATTCGCCGGTCTTGCTGATCGAGAGGTTGACTTGTGTCGGTTCGCCCTTGGTCACCGTCTTGCCGCTGACGGTGAACGAGGACGCGCCGCGCAGCGCGGTCACGGACTCGTCCAGCATCTTGGGGGCGGACGCGCCGGGGTACGACCGGGTCGGCGTGTCCAGGCAGCCGGTGAGCCCGAGCGCGGCGGCGCCGGCGAGGGTGACGGCCGCGGTCAGACGGTGAGCGGTGTGCACGGAGGGACTCTCTTCGGCGGGGTGCAGGTCGCAAGGAGAGTACGGGGCGTCGGAAGGGCGGTTCGGGGCGGGCGGGGCGCCGGGCGCGGGCGGTCGGACGGCCGAGGGCGGGCGCCGTGCTGCGACCCTGCAACGGTTGCGCGCATCCCCTCACTCATGGCCGGGAACGCTGTATACCCTCAGACCCGAAACTTCTTCCGCACGGCCCGTCAGGAGCAGCGATGCACGGCCCCGGCCTTCCGCCGCAGCACGCCCCCCAGTCCACCGACGGGGGCGTGGTGGCACTGCGCGTGGTGTTCATGCTGCTGCCCATCCTGAGCTGCGGCTTCCTGGCCTGGGGCTCGATGCTGCGGCTCGCCCTCGTGACCCGCAAGTCCCGTGACTGGGTGCTGCTGGTGGTCACCGGCGCGCTCGCCGTGCTGTGGATGACGCTGATCCAGCTCGACCCGACGCCCGAAGTCAACGGCTGGCAGGGCAACCTCGGGGCCGGTGGCTCGATCTTCACCGGCTTCGCCGTCTGCGTGTACTTCCTCGTCGCGGACATCAAGCACCACGAGGCCAGGCGGACCGCGCTGCCCGCCTACGGGTACCCGTCCGCGCCCTACGCCCACCCGCAGCAGACCTCGCCCGCCTACGGGTACCCGCACACCCAGACGCCCGTGCCCCAGCAGCCCGCCGCCGCGCCGGTCCCGCCGCAGGCGCCGCCGCAGCCGACCCCGCCCCCGCGCATCGGGCAGGTCCGCGCCGAACTCGACGAGCTCAGCGAACTGCTGCGCAAGCAGACCCCGCCGCCCGGCGGCCCCTACCAGGACCCGAACCAGACCGCGATCCAGGACCCGAATCAGTGACGGACCGGCTCATCGGAGACCGCTACCAACTGGCTTCCATCCTGGGACAGGGCGGCATGGGCCAGGTCTGGACCGCGTACGACAAGCGCCTGGACCGCCGCGTCGCCGTCAAGCTGCTGCGCCCCGACAAGGTCGCCGGCCCCGGCACCGTCGCCGAGGAACTGCGCCGCCGCTTCGTGCGCGAGTGCCGGGTGACCGCGCAGGTCGACCACCCCGGCCTGGTCACCGTGCACGACGCCGGCAGCGACGGCGACGAGCTCTTCCTCGTCATGGGCTACGTCGAGGGCACCGACCTCGCCGACCACCTCGCCGAACACGGCCCCTACCCCTGGCAGTGGGCGGTCGCCGTCGTCGCGCAGCTGTGCTCGGTGCTCTCCGCCGTGCACGCGGTGCCGATCGTCCACCGCGACCTCAAGCCGCGCAACGTGATGGTCCGCCCGGACGGCACCGTCCTCGTCCTGGACCTCGGCGTGGCCTCGGTGATGGACACCGACACCACCCGCCTCACCAGCACCGGCACCCCCATCGGCAGCCCCGCGTACATGGCGCCCGAGCAGGCCATGAGCGGCGCGGTCGGCCCGTACACCGACCTGTACGCCCTGGGCGTGCTGCTCTACGAACTCCTCAGCGGCAACGTCCCCTTCGCGGGCTCCACCGCCCTCGGCGTGCTCCACCGCCACCTGTACGAGCCGCCGGCCCTGGTCCGGCCCCAGCGCCCGGAGATCCCGCAGGAGCTGGAGACGCTCCTGATGCGCCTGCTCGCCAAGGACCCGCAGGACCGGCCCGCCTCCGCCCAGGCGGTCTACGAGGCCCTCGCCCCGCTGCTGCCCGCCAGCGGCAGCCGGGCCCCCGCCGGCCCGCTCGATCCGACCCGCCCCTTCCTGCGCCCGCACGCCCCCTGGCCGGACCGGGCCACCGTGATCCCGCCGCAGCCGACCTCACCGCCCACCCCGGTCCCGACGCCCGCCCGGCCCGACATCCCCGGCGCCGTCGACGAGGCCCGCAAGCTCCTGGACCAGGGGCGGCTCACCCAGGCCGGGGACATCCTCGGCGGCATCCTCCCGGCGGCGGCCGCCGAGCACGGGGAGCACTCCCCGGTGGTCCGCTCCCTGCGCAAGCAGTACGCCGCCACGCTGATGGACGACGGCCAGTACCGCCGCGCCCTGCCCGAACTGCGCCGCCTCGCCGACGAGTTCCCGGCCGGCGACCCGCAGTCCCTGCGCTTCCGCTACGACGCGGCCCAGTGCCTGGAGCAGCTCGGCGAACCGGCCGCCGCCCTGGCGGAGTACCGCTCGCTGCTCCCGCTCTTCGAGAACCACTACGCCAACCCGGACCCGGGCCTGCCGCTGGAGGTCCGCCGCCGGATCGCGCACCTGCTGCTCTCCCTCGGCGACCGGCAGGCGGCCCACGAGACCCTGGCCCGGCTGCTGTTCGACGCGGAACGCCTGCACGGCCCGGCGCACCCCTTCCCGTCCGAGATCCGCCGCACCCTGCAGTGGCTCGGTCAGATGCGCTGACGCCGCCGGAGCACCAGGGCGGTCAGGACCACGAGGGCGAGCCCCGCCGCCGCCGCGCCGGGGACCAGTCCCGGCGGGCGGAACGAGCAGCTGAGCGTGGTGGTGCGGCCGTCCAGGGGCAGGGCCACCAGCCCCAGATGGGCCGCGGCCGGGCGGCCGTTGCACGTCCAGCCGGCGATCGCGGGGACGGAGAGGACCGCCGTTCCCGTGGCCCCTGCGGGCAGTTCGGCCCGGATCCGCGAGGAGCCGACGTGCAGGGAGGTCGCCGCCGTGGCGCGCAGGACGCCCACCGCGGTGTCGAGGCGGGCCCGGTCCAGGCAGGACAGGGTCCACCGCGCGGGCGGGGCCGCGTCGAAGACCAGGGCCGAGGAGGCCCCGCGGGAGACGCCCATCGGCTGCAGGGCCGCCCGGTTGCGGGGGGCGTTGCCGTTCAGGCGGAAGGCGGGCCCGTCCGCGAGGCGGGCCGTGGCGTTGTACTCCGGCGCCCACAGGTACGCCTCCGTGCCCGCGCGGCAGACACCCGGCGCGAGCGGGTCCTCGTACACCCGGGCGCCCAGGAGCAGTTCCTGGTTGGCGAAGGGGGAGTCGCCGTAGGAGAGGGGCGCGCCGGGCGGGCGGGTCGTCACCAGCGGGGGGACCTCGGCGCGGCGGACCGTGCCGTCGGGCCGCAGCCGCGCGCCGACCGCGAACAGGGCGTCCGTCACCGGGTTGTCGATGCTCTGGACGTTGCGCCCGCGCGAGGTCCAGCCGGCCCCGAGGGCGACCATCGTGTGCGTGAACACCTCCGGGGTGTGGCTGCTGTAGTACGAGCCGCCCTCCCCGCCCAGCAGCATCGGGTCGTTGCCCGACAGGGCGGGCCGGCTCGGGTCGGTGCGGTACGCCGGCCAGCCCTCGGCGCCGGCCAGCGCCTCGGCGCGCGCGGTGTGGGCCGCCCCCCAGGACGGGTAGTCGTCGAGCCCGCCCAGCTTCCCCTTGTGCCCGTACGCGGTCGTCGCGGCCGCCTGCGCCAGCAGGACCGCCGCCAGCAGCCCGGCCGCCGGGAGCGCCAGCCGGCGGTGGCGCAGCGCCCACCAGGCCGCGCCCGCCAGTGCCAGCCCGCCCGCGAACAGCGCGTACCCCCAGTCCGTCCCCAGGGTGCTCCCGCGCGACCAGAGCACGGCGGCCGCGAGCAGGCCCGCCCCCGCCGCCAGGGCCGGCGGCCGCGGCAGGCCCGCCGCCAGCCCGGTCCAGGCGGCGATCACGGCGATCCCGGCGAGCACGAAGGTCTGCCGGTACGGGCTCCCGTTCGGGGTGGCGAACAGGTGCCAGGCCAGGTGGGTCGGGGCCCACTGGAGCGAAAGCGCGACGGCCACCGTCAGCCCCGCCCACCACAGCCGGGCGCGCAGCGGCACCGCCCGGTGGAAGGGCAGCGCGGCCACCAGGAGCAGGGTCCCGGTGCCCACGAAGACGGCGGGGGAGGAGAAGGAGTACGTCGCGGGCAGCAGCCGCGCGAAGAGGTCCGCCCAGGACACCGGCCGGAACTCCTTCACCCACCCCGGGTAGGCCTGCCCCGAGCTGAGGAAGAGGGGGACGAGCACGGGAGCCGCGAGCAGGATCCCGAGCAGGGTCGTCCCGGCGGCCCGCGCGATCACCGCCGTCCGGGTCCGCAGACCCTCCCGGGTCAGCACCACCCGTACCACCAGCACCAGCGCCGCGCCCAGTGTCGCCATGTAGGCGGTGTAGAAGTTCGCCGTCCAGCAGACGGCGACGACCAGCGGCGCGAGCACGAGCCGGCGCCCGCGCAGGGCCCATTCGCCGGTCAGGCACAGCAGCGGGAAGGCGATCAGCCCGTCCAGCCACATCGGGTTGTAGGAGGCCTCGATCACCGACCAGCCGCACAGGGCGTACGAGGCCCCGAGCAGTCCCGCCGCCCACCACGGGCCGCGGCGCTGGGTGCGCAGCAGCCAGGCCATCGCCGCCGCCGCGACCGTCATCTTGAGCACGGTCACGACGTACACCGCGAGGTCTATGTCCGCGCGCGGGAAGAGCCCGACGAGGACGGAGAGCGGGCTCGTCAGATAGGTGCCCAGGTCGGGCAGGAAGCTGGTCCCGTAACCGGACTGCCAGTTGAACAGCAGCCCGCCCTCCGCGCGGCCGTGCAGGAGGTCCCACAGGTGCGCGTGGAAGGGCACGAACTGATTGCCGAGGTCGTTGATGCTGCGGTGGCGCGGTCCGTACGGGAAGACGCGGGCGGCGGCGTCCCCGGCGCACACGGCCACCGCCGTGAGCAGGGCGGCGAGCACCGAGCCGGACAGGCTCAGGCGGCGCGGCGAGCGGTGCGGTGAGCGGTGCGGTGTCGACATGGTGGGCCGACCCTGGCACCACCGGGGGACCGAAGGATGGCCGCCAGATGAACGCGCACCCCGACACCTCGGGAATCGTTGGTCGAACCGGTGGCTCGGACCACCCTGACTGCATACCATCGATCACCGCACGGCCCTTGTGCACCGACGCACAATCTCCCGGCCCTGGAGGCTCCTTTGCACCGTCGCACAGCGCTCTCCGTCTCCGCCGCCCTGCTCCTGGCGGCGCCCCTGCTGTCCGCCTGCTCGGGCGAGGCCCGGCCCGGCACCGCGGCCGTCGTCGGCGGCGAACGGATCACCACTTCCGCCCTCCAGGCCCAGGTCAACGACGTCCGCGTGGCGCAGAACCGGACCGGGCAGGCCGCCGCCGAGCTCATCGCCAGCACCCCCAACCTGGAGCGCCAGAAGCTCGACTCGATGCTCCAGAGCCACGTCATCGACAAGATGGCCGAGACCGCCGGCATCTCCGTCTCCGTCAAGGAGATCGAGGACGAGCGCCGGGCGTACGTGGAGGAGAACAAGGGGGCCGAGCAGTTCGAGGCGCTGCTCCTGCAGAAGGGCGCCATGGCCCCCGGCCAGGTCGACCGCTTCCTGCGGGACCGGGTCCTGCTGACCAAGCTGACCGCGAAGTACGGCCAGGGGAAGCTGGAGGAGCCCGCCCGGGCCGCCGCGACGGACCTGCACATTGAGGTCAACCCGCGGTACGGCACCTGGGACGTCAAGCAGATCAAGCTCGGCGCCGGGCAGACCCCCTGGATCACCCAGCGGACGCAGCCCGAGCAGGCACCCGCCGGAGCCTGACGCGCCCGGCCGGAGGTAGGTTCGGAGGGTGACCGAGCACTCCGAGCCCACCGCCGCCGAGCCCACGGGCCGCATCGTCCTGCTGACCACCAGCCACCGGGTCGCCCCCGGCGTGCTGTCCTGGCCGGCGTGGCAGACCCTGCACGCCGCGGACCGGGTGCTGTGCGCCGACCCCGGCCACCCGCAGCTGCCGTACCTGCGGGAGGCGGGCATCGAGGTCGTCTTCGGGACGCCGGACGCGCACGAGCTGGTCGAGGCCTGCGCGGGCGGCCGCACCGTCGTGCTGCTCCCGAGCGGGGAGGGCGACCAGCGGCTCACCGACGGGCTGGCCCGGCTGGCCGGCTCCGGCCGGGTCTCGATGCCCGACCTGGAGCTGCTGCCCGGCTCGTACGACCTGCCCGGCGCGCGCCTGCTCGACCTGGTCCAGGTGATGGACCGGGTCCGGCGCGAGTGCCCGTGGACCTCGCGGCAGACCCACAAGGGCCTGGCCAAGTACGCGATCGAGGAGGCGTACGAGCTCGTCGAGGCCATCGAGGACGGGGACCGGGAGGAGCTGCGCGAGGAGCTCGGCGACGTCCTGCTCCAGGTGGTCTTCCATGCGCGGATCGCGGAGGAGGGCGGCGGCGTCGAGGACGGCGAGGGCGACGAGGACGCCGGGGACGGCGTCGGGGCGTTCTCCATCGACGACGTGGCCGGGGCCCTCGTGGAGAAGCTGATCCGCCGGCACCCGCACGTCTTCGGCGACGCCGAGGCCGAGACCCCGGAGGACGTGAACGCGCACTGGCAGCGCACCAAGGCGGTCGAGAAGCAGCGGGAGTCGGTCACCGACGGGATCCCGGTGGGCCAGCCCGGTCTGGCGCTCGCGGCCAAGCTCGCGGGCCGGGTCCGTACGGGCGGCGTGCCCGTGGAACTGCCCCGCGGCGCGGGCATCGGGTACGAACTGCTGGCCTTGGCGGCGCGCGCCGAGGCGGAGGGGACCGACCCCGAGACCGCACTGCGCGCGGCGGCCCGCGTCTACCGGGACGCGATCCGCGCCGCCGAGGGCGTCGGCGAGTAGTCCGGACCGCAGCCCCGGACGGCAGCCCCGGACGGTGCTCCCGGGCGGCCTTCAGTCGTTCCCGTACGCCCGGGGCGCGCGGGCCGCGGGGTTGTGCCAGTGCGGCGAGGGGCGGTTCAGGAACCACTCGCCGAAGCCGAGCGGGCGGCCCCCGGGCCCCTGGCCCCGGTCGGCGGCGGGTACGGAGTCGTGGAAGAGGCGGCCGGGGCGGGCGCCCAGCTCCTCGAGGAGGTGCACGGTCTCCTCGATGAACTGCGGCGGGCCGCTGAGGTAGACGTCCTGGTCCGGCCACAGGGCGCGGTGGCCGAGCGCCGTCGCGAGCCGGTCGGTGGCCTGGTTGCGGTGCCGCCCGGGGGCGGGCGTGATGTAGGTGACGCCGAGCCAGCGGCAGGAGGCGGCGTACGTGTCGATGAGCGGGCGGTCGTAGAGGTGCGCGCCGTCCCGTGCGACCACGAAGAGCCGTACGTCCTGATCGGGAGGGCGTTCCACGAGGTCCTCCAGCATCGCCCGGATCGGCGCCCAGCCGGTGCCGGCGGCGATCAGGCTGACGGGGCGGCCGGCGCGGCGGAAGGTCAGCTGCCCGCCGGCGGCGCCGAGCCGCAGGACCTCGCCCGGCAGCGTCTCGCTGACCAGCGCGGTGCTCAGCCGCCCCTGCTCGATCCGGCTGACGTGGAGGTCGACGGTGCCGTCGGGGCGGGGGGCGTTGCCCAGGGAGTAGGTGCGCCACGTCGCCGGGACCCGCTCGCTGCACACGCTCGTGTACTGGCCCGGGACATAGGGGAAGGGGGCGTGCGGCCGCAGGGTCAGCACCCCGATGTCCTGCCCGTACCGGAGGTGGCGCACGACCTCCGCTTCCCACCACGGCGGGTCCTCGCTCGCGTCGGCGCCGGCCGTCATCGTGTCGGCGATCATCTGGTAGGCCTCGGCCCAGGCCTTCTCCACCTGCGGGGTCCAGGCCTCTCCGGAGGTCGCGGCGAGCGCGGCGAGGAGGCTGGAGCCCACGGCCGCGTAGTGCTCGGGGCGGGCCAGGAACTTGCGGTGGTCGCGCCCGAGGTCGCGGAGATAGGGGAGGAGGCTCTCGTCGTCGAGGTGGGCGATCACGTGGGTGAGCGCGGCGAAGACACGGTCCCGCTGCCGTTCCATGTCCTCGGAGGAGGCCGGGAAGAGGTCACGGACTTCGGGGTTGTGCCAGAAGAGGTGGGAGTAGAAGAACTTGACCGCGTGCTCGGCCCGTCTCTCCACCACCGCGAAACTGCTTTTCAAGATCCTCACATCCACAAAACCGAAAGTAGGAACGCCGGGGAAGGCGAGGTCAAGCGATGGCCGATCTACGGACAGCCGCGACGAACGGGCCATATGGGATGGCGGTCCTGCGTCGGGATACGGTCGTGACGTGCATGAGCAGACCCCCGCAGACCCCGCCGACACCCCCTCCGCCGAGGGCCCGACCCTCTTCGACTGGGAGTTCGCGACCGACCCCTACCCGGCCTACGCCTGGCTGCGCGAGCACTCGCCGGTGCACCGCACCAAGCTCCCCAGCGGGGTCGACGCCTGGCTGGTCACCCGGTACGCCGACGCCCGCCAGGCCCTCGCCGACCAGCGGCTGAGCAAGAATCCGGCGCACCACGCGGAGCCCGCGCACGCCAAGGGCAAGACCGGGATCCCGGGGGAGCGCAAGGCGGAGCTGATGACGCACCTGCTCAACATCGACCCGCCGGACCACACCCGGCTGCGGCGGCTGGTGTCGAAGGCGTTCACCCCGCGCCGGGTCGCCGAGTTCACCCCGCGGGTGCAGGAGCTGACCGACCACCTCATCGACCGCTTCGCGAGCAAGGGGGAAGCGGACCTCATCCACGAGTTCGCCTTCCCGCTCCCCATCTACGCCATCTGCGAGATGCTCGGCGTACCGCGCGAGGACCAGGACGACTTCCGCGACTGGGCCGGGATGATGATCCGCCACGGCGGCGGCCCGCGCGGCGGCGTCGCCCGCTCGGTGAAGCAGATGCGGACCTATCTCGGTGAACTCATCCATCGCAAAAGGGATGATCTGGGCAATGACCTCATCTCGGATCTGATCCGGGCGAGCGACCACGGGGACCACCTCAGTGAGGCCGAGGCCACCGCCATGGCCTTCATCCTGCTCTTCGCGGGCTTCGAGACGACCGTGAACCTCATCGGCAACGGGGTCCACTCCCTCTTCATGAACCCCGGCGAGCGCGAGCGCCTCCAGCGCTCCCTCGCCGCCGGCGAGACCGGTCTGCTGGCCACCGGGGTCGAGGAACTCCTGCGCTACGACGGCCCCGTGGAGCTGGCGACGTGGCGGTTCGCCACCGAGCCGCTGACCCTCGGCGGGCAGCGGATCGAGGCCGGGGACCCGGTCCTGGTCGTCCTCGCGGCCGCCGACCGCGACCCCGAGCGGTTCGCGGAACCGGATACCCTCGACCTCTCCCGCACCGACAACCAGCACCTCGGGTACGGGCACGGCATCCACTACTGCCTGGGCGCCCCGCTCGCGCGACTCGAAGGACAGACCGCGCTCGCGACCCTGCTGACGCGCCTGCCGGATCTGGAACTGGCCGTTCCACCCCAAGACCTGCGCTGGCGCGGGGGGTTGATCATGCGAGGGCTACGTACTCTTCCCGTCAGGTTCACGGCTCAAAACACTTGCGCGGCTTCTGATGAAAAGTCAGATCCCGCTTGAACTTGTGACAATCGTTCGAAGGCCGCTAGGTTCTGCCGTTACCCCGCTGTTATGCGAAAGGTGCACCCTCATGCGTTCCGGGAACGGCCGCCACAGACGCCCCCGCCAGGTCCCCGCGCTGGTAGTCACAGCCGGAGTCACTGGCTCCGCGCTGGCACTGCCGCTGCTAGCCGCCACCAATGCCACCGCTGCCGACACCGCGACCTGGGACAAGGTCGCCGAGTGCGAGAGCGGCGGCTCCTGGAGTGCCAACTTCGGCAGCGGTGCGTACGGCGGGCTGCAGTTCACCCAGGAGGAGTGGCAGAGCGCCGGCGGACTCGACTTCGCCGAGCGCGCCGACCTCGCGAGCCGGTCCCAGCAGATCGCCGTGGCCGAGCGGGTGCTGGCCTCGCAGGGGCCGCAGGCGTGGCCGCTGTGCGCCACCTCGGCCGGCCTGGAGCAGCAGAGCCCCGCCGCCAAGGTGGATCCCGGCCTGCCCGGCACCTCCGGCCCGATCGCCCCCTCGCCCTCCCGCCCGGACGACGCGGTGCCGTCCACCACCGGCGGCGAGCCGGCCAAGGACTTCGGCGCCCCGACCCACGCGGCCCCCAGCCCGACCGGCAGCCCCTTCCTGATCCCCGACGCGCCGTCCGTCGGACTCCCCGTCATGCCGGCGCCGGACGTCCCGACGACGCCTCCCGTCGACCCGTCGCAGCCGACGCTCCCGGGCACCCCGGGCACCACGCCGCTGCCCCCCGTCGACCCGACGGCTCCTACCCTCCCGGTGGACCCCTCGTCGCCCACGACCCCGCCCACCACCCCGGGTGCGACCCCGACGGACCCGGCCGCCCCGACCGCCCCCGCGACCCCGGGCGCCACTCCGGAAGGCGCTCCGGCCGAGGGCAGCGGCAAGCACCGCGGTGCGCCCGCGACCGAGGCGCCCGTCCCGTCTGACGCCGCGTCGACCCCCACGTACACCGTCCAGGAGGGCGACAGCCTGGCGACCATCGCGGTTGCCAAGGGAGTCAAGGGCGGGTGGAACGGCCTCTACGAGGCCAACGAGCAGGTCATCGGCGAGGACGCCAACCTGATCAAGCCCGGACAGAACCTGGATCTAACCCTGCAATAAGGACACTTCGGGCGCCCGGAAAGAACTGATTGTCGGTTATCTGTAAGTGAGACATGTGTCTCTTCAGGTCAACTGGCGTGTCCCGCCCCGGAGCTTCCGCAAACCCCGCCCTCACCTGCGCAAACACCCCTGCGGAGAACGCAAGTAGGGACCCCCTCTCCCCGATGTTCCTCGTTGAACATCGGGGAGAGACCTGTCTACCTTCTGATTCGCCCGCCACCGCGGGCTCCTTCGACCGCATCGCCGAATCCTGCCGGCGGACGGGGGGAACAGTCGTCGCGTCAAGCGCCGAAGGCAGGAGCGGGGGAACCAAGGTAGGCGCCGGGAGCGGCCGTTGAGAGACGGTCACGCCACCGGCTAGGGGTTAAGACGTGCGCTAGGTCGCACGGCCGGGCAACTCACTCGCCCGAACCCGACAGCTCACCTCGTAGGCGTCGGTGAGGAGAAACTCCATGCTGCTTTCCGGCAAGGGCAAGCACCGTCGCGCCTCCAAGGCCGTCCGCATCGTCACGCTCGCCGGTGTCGCCGGTGTGGCCGTCGCCGCCCCCCTGATGGCCGCGGGCACCGCCAGCGCCGCCACCGCGTCCGAGTGGGACAAGGTCGCGCAGTGCGAGTCCGGCGGCAACTGGTCCATCAACACGGGCAACGGCTACTACGGCGGACTGCAGTTCTCGTCCTCGACGTGGGCCGCGTACGGCGGCAAGTCGTACGCCGCGCAGGCCAACCAGGCCTCGAAGTCCCAGCAGATAGCCGTCGCCGAGAAGGTCCTCAAGGGCCAGGGCAAGGGCGCCTGGCCGAGCTGCGGCAAGGGTCTGTCGAACTCCTCCTACGCCGGCGGCGGCACGGAGACCTCGACGCAGAACAAGCCGAAGGCCGACTCGAAGAAGACCGAGACGAAGGCCGCCCCGAAGGCCACGCCGAAGAAGGAGACCAAGCGCTCCGAGGCCCCGACCACCCGCTCCGAGCGCCCGGCGGCCCCCGAGGCCCCGAAGACCGGCAACGGCTCGTACGAGGTCAAGGCCGGCGACACCCTGGGCACCATCGCCGAGGCCAACGGCGTCAAGGGCGGCTGGGAGAAGCTCTTCGAGCTGAACAAGGACATCGTCTCGGACGCCGACCTGATCTTCCCGGGTCAGAAGCTGAAGCTCAGCTGAACACTGCGGCAATAGCCGCAGGAGCGTACGCAACGCACAGCATTCCCCCCGCCCGGCGCGCCTGTCCCCACGCGCCGGGCGGCGGTGTGCGTACCGCATGACGGGCCACGATCCAGAGACCTATGTCCCGGAAGAGGGGTATTCGGTCCCTTTTTCGTCCCAGGGGTCGGGCGGTCGGCCGGTCGAGTGCCCCGGGCCGGTTAGGCTCTAAGCGGCAAGGCCGTCCCACGGCCTGACATGCCACCGCACACCCAGCGTCACATCCCAGAAGGAGATGCTCGTGCCGTCCATCGACGTCGTCGTAGCCCGGGAAATCCTGGACTCCCGAGGCAACCCCACGGTCGAGGTCGAGGTGGGCCTCGACGATGGCAGCACCGGCCGTGCTGCAGTTCCGTCCGGCGCCTCCACCGGTGCATTCGAGGCCATCGAGCTCCGTGACGGTGACCCCAACCGTTACTTCGGCAAGGGTGTCGAGAAGGCCGTCCTCGCCGTCATCGAGCAGATCGGCCCGGAGCTCGTCGGCTACGACGCCACCGAGCAGCGCCTGATCGACCAGGCCATGTTCGACCTGGATGCCACCGACAACAAGGGCTCCCTCGGCGCCAACGCCATCCTCGGCGTCTCCCTCGCCGTCGCGCACGCCGCGTCCGAGGCCTCGGACCTGCCGCTCTTCCGTTACCTCGGCGGTCCGAACGCGCACCTGCTGCCCGTTCCGATGATGAACATCCTCAACGGTGGGTCGCACGCCGACTCCAACGTGGACATCCAGGAGTTCATGATCGCCCCGATCGGCGCGGAGTCCTTCTCCGAGGCGCTGCGTTGGGGTGCCGAGGTCTACCACACCCTCAAGAAGGTCCTGCACACCAAGGGCCTCTCCACCGGCCTGGGCGACGAGGGCGGCTTCGCGCCGAACCTGGAGTCCAACCGCGCCGCGCTCGACCTCATCGTCGAGGCCATCAAGCAGGCCGGCTACACCCCGGGCAAGGACATCGCGCTCGCGCTCGACGTCGCCGCGTCCGAGTTCTACAAGGACGGCAAGTACGAGTTCGAGGGCCAGTCCCGCTCGGCCGCCGAGATGACCGAGTACTACGAGGAGCTCGTCTCCGCGTACCCGCTGGTCTCCATCGAGGACCCGCTGTACGAGGACGACTGGGCCGGCTGGAAGGTCATCACCGACAAGCTGGGCTCCAAGGTCCAGATCGTCGGCGACGACCTCTTCGTCACCAACCCGGAGCGCCTGGCCCGCGGCATCGAGGAGGGCTCCGCGAACGCCCTGCTCGTGAAGGTGAACCAGATCGGTTCGCTGACCGAGACCCTGGACGCCGTCGAGATGGCCCAGCGCAACGGCTTCAAGTGCATGATGTCCCACCGCTCCGGCGAGACCGAGGACGTCACCATCGCCGACCTCGCCGTCGCCGTGAACTGCGGTCAGATCAAGACCGGCGCCCCGGCCCGCTCGGACCGCGTCGCCAAGTACAACCAGCTGCTGCGCATCGAGGAGATCCTCGACGACGCCGCGGTGTACGCGGGCCGCAGCGCCTTCCCGCGCTTCAAGGGCTAATCACCCCCCTGAGGGGCTGGCCTCCGTACGTCCCCGCACTCGGTCCCGTACCGTGTGCGGGGACGTATTTGCGTAGTGCGTACTCAGGGGAGGCGGACCAATGGCCGGGAACCGGGATCGGTTCTCCACCTTCTCCACCGCGACCAGGCTCAAGCAGCTCGGTGAGCGGACCGCCGCCCACGTCTACCGCTCGCAGTCGCGCCGGCAGGTCCGCCGCAGCCGGCTCACCGGCCGGGCCGCACTCCTGGTGCTCGTCCTCTGTACCCTGGTCGTCGCCCTCGCGTACCCGATGCGCCAGTACGTCTCCCAGCGTTCGGAGATCGCGGAGCAGCAGCGGGCCGCCGCCACCGCGCGGGTCCGCCTGGAGCGGCTGCGCGACGAGAAGGCCCGCTGGCAGGACGACGCCTACGCCGAGCAGCAGGCGCGCAGGCACCTGCACTTCCTGCGCCCGGGGGAGATCGGCTACATCATGAGCGACCCCGGGGCCCAGCCCCCGGAACCGCACCGGGCCGGCCAGGCCGGCTCCGACCGCCCCTGGTACTCGAACGTCTGGGACGGCGTCGACAAGGCCGACCGCCCCGGCGACTGAACCAGTTCCATCCGTCATAGAACCGAACGAAGAGACTTCCTCCAGGCATGCAGACGCCCCCGCCCCAGACCGACCGGACCGAGCCGACCGACGCGGACATCGAGGCGTTCGAGCAGCAGCTCGGCCGCCCGCCGCGCGGGCTGCGCGCCATCGCGCACCGCTGCCCCTGCGGGCAGCCGGACGTGGTGGAGACCGCCCCGCGGCTCCCCGACGGCACCCCCTTCCCCACGCTGTACTACCTGACGTGCCCGCGCGCGGCCTCCGCGATCGGCACGCTGGAGGCCAACGGCGTGATGAAGGAGATGCAGGCCCGGCTCGCCGAGGACCCGGAGCTCGCCGCCGCCTACCAGGCCGCGCACGAGGACTACATCCGGCGCCGCGACGCCATCGAGGTGCTCCAGGGCTTCCCGAGCGCCGGCGGGATGCCGGACCGGGTCAAGTGCCTGCACGTGCTGGTCGGTCACTCCCTGGCCGCGGGCCCGGGCGTGAACCCGTTCGGCGACGAGGCCCTGGCGATGCTGCCCGAGTGGTGGGCCAAGGGCGCCTGCGTCACCCCGTGCGCACAGAAGAAGGAGTCGGACGCGTGAGCCGGGTCGCCGGCATCGACTGCGGTACGAACTCCATCCGGCTCCTCGTCGCGGACTGCGACCCGGCCACCGGCGAGCTGATCGAGCTGGACCGGCGGATGACCATCGTCCGCCTCGGCCAGGGCGTGGACCGGACCGGGCGCCTCGCCCCGGAGGCGCTGGAGCGCACCTTCGCCGCCTGCCGCGAGTACGCCGCGGTCATCAAGGAACTCGGAGCGCAGAAGGTGCGCTTCGTGGCCACCTCCGCCTCCCGGGACGCCGAGAACCGCGACGAGTTCGTGCAGGGCGTCAAGGACATCCTGGGCGTGGAGCCCGAGGTGATCTCCGGCGACCAGGAGGCCGAGTTCTCCTTCACCGGCGCCACCAAGGAGCTCGTCGCCCACGACCACCTGGAACGGCCGTTCCTGGTGGTCGACATCGGCGGCGGTTCGACCGAGTTCGTGGTCGGCGAGGACCACGTGCGCGCCGCCCGCTCCGTGGACGTGGGCTGCGTCCGGATGACCGAGCGTCACCTGGTGGTGGACGGGGTCGTCACCGACCCGCCGTCCCCGGCACAGATCGCCGCGATGCGGGCCGACATCGAGGCCGCCCTCGACCTGGCCGCCGAGAGCGTCCCGCTGGCCGAGGCGCGCACCCTGGTGGGCCTGGCCGGTTCGGTGACCACGGTGGCCGGGATCGTCCTCGGCCTGCCGGAGTACCTCTCCTCGGAGATCCACCACTCGCGGATCACCTACGAGCAGGTCCGCGAGGTCAGTGAGCGGATGCTGACGGCGACCCACGCCGAGCGCGCGGCGATCCCCGTGATGCACCCGGGCCGGGTGGACGTGATCGGGGCCGGCGTGCTGGTGCTCCTGGCGATCATGGAGCGGATCGGCGCCACCGAGGTCATCGTCTCCGAGCACGACATCCTCGACGGAATCGCTTGGTCGATCGCCTGAACGACCTTCGAACCTGGGGTTGGGGGGTCTTCGGGCCCGTGATCCACATAAAGTTCGTGAAGTTCTTCACAAGGAAAAGGGGCCTGTAGGGCCGATGGGAGGGCCGTTTGGGCCCCTCCGGAGGCCCTCAGGCCCTTTTCTGTGCGTGTTCGTGCGATCGGCGGACGCCGCGGGTTCCGCGTCAGAGGTATGGACGAAGCCCTGTGGTCCAGTCCGCTTCAGGCCTTGGAGGCCAGTTCAGGACGGGTGAACAACGACTCCCGTTACACGGTGGTTCCCGTTGCGCGCCATGACGTCCGTCACGTGGGCGGCGGAGTGTAGCAGAGGCCTTTCGACTCCTTGTGAAGGGGCTCACGAGCGACACCCCTTTGGGTGCTGGATACTCGTTCCATGAGCACCACGGAGCGTCCCAGGATCCTCGTTGTAGGAGGTGGGTACGTAGGCCTGTACGCAGCCAAGCGCATCATGAAGAAGATGCGCTACGGCGAGGCGACCGTCACGGTCGTCGACCCGCGCTCGTACATGACCTACCAGCCCTTCCTCCCTGAAGTGGCCGCAGGCAGCATCTCGCCTCGGCACGTCGTCGTCCCGCTGCGACGCGTGCTGCCCAAGGCAGAGGTTCTCACCGGCCGGGTCACCAGCATCGACCAGGACCGCAAGGTCGCCGTCGTCACGCCGCTCGTCGGCGAGGCGTACGAGCTGCCCTTCGACTACCTGGTGATCGCGCTCGGCGCCGTCTCCCGCACCTTCCCGATCCCCGGCCTCGCCGAACAGGGCATCGGCATGAAGGGCGTCGAAGAGGGCATCGGCCTGCGCAACCACGTCCTCGAGCAGCTCGACAAGGCCGAGTCCACGACGGACGAGAACGTCCGCCGCAAGGCCCTCACCTTCGTCTTCGTCGGCGGCGGCTTCGCCGGTGCCGAGACGATCGGCGAGGTCGAGGACATGGCCCGCGACGCCGCGAAGTACTACTCCACGATCAAGCGCGAGGACATGCGCTTCATCCTGGTCGACGCGGCCGACAAGATCCTTCCCGAGGTCGGGCCCAAGCTCGGCACCTGGGGCAAGGAGCACCTCGAGTCCCGCGGCATCGAGATCTACCTCAACACCTCCATGGACTCCTGCGTGGACGGCCACGTGGTGCTGAAGAACGGCCTCGAGGTCGACTCCAACACCATCGTGTGGACCGCCGGCGTCAAGCCCAACCCGGTGCTGGCCCGCTACGGCCTGCCGCTGGGCCCCCGCGGCCACGTCGACGCCCAGCCGACCCTCCAGGTCACGGGCACGGACTACATCTGGACCGCCGGCGACAACGCCCAGGTTCCCGACATGGCCGCCCGCAAGGCCGGCGTCG
Source organism: Streptomyces sp. NPDC048424 (assembly GCF_040651555.1). Lineage (NCBI taxonomy): Bacteria > Bacillati > Actinomycetota > Actinomycetes > Kitasatosporales > Streptomycetaceae > Streptomyces > Streptomyces sp. NPDC048424. The sequence continues at coordinate 14,756 of NZ_JBEZKE010000045.1, read as the reverse complement.
AGAACGCCTGGTGCCCGCCGAACGCCCAGCACGCGCTGCGCCAGGCCAAGGTCCTCGGCGACAACGTCATCTCGGGCATGCGGGGCTTCCCGCAGGCCGAGTACTCGCACTCCAACAAGGGTGCGGTGGCGGGCCTCGGCCTCCACAAGGGCGTCGCGATGATCGTCATGGGCAAGATGAAGATCAAGCTCAAGGGCCGGCTCGCCTGGTACATGCACCGTGGCTACCACGGCATGGCCATGCCGACCTGGAACCGCAAGATCCGCGTCTTCGCCGACTGGACCCTCGGCATGTTCCTCAAGCGCGAGGTCGTCTCGCTGGGTGCTCTCGAAACCCCGCGCGAGGAGTTCTACGAGGCCGCCAAGCCGGCCCCGGCTCCGGCCTCCACGGCCCAGAAGGCCAAGGCTTCCTGACCCGGCGCCTGCCGGCAGGACCCTGAGTCACACCTGCACGTCCCCGAAGGGGCCGCCCGCCATCCGTGGTGCGGGCGGCCCCTTCGGCGTACCCGGGCTCCGGGATGGGTAGACGGAGGGGTCGGAGCTTTTGTGGAGGTGCGCCATGACCGACGCCGCGCCGCGGCTGGCTGCTGTTGCCGAGACACTGCTGGGTGCCCCGCTGCCGGTGCGCGTCCGGGCCTGGGACGGCAGCGAGGCCGGCCCGCCGAACGGCCCCGTGCTCGTCGTCCACGACCGCCGAGCCGTGCGGCGGGTGCTGTGGAAGCCCGGCGAACTGGGCCTGGCCCGCGCATGGGTGGCGGGGGAACTGACCGTCGAGGGCGACCTGTTCGCCCTGCTGGACCGCGTGGCGGGGGTCCTGTGGGAGCGCGAGCGCGACCCGCTGCCCGCCGCCCCCGCCGGGCCGGGGGCGCGCCCGGCGGGCCCGGAACGACCCCGCGCGGCCGCCGTGGCGGCGGGCGGGCGTCCGGGGCCCCACACGGCCCGCAAGGGCATCGCGGCCCGCCCGAGGCTGCCCCGGCTGCCCGAGCTGCCCCAGTTGCCGGGGGCCAAATGGCGGGACCCGGTGTACCGGGCGGCCGTACGGGAGCTGATCGCGCTCGCCGGACCCCTGCCGCCGCCCCCGCCCCCCGCCGAGGAGGCCGTCCGGCGGGGCGGGCCGCGGCACAGCAAGGGGCGCGACCGCCAGGCCATCAGCCACCACTACGACGTCGGCAACGACTTCTACGAGCGGGTGCTCGGCCCCTCGATGGTGTACTCCTGCGCCTACTGGAGCCCCGGCTCCACCCTGGAGCAGGCCCAGCGGGACAAGCTCGACCTGGTCTGCCGCAAGCTCGCCCTGCGGCCCGGTGACCACCTCCTCGACGTGGGCTGCGGCTGGGGCTCCATGGCGCTGCACGCGGCCCGCGAGTACGGGGCCCGGGTCACCGGGATCACGCTCTCGCGCGAGCAGGCCGCGTACGGCCGCAAACGGGTCGCCGAGGCGGGCCTGGCCGACCTCGTCGAGCTGCGCATCCAGGACTACCGGGACGTCAGGGACGGTCCTTACGACGCGATTTCCTCCATCGGGATGGCCGAACACGTCGGATCCGAGCGCTACCGGGAGTACGCCCGCACCCTGCACGCCCTGCTGCGCCCCGGCGGGCGGCTGCTGAACCACCAGATCGCCCGTCCGCCGGAGCCCGACGAGACGGCGTACCGGATCGACGAGTTCATCGACGCCTACGTCTTCCCCGACGGCGAGCTCTCCCCGCTCGGCACCACCGTCGGCGAACTGGAGCGGGCCGGCTTCGAGGTCCGCGACGTGGAGGCGCTGCGCGAGCACTACGCGCTGACCCTGCGGGCCTGGGTGGCGGGGCTCCAGGAGCACTGGGACGAGGCCGTACGGCTGACCTCGCCGGGCCGGGCCCGGGTCTGGCAGCTCTACATGGCGGCCTCCGCGCTCGGCTTCGAGCACGGCCGGCTCGGGGTCAACCAGGTCCTCGCGGTGAAGCCCGCGCCGGGCGGCGACTCGGGCCTGCCGCTGCGGCTGCGCACCTGGGGGGCGTAGCGGAAACGTATGTGCACAACGGGCAGGGCCCCGGGGCGCGTTGCCCCGGGGCCCTGTCGCTTCGCTGTCCCGCGCCGCGCTATTCGGTCTTGATGGCCGTCAGCATGTTCAGGCGGGCGGCGCTGCGGGCCGGCCACATGGCGGCCAGGACGCCGACCACGGCGGCCAGCAGGAGGAAGATGCCGATCCGGTCCCACGGGAGGACCAGCTCGTAGTTCGGCATGGACTTCGCGATCGTGGTGCCGACGGCCCAGGCGAGGAAGACGCCGATGGCGACGCCCAGGACCGCGCCGAAGAGCGAGATCACCACGGCCTCCAGGCGGATCATGTTCTTCACCCGGCGGCGGTCGAGACCGATCGCCCGCAGCATGCCGATCTCCTGGGTCCGCTCGAAGACGGACATCGCCAGGGTGTTGACGACACCGAGCACCGAGATGATCAGCGCCATGCCGAGCAGGCCGTACATGACGTTCAGCATCGTGTTGATCATGCCGCCCATCTCGTTGCGCATGTCCTGCTGGGTGGCGACGGTGATGGCCGGGTTCTTGCCGAGGGCGTCGACGACCTTCTGCTGGCCGGCCGAGGAGGCACCGCCGTCGACGTTGACGTACACCTCGGGGATGTACTGCTCCTCGCTGTGGGCGCTGAGGACCTTGTTGTCGATGACGTACGGGGAGAGCAGGCCCTCCAGGTCCTTGTAGACCGCGCCGACCTTCAGGGTGCCCTGCTGGCCGTCGTCGAACTGGACCTGGAGCGTGGAGCCGACGGCCAGGTTCGCCTTCTTGGCGGTCTTCTCGGCGACCGCCAGCTCGCCCTTGCCGAGGGCGTCCAGCGAACCGCTGAGGACCTCGATGTTCAGCATCTGGTCGATGGCGCCGGGGGTGACACCGGAGGCCGAGCGGTAGTCCTCGCCGACCCTGAGGAAGCCCGCCGCCTGCGGGGAGACCGCCTTGATGCCGGGAGCCTTGGCCAGGGTCTCGGCCACCGACTTGTCCAGGCTGCCCATGTCGCCCGCCATGGAGACCCGGTAGTCCGCCCTGAGCTTCTCGGTGCTCATGCGGTCGACGACCTTGCCGACGGTGATGCCGAGCACGGACAGCGTGGTGACCAGGGTCAGGCCGATCGCCAGGGAGGCGGCGGTGACGGCGGTGCGGCGCGGGTTGCGGACGGCGTTCTGCGCGGCCAGCTTGCCGGGAACCCCGAACACCTTCTGGAGCAGGGGGCGGACCGCCGAGATGACCGGCTTGGAGAGCAGCGGCAGCAGCACGATCAGGCCGATGAGCATGAAGAACGCGCCCGCGCCCATGATCATGCGGCCGCTGGAGCCGCCCTTGGACACGCCCAGCAGGACCAGGCCGACGGCGAGGACGCCGATGACGGAGCCGCTGACGTTGCGCAGCACGAGGGACTTGGCCGAGGCCGGCAGGTGGGCGCTGCCCATGGCGGCGACGGGGGCGATCCGGCCGGTGCGCCAGGCGGGCAGCAGCGCGGCCAGCGTGGTGACCAGGACGCCGATGACCAGGGCCGCGATGATGGTGCCCGGCGCGACCACGAGGTCGCCGCCCGGCAGCTTGGCGCCGAAGGAGCCGATCAGGGAGCGCATGCCGATCGCCAGGCCGAGGCCGCTGAGCAGGCCGATGGCGGCGGACACGGCGCCGACGACCAGGGCCTCGGCGAGGACCGAGCGCATGACCTGACCGCGGTTCGCGCCGACGGCGCGCAGCAGGGCCAGCTCCTTGGTGCGCTGGGTGACCAGCATGGTGAAGGTGTTGTAGATCAGGAAGACGCCGACGAAGAGCGAGATGCCGGCGAACACGAGCAGCATGGTGCTCATGCTGCTCAGGCCCTTCTCGATCTGCTCGGCCTGCTCCTTGGCGAGGGCCGCGCCGGTCTGCGCCTTGGTGTGCTTGTCGTTGAGCAGCGGCTTGATCTCGGCGAGCAGCTGGTCGGCGGAGGCGCCGGCCTTGGCGGCCACCGACAGCTCCTGGTAGTAGCCGGGCTTGAGGTAGAGCTCCTGGGCGACCTTGGTGTCGAAGAGCACGAGGCTGCCGCCGGCCTGGACGGCGCCGTCCTCGGTGGTGAAGACGCCGGCGAGGGAGTACTCCTTGACCGGGCCGTTGGTGGCGACGCGGACCTTGTCGCCGACGTGGTAGTTGCCCGCGTCCGCGGTCGCCTTGTCGAGCGCGATCTCGTCGGCCTTGGCGGGGCCGGCGCCCTGGGCGAAGACGTAGTGCGGGTCCTTGCCGTCCTTGACGGGGGCGTAGTTGGAGCCCTTGTTGGACCAGCCGGCGCCGATCAGCTTGCCGTTCTCGTCGCCCACGCCGGCGAAGCCGGAGACGCGGCCGGAGACGGATTCGACCCCGCCGAGGGCCTTGACCTTGTCGAGGGTCTGCTGGCTGAGGCCGGGCTCGCCCTCCTTCTGTCCGTTGTCGTCGCGGCCCTGGCCGTACGAGGTGACGGAGACGGCCACGCCTTCGTAGCTCTTGGCGGACTGGCCGGAGAGGGACTTCTTGAGGGTGTCGGTGAAGACGAGGGTGCCGGAGACGAAGGCGACGCCGAGGGTGACGGCGAGGACCGTCATCAGCAGCCGGGCCTTGTGCGCGAGGACGTTGCGCAGGGCGGTACGGAACATGGGGGATCTCAGTCCTGGGGCTGGAGGTCTGGAGGAGGGCGGGGAGGGAGATCCCGGGTCAGCTGGTGCGGCCCTTGGCGTCGAACGCCTTCATGCGGTCGAGCACGCCGTCGGCGGTGGGCCCGTACATCTCGTCGACGATCCGGCCGTCGGCCAGGAAGATGACGCGGTCCGCGTAGGAGGCGGCCACCGGGTCGTGGGTGACCATCACGACGGTCTGGCCGAGCTCGCGCACCGAGTTGCGCAGGAAGCCGAGGACCTCGGCGCCGGAGCGGGAGTCGAGGTTTCCGGTGGGCTCGTCACCGAAGATGATCTCGGGGCGGGAAGCCAGGGCGCGGGCCACGGCCACGCGCTGCTGCTGGCCGCCGGAGAGCTGGGTGGGGCGGTGGCCCAGCCGGCCGGCGAGGCCGACCATGCTGATCACGTTGTCCAGCCACTGCTTGTCGGGCTTGCGGCCGGCGATGTCCATGGGGAGCGTGATGTTCTCCAGGGCCGTCAGCGTCGGCAGCAGGTTGAAGGCCTGGAAGATGAAGCCGATCTTGTCCCGGCGCAGCTGGGTGAGCTGCTTGTCCTTGAGGGCGCCGAGCTCGGTCTCGCCTATGCGGACGGAGCCGGCGGAGAAGGTGTCCAGGCCGGCGACGCAGTGCATCAGCGTGGACTTGCCGGAGCCCGAGGGGCCCATGATCGCGGTGAACTGCCCCTGCCCGAAGTCCACCGAGACGTTGTCCAGGGCGACCACCTGGGTCTCGCCCTGGCCGTACACCTTGGAGAGGCCGGTGGCGCGGGCGGCCACGGCCTGAGTGGTGTGCGGGGCGTAGTTCATGGTGGTCACAGGACGGCTCCTCGATCTGCGGTGCGGGACGTTCCCATCCTCGCTGCGCGCACCCCCGCTCCGGATCAGCCGCCGAGCTTGTTTCCCGGCCCACTGGAGTCTGACAAGGGGCCTCGCTCCTCCTCCTCTGGTATGACAAGAGCCCTGATCGGCGGGGCGGTGGCCCGGGGTGGCGCGGAGGGTGGCGCGCGGGGTGGCGCGGCCGTCGAAATCCCGTCAATCCCGTACAGGTGGTGAGCGGCGCCCAGAACGGGCCGACCGTGCATTCTCGGGTCTGACGATCCCTCAAGCGCCAATAAAATCAGACAACATCGGGTTGACGGGCGATCAACGGCGACGGTGTTGCGGATAGGCTCGGATCAAGCGTTGAAGGCTTTTCCACGGGGGCCGCCACGCCCTGCCCGGATGGTGGAATGCAGACACGGCGAGCTTAAACCTCGCTGGCCTTCGGGCCGTGCCGGTTCAAGTCCGGCTCCGGGCACTCCGCAGTTCTCGCGAGGCCCGCCCTTTTATCTCCTGCGCTTCGCCCTGCCTTCTCCTAAGATCCTCCTCCAGCAGTAGGGTGCTTTCTTTGCGAGCGCATTACTCTTGTTGCAAGGCCGCGCTCGGCGGCCACGGAGGAGTGAGATGAGGAGCAGTAACCCGGTCTTCTCGCGACGGGGGTTCAGCCGCGACAACGGTGGCCAGGCGGGCTTTGCAGCGCCGCAGCACCAGCAGGCCGGGACCAACCCGTACGCGACGAACCCGTACGCGACCGACCCGACCACGGGTATGCCGCAGGCACCGGCGCGCGCCGAGGCGATGACCATCGACGACGTCGTGAGCCGTACGGCCATGACGCTCGGCACGCTCATCGTCACGGCAACCCTCTCCTGGGTGCTGCTGCCGGTCGACCCGGCCAACCTCGGCAAGTCGTACGCCATCGGTATCGTGGCGGCCCTGATCGCCTTCGTCCTGGTGATCGTCCAGTCCTTCAAGCGCAAGGCCTCCCCGGCCGTGATCCTGGCCTACGCGGCGTTCGAGGGTGTCTTCCTCGGCGTCATCAGCGCGGCCGTCAGCACCTACCTCAGCCCCGGCGTGGTCATCCAGGCCGTGATGGGCACGATGTGCGTCTTCGCCGCCGTGCTCCTCGGGTACAAGATGGGCTGGATCCGCGTCACGCGCCGTTTCTACGGCTTCGTGATGGCCGCGACCCTCGGCTTCATCCTCCTGATGCTCACGAACACGCTGTTCGCGGTCTTCGGCGGCGGTGACGGCCTCGGCTTCCGCACCGGCGGCCTCGGCCTGCTGTTCGGTGCCATCGGCGTCATCCTCGGCGCCTGCTTCCTCGCCCTGGACTTCAAGCAGGTCGAGGACGGCATCGCCTACGGCGCCCCGCGCGACGAGGCCTGGCTGGCGGCCTTCGGCCTCACCGTCACCCTGGCGTGGATCTACGTGGAGATGCTGCGCATCTTCTCGATCCTCTCGGGCGACGACTAGCAGGACCCGCAGGCCACCCCGGCCTGCGCGCCACACACGGCATGGGGAAGGCCCCGCGAGCACACCGCTCGCGGGGCCTTCCCGTGTCTAGGGAACGGGGGTCGGGGGAGGGTTCAGCCGAACCGGCGCGCTGCTCTGCGCAGGTCGTACTCGTGGATGATCGCCTTGGCCTGGCCGTACGACAGCTCGTGCGCGCCGCGCAGCCAGCTGACCTTCTCCTCGAACCGGACGAGTGAGGGGCCTTCGTCGACGGTGCGGAGCCAGTCGGAGACCTCACGACCGGTGGTCTGGGGGATTCTGTCGATCATGTTGCGGTGTGTCTGTTCGGAGAACTCTACGGACATGGGCGCCTCCGGAGGTATCGCCGTGCTGTTCTCTTCACGCCACCGTGCCGGAGAGTTCGCCCGTTGGCAATGGTGCCCGGGCGGCGCGTAAGGTCGGCCGGGTGCTTGATACTTCGCCCCTGACCGCCGTCGTGGAACGTTTCGCCGACCGGCTGCGGGCCGCGCCGCAGAGCCGCCTGCAGCAGGGAGCCGCCGCCGTGGCCCTGGAACTGGCCCGCGAGCTCTCCGTACGGGCGCAGCGGCTGGAGGCCCCCGAACAGGCGCCGCGGGAAGTGCCGGACGCCGGCATCTTCGTCGTCGGGGACCAAGTGGCCGTGGCCGGACTGGACCTCGCCGAGGCGCTGCGCGCCGCGCCGGCCGCCCCGGACGGCGCGACGGCCCCGTCCGTGGTGCTGGACGAGGCCGTGGGGCTGGTGGAGCAGGCGGAGATCAGAGCGATGCGATGACGCGGTCCGCGAGGATGTAGACGTTGCTGTCGGGGTCCTCGAGGTCACCGCACGAGAAGGTCAGCGCGTAGGCGCCGGAGATGCCCGAGCCGCCCAGCAGGACCGGGGCGGTGCCCGAGCGCAGGGCCTCGGCGAGGCGCTCCGCGGTCTCGCGGTGCCCGGGGGTCATGCAGAGCGTCGTGCCGTCGGTGAACACGTACACGTCGAGCGTGCCCAGCGGGCCGGGGCGGACGTCCGCGAGGGCCGTACGGGCCTCCGCGAGCTCCTCCAGGCGGTTGACGGTGCGCTCGTGGTCGGCGCCCGGGTGCGAGGCCTGGACCGGTACGAAGTCGGGGTGCGAGGGGTGGCGCCGGCGGGCGGCGGCCAGCTCGGCCGAGTCCTCGGGGTAGCCGGGGAGCTCGTCGAGGACCTCCTCGCCCAGGACGGGCTCCAGGCCCACCATGTCGGCCTGCCGGGGCAGGAAGACGGGGCTGTCCTCGCCGAGCCCGGCCAGGCCGCCCAGCAGCGACGGGGCGTCGGCGGCGTCGCGGGCCTCCTGCGCGGCCCAGAAGGCGCGCGCCTCGGCCAGCTCGCGCTCGCGCTCCTCGGCGAGGGCTTCGGCCACGGCGGCTCGTATCTCGGCGGCGGGGGACTCCACGGCGCTGCGGGCGTGCGGGACGGTCGCACCGCGGTGGTGGACCGGCGCCGCCAGCTCAGTGCGCAGGGCGGTGACCTGCTTGCGCAGACCGTGGACGGCGTGCAGCGCAGCAGCGCCCACGGCCGCGGCGGCGGCGGTGGTCAGCAGCAGGGCAAGAGGCATGGCGCTCACTGACTAACTCCTGAGGTGATTCGATCCCCCGACTTCCTACATCAGAGTGTCCCGACCTGGGAATGGCGTGCAGTGCATTACGTCACGAATTGGACAGGGCTTTGGTCACACCCACGCCCCCCGAATGGTCACTGACCTGCGCAAATGCCGATCCCCCAGGAGATAGGTCACATCCTGGGGGAGATTCGGTCACAGGTCGGCCGCGACGGGGTTAGATTCGGCGTCAGTACGCCGCAAGGGATCCGGCCGGATCCCTTGCGGCGACTGGGGCCTGCTCTTGATCAGATCGCTTTGGATCAGTTCAAACCGACAGGTTTAGCTCAGCCGATCGTTCTTAGCTCAGCCGCTCGATGACCATGGCCATGCCCTGGCCGCCACCCACGCACATCGTCTCGAGGCCGAACTGCTTGTCGTGGAACTGCAGGCTGTTGATCAGAGTGCCGGTGATGCGGGCACCGGTCATCCCGAAGGGGTGACCGACGGCGATGGCTCCGCCGTTGACGTTCAGCTTGTCGAGGGGGATCTCCAGGTCCCGGTACGACGGGATGACCTGGGCCGCGAAGGCCTCGTTGATCTCGAACAGGTCGATGTCGCCGACCGTCAGGCCGGCCCGCTTCAGGGCCTGCTTCGACGCCTCGACCGGGCCCAGGCCCATGATCTCGGGGGAGAGGGCGGTGACGCCGGTGGAGACGATCCGGGCCAGCGGGGTCAGGCCCAGCTCGCGGGCCTTGGTGTCGCTCATGATGACCAGCGCCGCGGCGCCGTCGTTGAGCGGGCAGCAGTTGCCGGCCGTGATCAGGCCGTCGGGGCGGAAGACGGGCTTGAGGCCCTGGACGCCCTCCAGGGTCACGCCGGCGCGCGGGCCGTCGTCGGTGGAGACGACCGTGCCGTCCGGGGTGGTGACCGGGGTGATCTCGCGGGCCCAGAAGCCGTTCTTGATGGCCTCTTCGGCGAGGTTCTGCGAGCGCACGCCGAACTCGTCCATGTCCTGGCGGGTCACGCCCTTGAGGCGGGCCAGGTTCTCCGCGGTCTGCCCCATCGAGATGTAGGCGTCCGGGATCAGGCCGTCCGCGCGCGGGTCGTGCCACGAGGAGCCCTCGCTCTGCGCGACGGCGGCCGTACGGGCCTCCGCGTCGCCGAAGAGCGGGTTGTGCGTGTCGGGCAGGCCGTCCGAGGAGCCCTTCGCGAACCGGGAGACCGTCTCGACGCCCGCGGAGATGAAGACGTCGCCCTCGCCGGCCTTGATGGCGTGCAGCGCCATGCGGGAGGTCTGGAGCGAGGAGGAACAGTAGCGGGTGATCGTGGTGCCGGGCAGGTAGTCCATGCCCATCTGCACGGCCACGATGCGGGCCAGGTTGTGGCCCTGCTCGCCGCCGGGGAGGCCGCAGCCGAGCATCAGGTCGTCGATCTGGCGCGGGTCCAGCTCGGGGATCTTGGCGAGGGCGGCCTGGATGATCGTCGCGGTCAGGTCGTCCGGGCGGACGTCCTTGAGGGACCCCTTGCCGGCGCGCCCGATGGGAGAGCGGGCGGTGGAAACGATGACGGCTTCGGGCATCGGGACTCCAAGGGGTGCGTCGTGGCGGGACCGCATGCGAAGTTACCGCCCCGTACGGTCGAGGTCACCGGGGTGGGGGTGTGATGCCGGTCGCTCCCGCGGGGGGTTGCGGTCCATCGGGGCGTGGCGCCGTGTGCCGAGAGGTGCGGCGCTGCTGCTGGGGCGCTGCCCCAGACCCCGCGCCTCAAACGCCGGCGGGGCTGAAAGACGGGGCCCAGCCCCCGGGGTCCGCGCCTCAAACGCCGGCGGGGCTGGAAGAGCGAGGCTGAACGGGGGCGCCGCCCCGGGCCCGTGCCTCAGACGCCGGAGGCGCTGAATCCGGGGTCGGCCGGGGACGAGGGGTCTTCGGCCTGGACGCGGCGTCGGCGGCGGTGTTTGAGCAGGACCCACGGGCCGCGGGCGGCCGTGACCTCCGTGCCCGCCTGGCCCGCCGCGGCGGACGCGGCCTTCGCCACAGGGAGCATGTCCTCGTCGCGGGACACGTCCAGCCGGTCCGACTCCGGCCACAGGCCGAGCGCCGCGCACAGCGTCGGCAGCACGGCCATGGCGGCCGTCGCGTACCCCTCCGCCGACGGGTGGTAGGAGTCCGGGCCGAACATCTCGCGCGGGTTCGCGGCGAACTCCGGGCCCAGCAGGTCACCCATGGAGACCGTACGGGCGCCCAGCGCGACCACTCCTATGGTCTGCGCGGCGGCCAGCTGCCGCGAGACCCGCCGGGCCACCCAGCGCAGCGGCTGGTACACCGGCTCGATCGTGCCCAGGTCCGGGCAGGTGCCCACGACGACCTCGGCCCCCGCCATCCGCAGCCGCCGCACGGCCGAGGTCAGGCAGCGCACGGAGTGGGTCGGCGGCATCCGGCGCGTCACGTCGTTCGCGCCGATCATGATCACGCACACGTCCGGGGCCGGCACCTCGTCGTTCAGCAGCAGCCCCACCTGCCGGTCCAGATCGTCCGACATGGCCCCCGACAGGGCCACGTTGCGCAGCTCCACCGGGCGCTCGGCCACCGCCGCCAGCCCGGACGCCAGCAGGGCCGCCGGCGTCTGCCGGGCCCGCCGTACGCCGAGCCCCGCGGCCGTGGAATCACCCAGCATGCCCAGGCGCAGCGGTCCCGGGCTCTGTTCCGGGCCGCCGAACTCGCTCCCGTACAGCCCGTCGGCGCGCGGCGGATCGCCCAGCCCGGTGCCCACCGTCCGCTTGGCGAACTGCACCTCGGCCAGCACCAGACCCACCGCGGCGGCCCCGACCAGTCCGAGTCCGCCCCCGCCGTACGCTGCCCCCGCCGCGATCCGGCGGGCCGTTCTCGCCCTGGACACCCTTCAGGCCACCTCCTCGGTCCTCATTGATCCCTACCTGCCCCGTACGCACGGTCGGCCAATCCCTTTACGCATACTCTGGCCAGACCTCCCGGAGAACCCGTGGAGTCCCCTCCTTGGAGAACATGGTGCAATTCCACGACTCGATGATCAGCCTCGTCGGCAACACCCCGCTGGTGAAGCTCAACCGTGTGACCGAAGGCCTGCAGGCCACCGTCCTTGCGAAGGTCGAGTACTTCAATCCCGGTGGATCCGTGAAGGACCGGATCGCCGTACGGATGATCGAGGCCGCCGAGCAGAGCGGAGCCCTCAAGCCCGGCGGCACCATCGTGGAGCCGACCAGCGGCAACACGGGTGTAGGACTCGCCATCGTGGCCCAGCAGAAGGGCTACAAGTGCATCTTCGTCTGCCCTGACAAGGTGTCCATGGACAAGATCAACGTGATGCGCGCGTACGGCGCGGAGGTCGTGGTCTGCCCGACCGCCGTCGACCCCGAGCACCCGGACTCGTACTACAACGTGTCCGACCGCCTCGCGCGCGAGCCCGGCGCCTGGAAGCCCGACCAGTACAGCAACCCGAACAACCCCCGTTCGCACTACGAGACCACCGGTCCCGAGCTGTGGGAGCAGACGGACGGGAAGATCACCCACTTCGTCGCCGGCGTCGGCACGGGCGGCACGATTTCCGGTACCGGCAACTACCTCAAGGAGGTCAGCGGCGGGAAGGTCAAGGTCATCGGCGCCGACCCCGAGGGTTCGGTCTACTCCGGCGGCTCCGGGCGTCCGTACCTGGTCGAGGGCGTCGGCGAGGACTTCTGGCCGACCGCCTACGACCCGAACGTCACCGACGAGATCATCGCGGTGTCCGACAAGGACTCCTTCCAGATGACCCGCCGCCTCGCCAAGGAGGAGGGCCTCCTCGTCGGCGGCTCCTGCGGCATGGCCGTCGTGGCCGCGCTGAAGGCCGCCGAGGGCCTCGGCCCGGACGACGTCGTCGTCGTCCTGCTGCCGGACAGCGGCCGCGGCTACCTCAGCAAGATCTTCAGCGACGAGTGGATGGCGGGCCACGGCTTCCTGGAGGAGGCCGGCCCCGCCGCGCGCATCGGTGACGTGCTGAACGACAAGGAGGGCGGCATCCCCTCCCTCGTCCACATGCACCCGGAGGAGACGGTCGGCCAGGCGATCGAGGTCCTGCGGGAGTACGGCGTCTCGCAGATGCCCATCGTCAAGCCGGGCGCCGGTCACCCGGACGTGATGGCCGCCGAGGTCATCGGCTCGGTCGTCGAGAAGGAGCTGCTGGCGGCGCTGTTCGCGCAGCGGGCCTCGCTGACCGACCCGCTGGAGAAGCACATGAGCTCGCCGCTGCCGCAGGTCGGCTCGGGCGAGCCGGTGTCCGAGCTGATGGCGGTGCTCGGCGAGGCGGACGCGGCGATCGTGCTCGTCGAGGGCAAGCCCACCGGTGTGGTGAGCCGTCAGGACCTGCTGGCGTTCCTGGCCAAGTCCGCCAAGTAGCCCGTACGGGGCCGCGCGTGGCCTTCGTGCAAACGGTACGGGCATGACACGTGACGGCAGCACCGGCTTAACACGGCTGGGGCACAGTGGTGGTTGTCGGCAGGGAAGACCGGGAGACCGGAACCCGGCCGACACCACCGAACGGCGTACGCGTACCTCCGGAGCGGCTCCCGGACCGCGCGGACGCCACGGACGCGGACGGCCCTGACCCGGCCGTGTCCTTCGCGGGGACCGCCGTCGTCCCGCCCCTCGGGCGACCGAGGGTGCGGCGGTCCCCGCGCACACTCTTGTGCGGGGCCTTATGCGGCCGTGTTCGGCCTTATTCGGCGGACCGGCGCCGGAAGCGTTTGTTGGCGTGGATGAAGTTCACGCCCACGATCCCGGCCCAGGCGACCAGAAGACCGCTGAAGTGCGCCTGCGCGGCGGCGATGGCCGACAGCGGGACCGCCAGCACCAGCGTGATGATCGCGAAGCCGAAGCGTTCGCCGAAGTTCCCGTCCGCGGGCGAGGCGGAGGGGCGGGTCTCGCCGCGGGCCGCGGACAGACGTTCCTCCGCGAGGCGCCGCCGGACCTGGGTGTCGACCTTCTCGACGAACGAGTCCACCAGTGCGGCCTCGTACTCCGGACCCAGCTCCCGCCGGGCGTCCAGCGTGGCGTCGAGTTCCTTCTTCAGCTCTTGGGCGTGGGCGTCCATGCCCCCACCGTAGGAAGCGCCGCGGGCCCCCGCACTGGGGCTATCCCCCGTATCCGCGCGCATCCGCATCGCGGGCGCGGCTTGCCGAGCTGCATAACCACATGCAGAGTGCTCGGTGACTGAATAGACCCATGGGGACGGAGGGGACGGGAATGAGCGACAGCCCGGCCGCGCGGCTGCAGAAGCTGTTCGAGGGGCACCGGCTGACGCCCACGCAGCGGCGGATCGCGCACTGCATGGTGCGCGGGGCGGCGGAGGTGCCCTTCCTGTCGAGCGTCGAGCTCGCCGAGCTGGCCGGGGTGAGCCAGCCGTCGGTGACCCGGTTCGCGGTGGCGCTCGGCTTCGACGGATATCCCGCGCTGCGCCGGCACCTGCGCGAGGTGGCTCCCGCCGAGCGGGTCGAGGCCGCGCAGGAGGACTCGTACAACGAGTACCAGCAGGCCGTCCTGGGCGAGATCGAGAACCTGCGGCAGCTGGCGGAGATGCTCGCCGATCCCGCGCCGGTGGAGGAGGCGGGGCGGCTGCTCGCCGCCTCGGCGCCGCTGCCGGTGCTCGGGCTGCGGGCGGCGTCCTCGCAGGCGCGCGGGTTCGCGTACTTCGCCGCCAAGGTGCACCCGGACGTACGCCTCCTCGACGAGGGCGGCTCGATGCTCGCCGACCGCATCGACGCGGCCGCCGGCGCGGGGGCCTCGGCGCTGCTGTGCTTCGCGCTGCCGAGGCATCCCCGGGAGGTGGCGGAGGCGCTGGAGCACGCGCGGGCGGCCGGGCTGACCGTGGTGACGGTCGCCGACTCGGCCTTCGCGCCCGTGGCCCGCCACTCGGACCTGCTGATCCCGGCGCCGGTCGGGACGGGGCTGGCCTTCGACACGGCGTGCGCGCCGATGCTGTTGGGGCGGGTGCTGCTGGAGGCGATGGCGGACGCGCTGCCGGACGCGCAGGCGCGGCTGGAAGCCTTCGACGCCCGAGCCGCGGCGCGCGGCCTCTTCGTGGAATAGCCGCCTCAATCGCCGGCGCGGCTCCAGACCCCAGGGCTCGGCGCGGCTGAAAGACCGGGGCTCCGCCCCGCACCCCGCTCCTCAAACGCCGGAGGGGCTGGATTTGGCTGAGGTCGCACCATCCAGCCCCTCCGGCGTTT
>NZ_JBEZKE010000044.1:0-44476 GCF_040651555.1 Streptomyces sp. NPDC048424 | reverse complement strand
GCGAGGTCATCAAGACCGTCCCCGAGTCGAAGATCGTGGAGACCCTCATCGAAGAGGCCATGAAGATCGCCGAACAGATGGAGAAGGACGGCGTCACGAGCGGCGAGCCCACCGTCGCCATCGGAGTCTGAGCACCGCAGTCCGAGCACCGGAGTCCGAGCACCGGAGTCCGAGCACCCGAGGCTGCCGCCCCGGCCCCGTTCCCGCAGTTCGCGGGCGGGGCCGGGGCCTTTTCGTGACCTGCGACGCGGCATCGCCAGGCATCGCCGGGTACAGTGCGGAGATCAGCAGACTTGCATGGTGAGGCCCCAGTGTTGACGCAGACCACCACCCGGGTCCTTGAGCCCAGTGATCTCGACGCCGCGCTCGACATCCTCGGACGCGAGCCGGTCGAGAACGCCTTCGTCACTTCCCGAGTCCAGGTCGCCGGACTCGACCCCTGGCGCCTGGGCGGCGAGATGTGGGGCTGGTACGCCGACGGCGAGCTCCGCTCGCTCTGCTACGCCGGCGCCAACCTGGTCCCCGTCTGCGCCGAACCCGACGCCGTACGCGCCTTCGCCGACCGCGCCCGCCGCACCGGCCGCCGCTGCTCGTCCATCGTCGGCCCCGCCGAGGCCACCCGGCTGCTGTGGCAGCTCCTCGAGCCCAGCTGGGGACCGGCCCGCGAGGTCCGCTCCCACCAGCCGCTCATGGTCATCGAGCGCCCGTCCACCACGGTCGAGGCCGACCCGCGGGTCCGCCGGATCCGCAAGGACGAGATGGACCTGATCATGCCCGCCTGCGTGGCCATGTTCACCGAGGAGGTCGGCATCTCGCCGATGGCCGGGGACGGCGGGCTGCTCTACCAGGCCCGCGTCGCCGAGCTCGTCGCCGGCGGCCGCTCCTTCGCGCACGTCGACGACGGCAAGGTCGTCTTCAAGGCGGAGATCGGCGCCGCCACCGCGCGCGCCTGCCAGATCCAGGGCGTGTGGGTGGCCCCCGAGTTCCGCGGCCGCGGGCACTCGGAGACCGGGATGGCCGCCGTCGTCGCCTACGCGCTGCGGGACGTCGCTCCCGTGGTCAGCCTCTACGTGAACGACTTCAACACCGCCGCGCGCGCCGCCTACCGGCGGGTCGGCTTCCGCGAGGTCGGCGCGTTCATGAGCGTGCTGTTCTGAGCGGACCACCAGGTCCCGGCCGCCCTGATCGAAAAGGCGGACGCCGGACCCCGCCGGTGGCATTCCGGCACGCCCCTACCGCGAAGTAAGGTCGCCGCATGCTGCCTTCCGGACTCCGCATCGGCCCCCTCGACCTCGCCGCCCGCGTGGACGAGGCCCTGCGCGTGCAGGCCGTCGCCTTCGGCCTCAGCGAGGAGGAGGTGGGCATCCGGCGCTACATCGTCCAGCGCCACATGACCTGCCGCGGCGCCCGCGCCCTGGGGGCGTTCGCCGAGGACGGGGCCCTCACCGGGTTCGTGTACGGGATGCCGAACGACCGGACCCACTGGTGGTCCACGATCGTCGAGCCCTACCTGCGGGCCGGCGGACACGAGGGGTGGCTCGACGACTCCTTCGTGATCACCGAACTCCACGTCCACCCCGGCTTCCAGGGCCACGGAGTGGGCCGCGAGCTGATCACCCGGATCACCGACGCCGCCGCCGAGCCCCGCTCGATCCTCTCCGCCATCGACACCGAGAGCCCCGCCCGAGGGCTCTACCGGGCCCTCGGCTACACCGACCTCGCCCGCCAGGTCCACTTCCCGAGCGCGAGCCTCCCGTACGCCGTCATGGGCGCCACACTGCCGCTGAGCAGGCACTGAATTGATTACCGGGGCCCGCGCGCGCCCCGGTAACCTCCCGGCATGTCTACGCAACACGTGCAGCGCATGTCCCGCCTGATGGCCAAGACCCTCCGCGAGGACCCGGCCGACGCCGAAACCCTCAGCCACCGGCTCCTGGTCCGCGCCGGCTACGTCCGGCGCAGCTCGGCCGGGGTGTGGACGTGGCTGCCGCTGGGCAAGCGGGTCCTCGACAACGTCTCGCGCATCGTCCGCGAGGAGATGGACGCCATCGGCGCCCAGGAGGTGCTGCTGCCGGCGCTGCTGCCGAAGGAGCCGTACGAGGTCAGCGGGCGCTGGTCGGAGTACGGCGACCTGCTCTTCCGGCTCAAGGACCGCAAGGGCGCCGACTACCTCCTCGGCCCCACCCACGAGGAGATCTTCACCCTGGTCGTGAAGGACCAGTGCACCTCGTACAAGGACCTGCCGGTCATGCTGTACCAGATCCAGACCAAGTACCGCGACGAGGCGCGGCCCCGGTCCGGCGTGCTGCGCGGGCGCGAGTTCCAGATGAAGGACTCGTACTCCTTCGACGTGTCCGACGAGGGGCTGGAGGAGTCCTACCGGCTCCACCGCGAGGCGTACGTCCGCATCTTCGAGCGGCTCGGCCTCGACCACCGGATCGTGTCGGCGGTGTCGGGGGCGATGGGCGGCTCGGCGTCGGAGGAGTTCCTGGCCCCGGCCGGTGCCGGCGAGGACACCTTCGTGGACTGCCCGTCCTGCGACTACGCGGCGAACACCGAGGCCGTGACCTTCGCCCTGACCCCCGTGAGCGCCGAGCACCCGGCACTGGAGGAGGTGGACACCCCGGACACCCCGACCATCGAGACCCTCGCGGCGCACCTGGGCGTCCCCGCCTCGGCGACCCTGAAGAACCTCCTCGTCAAGGTGGACGGCGAGATCGTGGCCGTGGGCGTGCCGGGGGACCGCGAGGTCGACCTCGGCAAGCTGGGCGAGCACCTGGCCCCGGCCGTGGTCGAACTGGTCACGGCCGAGGACTTCACGGACCGGCCGGACCTCGTACGCGGCTACGTGGGCCCGCAGGGCCTGGACAAGGTCCGCTACCTGGCCGACCCGCGGGTCGCGCCCGGCACGGCCTGGGTGACCGGGGCCAACCGGGCGGACACGCACGCGCGGAACGTGGTCTGCGGCCGCGACTTCGAGGTGGACCGGTACCTCGACGTGGTCGTCGTCGAGCCCGGCGACCCCTGCCCGAACTGCGGCGCCGGACTGCGCCTGGACCGGGCCATCGAGATCGGCCACATCTTCCAGCTCGGCCGCAAGTACGCGGACGCCTTCGGCCTCGACGTCCTCGGCAAGGAGGGCAAGCCGGTCCGCGTCACCATGGGCTCCTACGGCATCGGCGTCTCGCGGGCGGTGGCCGCGCTGGCCGAGCAGACGGCGGACGAGCGGGGCCTGTGCTGGCCGGCGGCGGTGGCCCCGGCCGACGTCCACGTGGTGGCGGCGGGCAAGGCCGTGCCGCTGGCGCTGGCGGAGGAGGCGGCGACGGCCCTGGCGGGCTCCGGCCTGCGGGTCCTGCTGGACGACCGGCCCGGGCTGTCGCCGGGGGTGAAGCTGACGGACGCGGAGCTGATCGGCGTGCCGTGGATCCTCGTGGCGGGCCGGCGTTCCGCGGAGTCGGTGGTCGAGCTCCAGGACCGCGCGTCCGGCACCCGCGAGGAACTCCCCCTGGCCGAGGCCCTCGCCCGCCTGACGTCGTAAGGCCGGCCGCGGCCGGGCTCCCGGGGCTCCGCCCCGGACCCCGCGCCTCAAACGCCGGCGGGGCTGGATCCTGGCCGAGGCCGAGCAATTCCAGCCCGTCCGGCGTTTGAGGACCGGGTCCGGGCAGAGCCCGGGGAACGGTGGAAGGGCGGGTCGGGGCGGCTCCGCGCAGCGGCTAGTCGCGCGGCCCGCCGGGCTCGGGCTCCGGCGGCGGGGCGTCCAGCATGAGGTCGGGCTCCGGGGTGTCGAGCGCGGCTGGCGCCGGCGCGTCGGCGACCTCGGTCGGCCCGGGGCCTTCGGAAGCCGGGCCGGCCGGGGCCGGTTCTTCGGGCGCGGCCGTCGCCGGAGGCGAGGGGGCCGCGCGTTCCAGGAACCGCAGCAGTTCCACCGGAAACGGCAGCACCAGAGTCGAGTTCTTCTCGGCGGCGACCGCCACGACCGTCTGCAGCAGCCGCAGCTGCAGCGCCGCCGGCTGCTCCGACATGACCTCCGCCGCCTCGGCCAGCTTGTGCGAGGCCTGCAGCTCCGCATCCGCGTTGATCACGCGCGCCCGCCGCTCACGGTCCGCCTCCGCCTGCCGGGCCATCGACCGCTTCATCGTCTCCGGCAGGGAGACGTCCTTGATCTCGACCCGGTCGATCTGCACGCCCCAGCCCACCGCCGGACTGTCGATCATCAGCTCCAGACCCTGGTTCAGCATCTCCCGGTTGGACAGCAGGTCGTCCAGGTCCGACTTTCCGATGATCGACCTGAGCGAGGTCTGCGCCATCTGCGAGACCGCGAACCGGTAGTCCTCCACCGCCACGATCGCGTTCGCCGGGTCGACGACCTTGAAGTACACGACCGCGTCCACCCGCACGGTGACGTTGTCCCGGGTGATGCCCTCCTGCGCGGGCACCGGCAGCGTCACGATCTGCATGTTGACCTTGTGGAGCCGGTCGATGACCGGAACGACCATCGCGAAGCCGGGCGGCCGTATCTCCTCGCGCAGCCTGCCGAAGCGGAAGACCAGGCCCCGCTCGTACTGCTTCACCACCCGGGCCGCGGCGCCCACGTAGACCGCGACGCCCACACCCACGGCGATCGCCGCTGTCAGCAGTTCTTCGACCATGACGGCCCCCTGCCGGACATACCTTGCTATCTACGGTATGCCCTACAGCCAGGCCGCGAACTCCAGCAGAAGCTCCGCGTCCCGGCGGCGTCCGGCGGCCAGGGCGCGGTTCCCCGACTCCACCGCCCGGAACAGCGTCCAGCCCCGCAGCCGGTCCCGGTCCACCTCCAGGGCGTCGGCCAGCTTGTTGACCCGGCGCCGGGCGCCCGCCGCCCCCGCCGAGGAGGCCACCTGGTCCTCCAGCCGGTCCCGGACCAGCCGCGCCAGGTCGTACGCCCGCTCGCCGACCAGCGGGTCGGGGCCCACCGTCAGCCACGGCGCCCGCTCGCCCGCGAGGACCTTGCCCTGCCGGAAGTTGCCGTGCAGCAGCAGCTCCTCCGGCGGGGCCGCGACCAGTTCCCCACGCATCGCCAGGGCCGTGTCGGCCAGGGCCCGGACCTCCGCCGGGGCCGCGCGCAGCGCCGCCGCCTGCTGCTCGGTGCGCTCCGCCACCGTCTCCCAGACGTGCCCGGCCGGCGGGGTCACCCACAGCCTGCGCAGGGTGCCGCTGGCCTCCAGCAGCGCCTTCGCCTCCGGCAGCGACCGCAACGACACCTCCGGGTGCAGCCGCTCCAGCAGCAGCGCCCCGTCGTCCTCGTGGTGCCGCGTGTCGAGGATCCGTACGGCGCCGAAACCGCCCCAGTGGGCCAGCGCGGCCAGTTCCCGGTCGGGCCGGGCGTGCGGCGGCGCCAGCTTCAGCGCGGCCGGGGTCCCGTCCGCGTACGTGACGAGGACCACCAGGCTGCTGCGGCCGCCGGGTGCCTGGACCCGCTGGGCGCGTACGCCGCGCCGGGTGAGCGCGGCCTCGGTGAGTCCGGGCAGCTGCCCCAGCCAGTCCTCGTCCTGCGCCGTTTCCGGCATCTCGCCGAGCGCCCGTACAAGCCGCTGCGGCGGTTCGAAAGCCATGCGTGCGTGGTCCCTTTCAGCTGTGCTGGGCTCGTTGCGCCTCGTCAGCGCGTTCCGCGAGCCCAGGGAAGGCTACGCCGACACCGCGCCAGCGTGCCGCGCGCACGGCCGCGGCGCTCAGCGCGTCGGCCGCCTCGCGGCGCAGCGGACCCTCCGCCGCACGCACCAGATCGGAGTACGCGCCCGCCACCCGGTCCTCGACCACCGCGGCCAGCCGCTCGGCTTCGGCCTGGCCGCGCACCTCGAACGGCAGCGCGTACGCCGCCTCCGCGGGCCGGGGTGTGCCGCCCAGTTCCCGTACGGTCCGGGCGAGCGCGTCACGGCGCGCGAGGTGGGCGCCGTACGCCTCCCGGGCCTCGTTCGCGCGGGCGCCGGTGCTGCGGGCGCCGATCACCCCGTAGCCGTAGGCGGCCGCGTGCTCGGCGGCGAGTGCGGCCTGGGCGGCCTCCAGGGCCCGGCCGGCGGCGGGGGGTTCGGGCTTCACGACGTGGCTCCGGGGGTCGAGGTCAGCAGGTACGCGTGGACGGCGCCGCAGGCGGCCACCGAGGCCAGCATCCGGGCCAGCTCGCCCGGGGCCCCGGCCAGATCGATGGTGCGGGCCTCCGACAGGCTCCGCTCGGCGTCCGCGAGGGCGGTCAGGGCTTCCGCGGGCTTCGGGGGCACCGGCTCGCCGCCCGCCGAGGGCGCGGCGGCCCCCGTACCGCCCGAGGGGGAGGCGGAGGGCGAGCGCGAGCCCGCCGGGGTCAGGGCCAGGGCCGCGGAGTGCGCGGCGACGGCGGCGCGCAGCGGCGCCAGCCGGGCGGCCAGGGCCGGATGGGCGGCGGCCGTGGCGTCGTAACGTTCCAGCAGACGCGCACTGTCACGAACGGCCGCCTCCCGCATCCGCCGTTCGAGTGGAATCCCGCTCTCGCCGCCGGCCGGGCGGTCGTCGGAGCACCCCGTCAGCAGCGCGGCACCGGCCACGCCGGCGGCTCCGGTGAGCAGGCTCCGGCGCGAGGGTCTCGAAGGCAGAGTCCAGGGCACGGCGACGTCCTCGGGGGTGATGGCGGGGCAGGGTGTGATCACGGTACCCGGGGCCCCGTCCACAGGGCGGACGGCAACACCCTCCGACACCGGATACCCTTTGACCTGACACACGACGGAAATCACAACAGCACACGCGGCCGAGGAGTCACCCGGATGAGCACCACCCAGAGCGACAGGCTGCGCGGACTGCTGGAGCCGCTCGTCGCCGCCAAGGGCCTGGACCTCGAAGAGATCGAGATGTCGCGGGCGGGCAAGCGCCGGATGCTGCGGATCATCGTGGACTCCGACGAGGGCGTGGAGCTGGACGCGTGTGCCGAGCTGAGTCGCGAGGTCTCCGACAAGCTCGACGAAACCGATGTGATGGGTGAGGACGAGTACGTCCTCGAAGTGAGCTCGCCGGGCGCCGACCGCCCGCTGACCGAGCACCGTCACTACGTACGGGCCATCGGCCGTCTCGTGAAGTTCCAGCTGTCCGCCGAGGGCGACAAGGCTGCCGGGGAACTGGTCGCCCGCATCCTCGACGTCGACGACGAGGGACTTGACCTCGAAGTCCCGGGCGTGAAGGGCCGCAAGGCGACCGCCCGCCGTATTGCTTTCACCGACATCGCCAAGGCGCGTGTCGAGATCGAGTTCAACCGCAAGGACAAGAAGGAAGAGGAGGCGTAGCCGTGGACATCGACATGAGTGCCCTGCGGGGTCTGGTCCGGGAGAAGGAGATCTCCTTCGACCTGCTCGTCGAGGCGATCGAGTCGGCCCTCCTCATCGCGTACCACCGGACCGAGGGGAGCTTCCGCCGCGCACGCGTCGTGCTGGACCGCACCAACGGTCACGTGGTCGTGTGGGCGACGGAAGACCCGAGGGATCTCGAAGAGGGCCAGGAGCCCAAGGAGTTCGACGACACCCCGTCGGACTTCGGCCGGATCGCCGCGACGACCGCCAAGCAGGTGATCCTGCAGCGTCTGCGCGACGCCGAGGACGACCTGACCTTCGGCGAGTTCGCCGGCCGTGAGGGCGACGTCATCACCGGCGTGGTGCAGCAGGGCAAGGACCCGAAGAACGTCCTCGTCGACATCGGCAAGCTGGAGGCCATCCTGCCGGTGCAGGAGCAGGTCCCCGGTGAGGACTACACGCACGGTCTGCGCCTGAAGGCGTACGTCGTGCGGGTGGCGAAGGGTGTCCGCGGTCCGTCCGTGACCCTGTCGCGCACCCACCCCAACCTGGTGAAGAAGCTCTTCTCGCTGGAGGTCCCGGAGATCGCCGACGGAAGCGTCGAGATCTCGGCGATCGCACGTGAGGCCGGTCACCGCACCAAGATCGCCGTACGGTCCACCCGCTCGGGCCTGAACCCCAAGGGCGCCTGCATCGGCCCGATGGGCAGCCGCGTGCGCAACGTGATGGCCGAGCTGCACGGTGAGAAGATCGACATCGTCGACTGGTCGGACGACCCGGCGGAGATGGTCGCGAACGCGCTGTCACCCGCCCGGGTGAGCAAGGTCGAGGTCGTCGACTGGGACACCCGGTCCGCCCGGGTGACCGTGCCGGACTACCAGCTGTCGCTGGCCATCGGCAAGGAGGGCCAGAACGCCCGCCTCGCCGCGCGGCTCACCGGCTGGCGCATCGACATCCGCCCCGACACCGAGGTGTCCCCGGACACCGACCGGGACCGGGACGGGGAATAAACCGGTACCGGCCGGGGCTACCCGGGCGGTAGACAGGGCCTACGGATGCCGCCGAGGCGGCGCCGTACGGCCGCTGCGGAAGCAGCGGATCAAGACAACACAACAGCCGTTCGATTTTTCGCCCGTCACTTGTCGGGAGAGAGGTCGGTGCGGGGAGGTAGACTTAGGCGTGTCTGGCCGGACGCAAGCCCGCGCATGCCCCGAACGCACCTGTGTGGGGTGTCGGGAGCGAGCGGCCAAGAGCGATCTGCTGCGGATCGTGGCGATCGAGGACGAATGCGTCCCCGATCCTCGCGGTACGCTGCCCGGCCGGGGTGCCTATGTGCACCCCGCCGTGGTCTGCCTCGACCAGGCGGTCCGCCGCCGAGCGTTCCCCCGGGCCCTTCGGTCCGCCGGAGCACTCGACACGGCGGAACTGCGCAAAGCCCTGGTCGACGAGGCCGGGGCCACACCGTAAGACGTAGAACGGCACGGATACCCCGTGCGGTCAGGTACCTCGCGAGTTGGAAGTAGGTCGAGATTGCGATGAGCACTCGATGAGTACGCGATGAGTACGCCCATGAAGTAGCAACGGTCCGGCGTAACCCGGACCTAAAAGGAGCGAAGTGGCTAAGGTCCGGGTATACGAACTCGCCAAGGAGTTCGGAGTTGAGAGCAAGGTCGTCATGGCCAAGCTCCAGGAACTCGGTGAGTTCGTCCGTTCGGCGTCCTCGACGATCGAGGCGCCGGTTGTGCGCAAGTTGACCGATGCACTGCAGGGGCCCGGCGGCAACGCCGGCAAGTCCGCTGCCAAGCCTGGTGCGCCCCGCAAGGCGGCGCCCGCCAAGCCCGGGGCTCCGACCCCGGGTGCCGTTGCACGTCCCGCTGCGCCGAAGCCCGGCGCACCGGCCCCCAAGCCGGTCGTCGCGGAGGCTCCGGCCGCCGCAGCGCCCGCCCCGGTGACTCCGGCCGCCTCCGGCCCGCGTCCTGGTCCGAAGGCTCCGGCCGCCCCGAAGCCCGCTCCGGCGGCGCCCGTGGCGACCGAGTTCTCCGCGCCTCCGGCGGCTCCGGCCGCCCCGGCGCGCACCGAGCGTCCCGCCGCCGCGGCTCCCGGTCCCCGTCCGGCGCAGCAGCGTCCGGCCCAGGGTGGCCAGGCCGGCGCCCGTCCCGGCGCCCCGCGCCCGGCCGGCGCCACCCCCGGTGGCCAGGGTCAGCGGCCCGCCGGTGCACCCGGCTCCTCGGCCCCGCGTCCCCAGGGCGCCCGTCCGGCCGGTCCCCGTCCGGGCAACAACCCCTTCACCTCTGGTGGCTCCACCGGCATGGCGCGCCCGCAGGCGCCCCGTCCGGCCGGCGCTCCCCGTCCCGGTGCCCCCGGCGCCGGTGGCGGCCAGGGTGCTCCCCGCCCGCAGGGCGGCCCCGGCGGCGCCCCGCGTCCGCAGGGTCCCGGCGGCGCCCGTCCGACCCCGGGCGGCATGCCGCGTCCGCAGGCCGGCGCCCCGCGTCCGGGTGGTGCCCCCGGTGGTAACCGTCCGAACCCGGGCATGATGCCGCAGCGTCCCGCTGCCGGTGGTCCCGGTCCCCGTCCCGGTGGCGGCCCCGGTGGCCGTGGTCCCGGTGCGGGCGGTGCCCGTCCCGGTGGCGGCGCCGGTCGTCCCGCGGGCGGCGGCTTCGCCGGCCGTCCGGCCGGTCCGGGCTCGCGTCCCGGCGGCGGTGGCGGCTTCGGTGGCCCCCGTCCCGGTGGCGGCGGCTTCGGTGGCGGTCCGGCCGGTGCCGGTGGCGGCGGTCGTCCCGGCTTCGGTGGTCGTCCCGGCGGTCCCGGTGCCCGTGGTGGCACGCAGGGTGCCTTCGGCCGTCCCGGTGGTCCGGCCCGTCGTGGTCGCAAGTCCAAGCGTCAGAGGCGCCAGGAGTACGAGGCCATGCAGGCCCCGTCCGTCGGCGGCGTGATGCTGCCCCGCGGTGGCGGCGAGACCGTTCGCCTGTCGCGCGGTGCGTCCCTCACCGACTTCGCGGAGAAGATCAACGCCAACCCGGCGTCGCTCGTCGCCGTGATGATGAACCTCGGCGAGATGGTCACTGCCACGCAGTCCGTCTCCGACGAGACGCTCGAGATGCTGGCCGGCGAGATGAACTACGTCGTCCAGATCGTCAGCCCGGAGGAAGAGGACCGCGAGCTCCTCGAGGGCTTCGACATCGAGTTCGGCGAGGACGAGGGCGGCGAGGAATACCTCATGCCGCGTCCGCCGGTCGTGACCGTCATGGGTCACGTCGACCACGGTAAGACCCGACTGCTCGACGCCATCCGCAAGACGAACGTCGTTGCGGGCGAGGCCGGCGGCATCACGCAGCACATCGGTGCGTACCAGGTCACCACCCAGGTCAACGACGAAGACCGCAAGATCACCTTCATCGACACCCCGGGTCACGAGGCGTTCACCGCCATGCGTGCCCGTGGTGCGAAGTCGACCGACATCGCGATCCTCGTGGTCGCGGCCAACGACGGCGTCATGCCGCAGACGATCGAGGCGCTCAACCACGCCAAGGCCGCCGGCGTCCCGATCGTCGTCGCGGTCAACAAGATCGACGTCGAGGGTGCCGACCCGGTCAAGGTGCGCGGTCAGCTCACCGAGTTCGGTCTGGTCGCCGAGGAGTACGGCGGCGACACGATGTTCGTCGACATCTCCGCCAAGCAGGGTCTGCACATCGACTCCCTGCTCGAGGCCGTCGTCCTCACCGCCGACGCCTCGCTCGACCTCCGCGCCAACCCGGAGCAGGACGCTCAGGGTATTGCGATCGAGTCCCACCTCGACCGCGGCCGCGGTGCCGTCGCCACCGTCCTCGTCCAGCGCGGTACCCTCCGCGTCGGCGACACGATGGTCGTGGGCGACGCCTACGGCCGAGTGCGCGCCATGCTCGACGACAAGGGCAACAACGTCGAGGAAGCGGGTCCGTCGACCCCCGTCCTGGTCCTGGGTCTCACCAACGTCCCCGGCGCCGGCGACAACTTCCTCGTCGTCGACGAGGACCGTACGGCCCGTCAGATCGCCGAGAAGCGTGCTGCGCGTGAGCGCAACGCCAACTTCGCCAAGCGCGTCCGTCGCGTGTCCCTCGAGGACCTCGACTCCGTGCTCAAGGCCGGTCTGGTCCAGGAACTCAACCTCATCATCAAGGGCGACGCGTCCGGTGCGGTCGAGGCTCTCGAGTCCTCGCTGCTCCAGCTCGACGTCGGTGAAGAGGTCGACATCCGGGTCCTGCACCGCGGTGTGGGTGCGGTCACCGAGTCCGACATCTCGCTGGCGATGGGCTCCGACGCCATCGTCATCGGTTACAACGTCCGTGCGGCCGGCCGTGCCGCGCAGATGGCGGACCGCGAGGGCGTCGACGTTCGCTACTACTCGGTGATCTACCAGGCCATCGAGGAGATCGAGGCGGCCCTGAAGGGTCTCCTCAAGCCGGAGTACGAAGAGGTCGAGCTCGGTACGGCGGAGGTCCGCGAGATCTTCCGATCGTCCAAGCTGGGCAACATCGCCGGTGTCCTCATCCGGTCCGGCGAGGTCAAGCGCAACACCAAGGCGCGGCTCCTGCGCGATGGCAAGGTCATCGCCGAGAACCTCACCATCTCCGGTCTGCGCCGCTTCAAGGACGACGTCACCGAGATTCGCGAAGGCTTCGAGGGCGGTATCAACCTCGGCAGCTACAACGACATCAAGATCGACGACGTCATCGCGACGTACGAGATGCGCGAGAAGCCCCGCGCGTAAGCGCGAGGCGGTTCGCACCGTGTCGTAACTCGTAACACCGGGGCCGGTCGGCGGAATATCCGTCGATCGGCCCCGGCCGTTGCGTGTACGGTTCTGGTGACCCTGCCGAGCGACGGCCGGCAGGCCACCGAACCCGCACCGGCGGGATATCCGGAACTGCATGTACGTGGGGACTCTGTCCTTCGATCTGCTCCTCGGCGACGTCCACTCGCTGAAGGAGAAACGCTCCGTCGTCCGGCCCATCGTGGCCGAGCTCCAACGCAAGTTCTCCGTGAGCGCGGCTGAAGTGGGCGACCAGGACCTGCACCGCAGGGCCCGTATAGGGGTCGCTCTGGTGAGCGGGGACGCGGGGTTCCTCTCGGATGTACTGGACCGCTGCGAGCGGCTGGTCGCGGCACGTCCGGAAGTGGAGCTGCTGTCCGTACGACGGCGGTTCCACGGTGATGAAGACTGACAGCAAGACATAAGAAGGAGACGGACCAGTGGCCGACAATGCGCGGGCGAAGAAGCTGGCGGACCTCATCCGGGAGGTGGTGGCGGAGAAGCTGCAGCGTGGTGTCAAGGACCCCCGCCTCGGTACGCACGTGACCATCACGGACACCAGGGTCACCGGCGACCTGCGGGAGGCCACGGTCTTCTACACGGTCTACGGCGACGACGAGGACCGCGCCAGCGCGGCAGCGGGCCTGGAGAGCGCCAAGGGCGTCCTGCGCTCCGCGGTCGGCCGGGCGGCGGGCACCAAGTTCACGCCCACCCTGACCTTCGTCGCGGACGCCCTCCCGGAGAACGCCAAGACCATCGAGGACCTCCTCGAGAAGGCGCGCACCTCCGACGCCCAGGTGCGCGAGGTCTCCTCCGGCGCGAAGTACGCCGGCGACGCCGACCCGTACAAGAAGCCGGGCGACGAGGACGACGAGGACGCAGCCGCGGAATGAGCACCAACGCAGGGAAGACTCCGGACGGCCTTGTCATCGTCGACAAGCCGTCCGGCTTCACTTCGCACGACGTGGTCGCCAAGATGCGCGGGATCGCCAAGACCCGCCGCGTCGGCCACGCCGGCACGCTCGACCCGATGGCGACGGGCGTGCTGGTCCTGGGCGTGGAGAAGGCCACCAAGCTCCTCGGCCACCTCGCGCTCACGGAGAAGGAGTACCTCGGCACCATCCGGCTGGGCCAGAACACCCTGACGGACGACGCCGAAGGCGAGATCACCTCCTCCACGGACGCCACCGGGGTCACCCGGGACGCCGTGGACGCGGGCATCGCCAAGCTGTCCGGCGAGATCATGCAGGTCCCGTCCAAGGTCAGCGCCATCAAGATCAAGGGCGTGCGCTCCTACAAGCGCGCGCGGGACGGCGAGGACTTCGAGATCCCGGCCCGCCCGGTGACCGTCTCCTCCTTCCAGGTGTACGACATGCGGGAGGCGGAGGCCGAGGACGGCACCAAGGTCGTCGACCTCGTCGTCTCCGTCGTCTGCTCCAGCGGTACGTACATCCGCGCCCTCGCCCGCGACCTGGGCGCCGACCTCGGCGTCGGCGGGCACCTGACCGCACTGCGGCGCACCCGGGTGGGCCCGTACAAGCTCGACCGGGCACGGACCCTGGACCAGCTCCAGGAGGAGCTGACCGTCATGCCCATCGGCGAGGCGGCCGCCGCGGCCTTCCCGCGCTGGGACCTGGACGCCCGGCGGGCCTCGCTGCTCGCCAACGGCGTGCGGATCGACATGCCGGAGGAGTACGAGGCCGGCCGCACCGTCGCGGTCTTCGGACCGCAGGGCGGGCTGCTCGGCCTCGTCGAGAGCAAGAACGGGAAGGCGAAGTCCCTCGCGGTCTTCGTCTGATCCTTTGACGTGGAGCGGTGAGCGCACATGGACTGCTGCTCACCGCTCCACGACCCCCCTCGGGTAGGTCTCTATCCACCCGGAGCCCCGTATTCACCCGTCCGAGCAGGCGCTCGGAGTGAATGGAGGGAGCGTAAGGGGGCGCGTTCGCCTCGCGTGCTTTTCGTGCTGATCTTCACCTGCCTACCGTCGTGACCACGGGGCGTTGCGGGGGAGTGGTGCGGCCATGGCGGAGCTCGTCAAGATCAGCGATCCCGCCGGGCGGGTGCGCGGCAGTGGATTCGTCGCCGACGACAGCGGCACGGTGGTCACCAGCCACGAGGCCGTCGCCGGACTGACCCGGGTGCTCCTGCACGGCCCCGGACGGACCTGGCTGGCCGAGGCGGCCGACGTGACCGCGCTGCCGGGGCTGGCGCTGGCGCTCGTACGGACCGACGGGCTCGGCATGCGGCCGCTGCCGGTGGCGATGCGCGAGGCGATCGATCCCGGGACGTACGTACGGCTGCCCGCGCGCGGCTGGCGCCAGGCGCGGGTGCTGGGCGGCGCGCAGGCCGGCTACCCGGCGGTGGAGCTGGCGATCGGCACGGACGGCCGGGACGCGCTGCTGCTCGGCGGGGAGGCCTGCGGGGGCCCGGTCCTCGACGCCGCGACCGGAGCGGTGCTCGCGGTCCTGGGCACCGCTCTCCCCGCGGAACACCGCTCGGCCCCCTTCGCGGTGGCCCTCCGCACGGCCGCCGCCGCCGACCCCTCCGGCCCGCTGGCCGCCCTGCTGGAGCGCAACGCCGCCACCGTGCCGGGCCACGGCCCCGATCTGAACCTCGCCGGGGCGCTGGAACTCACGGCGACCACCCTGGAACCGCCCTCCCCCGAACCGGTGGAACGACCGCGGATCACCTCCGCACTGACGGAATTCACGGAGGGCGACAGCCCGGTCCTGGGCCTGGTCGGAGCCCCCGGCACGGGCCGCACCACCACACTCGCGGCCCTGGCCGCACGCCGAGCCCACGGCCCCCGCCCCGCCCCGACCCTCTGGCTCCGAGGCGCCGACCTCCACCCCACCGACACCTCCCTGTCCGACGCCCTGACGCGCGCACTGACCAGGGCCGCCCGCATCGCCGATTCCGACGGGACCGGATCTTCGCAGGCGCTCTCCGACCCCCGGGGCGGTTCCGGCGGGGTCGGGTGTGTGTCGGGGCGATCCCCGCAGGGCGCCGAACGCATCGGGGCTCCGCTCTCCGACCCCCCGCCACGTTCGGCGTCCGAGGAGACGTCCCGGCGCGCGCCCGGCTCCGCCGGAACCGCCCCCACCCCGCCCGGCAGGGCAACAGGCGTGCCCGGCTCCGCGGGAGCCACCCCCACCGCGCCCGGCTCCGCCGGAGCCACCCCCACCGCGCCCGGCCCCGCCGAAACCGGCTCCGACCCGGCCACACACCTCGCCCACGTCGCAGCCCGCGCCGGACGGCCCCTGCTCGTGGTGCTCGACGCCCCCGAGGAGATGCCGCCGGAACTCGCCCACCGCCTCGGGCCCTGGACCGAGGCCACCACCGCCTGGCTGCGCGGAACCGGCGCCCGACTCGTGGTCGCCGCCCGGCCCGAGTACTGGGAGCGGGCCGGCTCCCTCTACCCGCCCGACGCGCTGCACACCCCGCCCCGCCCGGCCCGCCGACTGCCGCCCGCGCTCCCGATCGGCGACCTCACCCCCGCCGAGGCCGAGACGGTCCGGGACCGGCTCGGCATCCCCGCCGACGCCGTCCGCCCGGTGGACGCCCGCCACCCGCTCACGCTCAGCCTGCTGGCCGACCTCCGCGCCGCCGGGGTCACCGCCGGCCGCCCCGGCCGGGACGAGATCTTCGCCGCCCACCTGGACCTGCTGTGCCTGCGCACAGCCCTCCGCACCGCCGCGGCCCGCGCCGACGCCGGCGGAGCCAGGGTGCACGGCCCCGGGGTCCGCCGGCTCGCGGCGCGCATCGCCGGCAGCGTCCACGAGGCCGCGCGCCGCTGCCTGGGGCCCGGGCAGGGACAACTGGACCGGGCCTCCTTCGAGGAGCTGTTCCCGTGGCGCACCGGCTGGGCCTCCGCCGTGCTCACCGAGGGCCTGCTGGTGCCCGCCGGGGCCGGCTACCGCTTCGCCCACGAGGAGCTGTCCGACTGGATCCAGGCAGGCCACCTCGACGTCCCGACGGCCCTCGGCTTCCTCGTGCACGGGCCCGCCGGGCCGGGCCCCTCCGTGCCCCGGCACCGGATCGGCCCCGTCCTGGAGGCCCTGCGCAGACTCGCCCCGGACCAGCTGCGCCACGAGCTCACCCGGCTGGTGCACGCCCTGAACGGCTTCGCCGAGGAAGTGGCGCAGGCCGACCCGGACCGCGTCTGGTGGGCCACCCGGCTGCTGCGCGAGAGCCTGCTCCGGGCCCCCGACGCGCACCCCCACCTGCCCGTCCTGCACGCCCTCGCCGAGCACGTGGCCCGCGCCGGCCCGGGGGAGTTCGGCGGCTGGTTCTGGAACCGGCTCCGGCTGCCCGAGCCCGACCGCCTCGACCTGCTGCGCCGCCTGCTGCCCGCCGACCCCGCCGAGGCGGTCCCCGGCGACCGCTACCTCGACGCCGCGGCCCGCCGCCTCGCCCGGGACCCGCAGCGCGCGCAGCCGCTGCTCTGCGCCTGGTTCGCCGACGGCCGCCGGCTGCGCGGCCGGCCCGGGGCCACCGTCGCCACCGCCGCGCAGGCCCTGCTGCACACCCACCGCCGCCTCGCCGTGGACGACCTCACCGAGGCGCTCGTCACCGCCGCGCACCCCCGCGCCGACGAGCTGCTGGCCGTACTCGCCGAGGAGGAGCCTTCCGCGATGTCCCGGGCCGTGGACCGGTGGGCGCACGACGAACGGCCCGGGCGACGGGTCGCGGCCGCCGCCTACGGGCTCGCCACCGCCCCGCACGTGCGCACCCCCGCCGACCGCGACCTGCTGCGCTACGCCGCCCAGGCGCTGCTCGCCCGGCCCGCGGACGCCACCCTGCACGGCAGCGCCCTCGCCGTGCTGCTGCGCGACCCGCAGGTGCGCGGCCGCTACCTGCCCGAGGCCCTCGCCTGCTTCCGCGACCCCGAGCACGGATCCCGGCTGCCCGCTGCGGCGCTGGTCGCGGCGCTGCCCGTACTGCCCGACCCGGACGCGGTGTTCGCCGCCCTGCGGGCCCGGGCCGACGGGGAGGTGGTGCGCGCCCTGGCCGCGCTGACCACGCCGGGGCTGGCCCGCCGCGCGGGTGACCTCGTACGGGAACACCTCGCGCGGCGGCCCGGGGACGCACCGCACGCCGCCGTCTTCGTGGACCGGCGGCTCGAACAGGGCCCGGCCGCGGATCCAGTCCTGCGCCCGCTGGTCCTGGACCTGCTGCGGAACGCCCCGGTGGGGGTCAGGGCGGAGCTCGCCGCCGTACTGGCCGCGCCGGGCGGGGAGTGCTCGTACACGCTGCGGGGCGAGCTGGCCGGCGTACTGCTGCGCGAGGAGGCCGATCCGCAGGTCCTCGGCGCGTTCCTCACGGGGCTCGCGGCCGGAACCTCCGGGCGCCCGGAGGCCCGTACGCGGGAACTGCTGCGGCGCACCGGGCGACAGCTGCTGCGGGCCCCCGGCGGGCCCGCGGTCTTCGAGCGGCGAACGGTGGAGCTGGCCCGGTCCGAACCGGCCTTCGGGGCGCTGGTCGCCCGCTGGCTGGCGGAGGCGCGCGCGGAGGCCGCCGCCCTGCTGGGGCCGAGCGCACGGCGGACGGTGGAGACCCTCAGCAGGACGGCGCCGGACGTGACGTGACGATATGCCGCGGCAGCGGACCCCACCCCGACGCCGATGCGGGGCACCGGCCACCGGCATGGCAGTCTTAGACCTGCAATCGGCAATCAGTTCAAGGACCAACCGGGTTCGGGCGAGGAGCGGTCACAGTGCAGCGCTGGCGTGGCTTGGAGGACATCCCCCAGGACTGGGGACGCAGCGTCGTCACCATCGGCTCCTACGACGGCGTGCACCGGGGACATCAGCTGATCATCGGACGGGCCGTGTCCACGGCGCGTGCGCTCGGCGTCCCGTCCGTCGTGGTCACCTTCGACCCGCACCCGAGCGAGGTCGTCCGCCCCGGCAGCCACCCGCCGATCCTGGCCCCCTACGACCGGCGCGCCGAGCTGATGGCCGGGCTGGGCGTGGACGCGCTGCTCATCCTGCCGTTCACCGCGGAGTTCTCGCAGCTGTCCCCGGCCGACTTCATCGTGAAGGTGCTCGTCGACAAGCTGCACGCGCGGTCCGTCATCGAGGGCCCGAACTTCCGCTTCGGCCACCGGGCCGCCGGGAACGTCGACTTCCTGCGCGAGCTGGGCGCCACGTACGACTACGAGGTCGACGTCGTGGACCTGGTCGAGCGGGGCGCGGCGGGCGGCGGCGTGCCGTTCTCCTCGACGCTGGCGCGCCGGCTGGTGGCCGAGGGCGACATGGACGGCGCCGCCGAGATCCTGGGACGCCCGCACCGGGTCGAGGGCGTTGTGGTGCGCGGTGCGCAGCGCGGGCGCGAGCTCGGCTACCCGACGGCGAACGTGGAGACGGCGCCGCACACCGCGATCCCGGCGGACGGGGTCTACGCGGGCTGGCTGACGGCGGACGGCGAGCGGATGCCGGCGGCGATCTCGGTGGGGACGAACGTGCAGTTCGACGCCACCGAGCGGACCGTGGAGGCGTACGCGATCGACCGGGTCGGGTTGGACCTGTACGGGAAGCACGTGGCCGTCGACTTCCTCGCGTACGTGCGGGGGATGGCGAGGTTCGAGTCGCTGGACGGGCTGCTGGAGGCGATCGCGGACGACGTGAAGCGGGCACGGGTGCTGACGGACACGTACGACCTGCGCCGCTGACGGACGAAGTGGAAGGGCCCGTACCACCCTTGGGGTGGTACGGGCCCTTCGCTGTGTCGGCGCTCAGCCGAGGCGCGGGTCGCGCGGGGGCTGCTGGGGCTGCGGCGGCTGCTGCTGCGGGGCCGGGGGCTGCTGCCAGGGCTGGCCGGGCTGCGGGTAGGGCTGGCCGTAGGGCTGCGGCTGCTGCGGCGGCTGCTGGTACGGGGGCTGGCCCTGGGGCTGTCCGTACGGCTGCGGCTGCTGGGGGTGGGGGTGCTGGGACTGCTGGGGCTGCTGCGGTGCGCCCCAGTGACCCTGCGGGGCCTGCTGCTGGGCCCGCAGGAAGTCCTCGGCCACGAGCGCGGAGAGGTTGAAGTACGCCTCGCGCGTCTTGGGCCGCATCATGTCGAGATCGACCTCGGCGCCGGCCGCGAGGTGTTCGTCGAACGGCACCACGACGACACCGCGGCAGCGGGTCTCGAAGTGCTGCACGATGTCCTCGATCTTGATCATCTTGCTCGTCTCGCGGACCCCCGAGATGACGGTGAGGGAGCGGGAGACGAGGTCCGCGTACCCGTGCGCGGAGAGCCAGTCGAGGGTGGTGCTCGCACTGCTGGCGCCGTCGACGGACGGGGTCGAGATGATGATCAGCTGATCGGCCAGGTCCAGGACCCCGCGCATGGCGGAGTAGAGGAGGCCGGTGCCCGAGTCGGTGAGGATGATCGGGTACTGGCGGCCCAGCGTCTCTATGACGCGGCGGTAGTCCTCGTCGTTGAAGGTCGTGGAGACGGCCGGGTCCACGTCGTTGGCGATGATCTCCAGACCGGAGGGCGCCTGCGAGGTGAACCGGCGGATGTCCATGTACGAGTTCAGGTACGGGATCGCCTGGACCAGGTCGCGGATGGTGGCACCGGTCTCGCGGCGCACGCGGCGGCCGAGGGTACCGGCGTCGGGGTTCGCGTCGATGGCCAGGATCTTGTCCTGGCGCTCGGTGGCGAGGGTGGCGCCGAGCGCGGTGGTCGTGGTGGTCTTGCCGACGCCGCCCTTGAGGCTGATGACGGCGATGCGGTAGCAGGACATGACCGGGGTGCGGATCAGCTCCAGCTTGCGCTGGCGCTCCGCTTCGGCCGCCTTGCCGCCGAAGCGGAAGCGGCCGCCGACGTTGCTGTTGTTCTTGGGCTTCTGCTTGTTGCGCAGCAGGCGGTCCGAGGACAGCTCGACCGCGGCGGTGTAGCCGAGCGGCGCCCCGCCGCCGGTCGGGCCGGCCGGGTAACGCGGGTCGTGCGGCTGGGGCTGGGGCGGCTGTTGCTGCTGCTGGCCGGGTCCCACGGGCCACTGCCCGGCGGCACGGGGGTCGTATTGCTGCGGCTGCGGCTGAGGCTGCTGCGGGGCAGGCGCCGGCGGCTGGAACGGATAGGCGTCCTGCGTCGCGAACGAGGGCGGCAGCGAAGACAGTTCACCGGCGGGCCCCCCGAACGGGTTCTCCGCGCCGGTCTGCGCCGGTGCCGGTGCCTGCTCGGCGGGAGGCAGCACGGGCACCCCGTCGGCGGGGGTGTCCTGCGGACCGGCCCAGCCTCCGGAGGCGGGCTGCGCCGCCGGGGCCGCGAACGGCGCCGGCGCGTCGGGTGCCGGCCGAACGTCTTCGGCCGGAGCCGGAGCCGGAGTCACGGCCTCGAGAGGTGCCGGGTCCAGGGCGGGGGGCGCGAACGGCGCCGGGGCGTCGAGCGCGGGCCGGGCGTCCTCGACCGGGACCGGAGCCTCGATCGGAGCCGGCTCCAGCGCGGGAGCCGCGTACGACGGCGCCGCTTCGGCGGGAGGGCCGAACGGCGCGACGGGGGCCGGGGCGTCGGGAGCGGGCCGGGCGTCCTCGGCCGGGGCCGGAGCCTCGACAGGGGCGGGGTCCGCGTACGAGGGCACCGGAGCCGGGTACGCCGGGAGCGCGTCGGCCGGAGCCGCCGCCTCGATCGGGGTCGGGGCCGGGTACGGCGGAAGGGCATCGACCGGGGCCGGAGCGGGAGCCTCCACAGGCACCGGAGCAGGCGCCTCGATCGGAGCCGGAGCCGGAGCCGGGTACGGCGGAAGGGCGTCGACGGAAGCCGGGGTCGGGGCCGGGGCGTCGATCGGAGGCAGTGCCGGAAGGGGCGTCTCGATCGGAGCCGGAGCCGGGTACGGCGGAAGGGCTTCGGCAGAAGCCGGGGCCGGAGCCGGAGCGGGTGCCGGCGCCGGGAACGGCGGGACGGCGTCGAGCGGGGCCGGGGCCGATGCCTCGAACGCGGTCGGCGCCGGGCCCGGAAGCGGGGTCTCGGCCGGCGTGGGCGCCGGGAACGGGACGGGCAGGCCCGCGCCGTCGGACGGGGTCCGCGGCGCCGGCGGAGCGATCCGCATCGTCGAGGGAGACTCCACGTCCGAAGGACGGTGCGGCTCGAAGCCGCTGCCCTCGGGGAGCCCCGGCACCTGCGCGGCCGGGGCCGCGCCCTGCGTGTACCAGGCCGGCGGGGTGTAGTCGATGGTGAACTCGCCCGTCAGCTCGGGCTCCGCATCGGACTGATCGTCCGTCGGGACGTCCCACGTCCCGCCGCGCCTCTCGTTCCGATCGCCGCTCACTGGTCCTCCTGGTCTGTCGAACACCGGTCCGGCGTCCACCTCGCCGCGCCCGCACCCAGCCTAATCGCGCCCCGACACCACTGTCCGCCCCCCTCAGGGGGCCGTGGTCAGTCGATGCGCCGGGCTCCGCCGAGCAGGCCCGTCTCCGCTTCCGTCCCCTGGGTCATCACGAACTGCCGGTCCCGTGGCGTGCACCACAGCGTCACCCCGTCGCCCAGCGTCGGCAGGGAGGCCACCGCCTGCCGCGGCAGCTGCATCAGGCGGCCGATCTGCTCCGCCTCGTCCGGGGACACCCGCTGCACGCCCACCAGCGAGGACTGCTGGAGCAACCGCGGCGCCGTGGGGCTCAGATACGGCAGCAGGGTCAGCACCGACTGCCACGGCCCGGCCACCACGCGCCCGCGCGGCGGCCGCATCCCGCAGTCGCGGACCACCAGCACCGGGCTGCCGGCCGAGGCGCCCTGCGGCGGGACCCGGCCCACCTCGTGCAGGGTCACGCACTGCTGCCCGCCGCCCGCCGCCTGGGCCAGCCCGGACCACACCTGGCCGCGCCCGGTCTCCACCGCCACCCGCGCGCCCGTGGCCGCCGCGCGCAGCGCCAGCACCTGCGCCGTCCACAGGCCGCCGATCAGCGTCACCTCGTACGGCGTCGGCCGGTTGATGCCGAGCACCGCCGGCCGCCCCTCGGCGTCCACGCCGATGACGACCCCGTCGTCCCCGACCGGCAGCGCCAGCGCGTCCAGGTCCGCCGAGGGCACCACGTGCCGTTCCCGTCGCGGGCCGACCAGCCCGAAACCGCCCCTCATCGCGTCCCTCCCAGCGGCAGCGAAGCGAGCAGCCCCGGTACCTGTTCACGGTCGAGCCGGACCAGCCCGGCCTTCACGCCCCGCGCCGTCCTCTCCAACTCCCTCCGGGCCGCGACGAGTTCCTCGTCGCTGCGGCCGGTCACCCGTACGTGTCCGGTCAGGGTCACGCCCTGTCGCTCGGCCGGGGCCATCGTCAGGCTGAAGTTCGTGGCGAGCGCGGGCAGCGAGGTCAGCAGCGCCACGAACTGCGGCAGCGCCGCCGCTCCGGCACCGCCCAGCTGCGGCCAGCGGCCTATCCAGTACGTCGTGTGCCGACGGTCGTCGCAGCGCCAGGTCCTCGGGGTCTCCTCGGTGCGCCGCCCGGTGCTGGCCGACCGGCCGGCCTGGGTGATCGCCATCGGGTTCGCGCACGAGGACGTGGCCAGCGCCGCCGTCAGCTCCTGCTCGGTCAGCACGGTGGCCGTGAACCCGGACCCGGCCAGCCGGCTCGCCAACTGGTCGGCCGCGCGCACCACGCACCGCTGCGCCCCCGCCAGCCCGCCGCCGCGCGCGGCGACGGCCTCGGGGCACAGCTCCGGGTCGAGCTTGAGGGCGATCCAGGTCAGCCGCACCGCCGGGGTCCCGGTCCGGGCCTGCAGCGGCGCGTAGTTGCGGGTGGCCATCGACTGGGCGGGCAGGTGCGGGGCCGGCGCCGGCTGGGTGTGCTGCACCAGCTGGGCGGACTCCAGCCGGATGCCGTCGACTTCGAGGATGTCCCGTACGAGGCCGAGCGGCAGCGGTCGCGCCGCCCGGTCGGGCCGCAGCGCGGTGGCGTCGGTGTCCACCTGGACGACGGCGGTCAGGAAGGTCCCGTCGCCGATCATCCCGACCGGACGCCGCTCGCGGTCGCTGAACGTCAGCGTGCGCAGCGCCGGATCGGCCTCGACCAGCGGGGCCAGCCCGGGCTCGGTGCCCGCGGGCACGACGAGGGAAGCGGCACGGCCGCGGCGCGCACGCAGGGCGAGCGCGCCGCCGATCCACTCCGGCAGGGAGCGCTGGTGGCGGCGTACGACCGCGAGCACCACCAGCACGAGCGCCAGTGCGCCGACGGGCACCAGCAGCATCGGTTCGACCACCCAGGCCACCAGCAGCGCGGCCGCCGCGACCTGGAGCAGTACGAGCTGTTGCAGTCGGAACGGACCGAAGCGGCCGGGGCTCGACTTCGGCTGCGGCGTCACCCCGCCGCGGGCGGGTGCGGGCGCAGGTGCGCCGGTCTGCGGCTCCGTCGCGGTTGCCATCACTCGCGCACTTCCCCTCTCTCCCCCAGCCACGCTGGGCGGTGCCCCCAGGGCCGGAACCCATGAGTCCGGGCGCTGCGCGACACCTGCCGCACGACCCCGGAATCTCCCCAATCCACCTCAACAAGCCCTGATTACCCCGGTGTGGGAGGCGCTGAGCGGCAGCCTCACCCTACCCGGCCCGTGCATACCGTCGGTCAAGAGGCATAGTAGGTGCCCGGTCCGACAATCGAGGCCCGGGGACCGTACTCACCGGCCGGGCCGTGCGGGGAGAAACAGGCGGTCATGGCATCACGACGTGATGAGCTCAACGCGTACACCTTTGCGAAGCGGCGCACGGTGGCCGCGTTCCTCCAGCCATCCGCCACGGGCACCGAGGAGGGCGCGCCGCGCCCGCTGCGCGCGGTACTGCCGGGCCTGATCGTCGGCGCGCTCGTGCTCGCCGCGTTCGGCGCCTGGGGCATGTTCAAGCCGACGGCGCCCAAGGGCTGGGCGGAGCCCGGGACACGGGTCATCGTCGGCAAGGACTCGACGACCCGGTACGTGGTCCTGACCACGAAGGTCAACGGCAAGGACCAGACCCGGCTGCACCCGGTGCTGAACCTCGCCTCCGCCCGACTCCTGCTGGATCCCCAGAAGTTCAAGGTGATCCAGGTCGAGGACAAGGTGCTCGACGCGGGCAAGCCGCCGCGCGGCCCCATCATCGGCATCCAGTACGCCCCGGACCGGCTCCCGTCCAAGGAGGACGCCGGCAAGGCCAAGCGCTGGGCCGTCTGCCAGCAGCCGGGCGGCAACGGCCGCGGCGTGCAGACCGCCACCTTCGTCCTCGCCGACCGCGAGGCGGCCAAGACGGACGACGCCCGCAGGCTCACCGAGACCCAGTCGCTGTACGTGCAGAGCACCGGCCCGGGCAAGGAGCGCTACCTCGTCGACTGGACCGGGACGAAGTACAAGTTCCCGGAGGGCACCCCCGCCGCCGGGACGATGACCAACGCGCTGGTCGGTACCGGCGCCACCCCGCAGCAGGTCACCCCGGAATGGCTGGGGACCCTCAACTCCGGCGACGACCTGGCCTTCCCGCCGCTCCCCGGCAAGGCCGGCGCCAACGCCGACGTCAAAGGCCTGGTCACCGCCGACAACAAGGTCGGCATGGTGCTCAAGGCGCAGACCGGCTCCGGCGCGCAGCACTACGTGGTGCTCCCCGGGAAGGTCGCACCGGTCTCCGACTTCGTCGCCTGGCTGCTGATCTCGGCGCCCGCGACCGACGGCCTCAACATGCACGGCAAGCCCCGCGAGGTCGACCTCCAGTCGCTCAGCCCGGACGCCACCCCGTTCGCCGCCGACGTCAAGTGGCCGCAGGAGAAGTCCGACCGCATCAACCAGACGGCGCCGACCGCCGGCACCCAGACGGGCGGCGGCTCCAACAACCGCGACACCGTCTGCAACGTCCTGCGCTCCGTCGACGGCCAGGGCAACCAGACCCTGAGCACCTGGGCGGGCACCGGCTTCCCCATCGACATCACCGCCAGCGGCACCAGCGCGTACGTCACCCCGGGCTCCGGGCTGCTCTACACGCAGGTCCAGGGCAAGCAGACCACGGCCGGCGGCTCGCTCTTCCTGGTCACCGACACCGGTCTGCGGTACGCCGTCCAGGCCAACGGCGACAGCGACGCCGAGAAGTCGAAGATCGGCGCGCCCGACCCGCAGGCGAAGGGGGGCACCGACGGCCGCCCCGAGGCCAGCCAGGCGCAGGTCCGGCTCGGCTACGGAAACATCACGCCCGCCATGGTGCCCATCGCCTGGTCGGAGTTCCTCTCCAAGGGCCCGCGCCTGGACACCAACTCCGCCCGCCAGCCCCAGGGTTCGTGAGGAAGCCGCCGATGTCCCAGCCCCAGACGCCCCGCAGCGCGCTCCTCGCCGCCGCCTTCGCCCTCGCCCTGGTCCCCGGCGCCGCGGGCGCGGCCGCCGCGGCCGAAGCCCCCGCGCCGCAGCCTCCGTACGCCCTGCGCCTGGACGGCGCGGGGGAGTGCACCTTCCCCATGAAGAAGCAGATCGAGGACCGCCCCTGGGCCCTGCAGCGGTTGCTGCTCGACGAGCTCTGGGTGCAGACCAAGGGCAAGGACAAGAACGGCGCCAGTGTCCGCGTCGCCGTCATCGACACCGGTGTGGACCGGGCGAACCCGCAGATCAGCGGCGCCCTCGACACCGGCGCCGGCAAGGACTTCGTCGACCCCAAGGGCGGCGACGGTACGGCCGACACGGTCGGCCACGGCACGAAGGTCGCCGGGCTGATCGCGGCCCGCCCCCAGGAGGGCACCGGCTTCGTCGGCCTGGCCCCGGAGTCCACGATCATCCCGATCCGGCAGAACGACGGGCAGGGCAAGGGCAACGCCCTGTCGCTGAGCCAGGCGATCGACCACGCGGTCGCCAAGGGCGCCCAAGTGATCAACATCTCCCAGGACACCGACGCGCAGCTGTCCCCGGACTCCGAGCTCGGCAAGTCGGTCCAGAAGGCCCTCGCCGCCAACGTCGTGGTGGTGGCCTCCGCCGGCAACGACGGCATGACCGGCGAGAAGCGCAAGACCTACCCGGCGGCCTTCCCCGGAGTGCTCGCCGTCGCGGCCTCGGACCGCAACAACGAGCGTGCCCCGTTCTCCCAGCCCGGCGACTTCATCGGGGTGGCGGCGCCCGGCGTCGACATGGTGTCCACCGTCCCCGGCTTCGGCCAGTGCATCGACAACGGCACGAGCTTCTCCGCCCCGTACGTCGCCGGGGTCGCCGCCCTGCTGCGCGCCGAGCACGGGGACTGGTCCGCCGAGCAGATCGTCTGGCAGATCCAGAACACCGCCGAGCGCTCGATCAACGGCCATGACGACTACGTCGGTTGGGGCATCGTCGACCCGGTGCGCGCGCTCAGCCAGGACCAAGAGGTCCCCAAGGCCCCGGTCCCGGACCCCGGACCGCCCCCGGCGGCGGCCCCCGAGGCGGCGGCGCTCCAGCTCACCGAGACGGCCCAGGAGCGGGAGGAGCGGTTCGGGACGTACGCTCTCGGCATCGGCGCCGTCCTCATCGCCGTCATCGCGGGCACCGCGACGGTCATTCGGGATGCACGCGGCCGCCGACGCCGTTTGCAGTGAACGGTCACAGTTCATCAACGGAAGCGGCCTACCGGTGTTGGGACTGGGCGCCGAACTGGCTAGAGTGACACCAGGCTTCACGAGTGTGATCGGGGGATCGCGTGGAGCGGAGGGGGAAGGCCCGAGGCGCGTGGCTCAAAACCGCGCCGGGGCCGGATCCGCTCCGCCACGCAATCCGCCGGTTCTGCCGGCGAATTGAGAAGTGAGGAGCTTCGATGAGCACGAACACCTTCGGACTTGCAGACGACCCGGTCGTCAAGGCGAAGAACAAGATCGAGGAGACGGCCAACGCCGTAACCAGGCAGGCCCGCGAGCTCGCCGACATCCTCGCGACGGTGAGCGCCGGCTGGACCGGTGTGGGTGCCTCCGGGTTCATCTCCGCGCAGAGCACGGTCAATGACGACCACGACGAGATCCGCCGTCTGCTCGGCGTCCTGCACAACGCGGTGGCGCAGACCAAGAACCTCAGCAACGCACAGGACGACGAGGTGCGCGCCGCGTTCAAGGCTGTCCAGTCGAGTGGCGGAGGCAACAACTCCGGCCTCAACAGCATCTGACACCAGCGTCGTTCACGAGTCACCGCAGCGCAGCGAGAAGGAGAAGAACATGTCGGGCGGCAATGACGGACACACCAAGGTCCGGTATGAAACGGTCCAGCAGATGGCGGACCGCATCCGGGTCGTCTCCGGACACATCGTCCAGGACCTGAAGGACATGGAGTCGGCCCTGAAGGTCGTCACCGACACCTGGGACGGTGACGCGCACAAGGAGTACGTCGTCCTCCAGGGGAAGTACAAGGCCAAGGCCGACCACATGCAGAAGACGCTGGAGCAGGTCGCCCGCCTCATCGAGCAGGGCAAGGGCGACTACCGCGCCACCGACGTGAAGGCCTCGCGCCTGTTCACCGAGGCCTACTGAGCCCGGTAGCACGTCGAGTACGTCGTTTCCGTACGCGCCGAAGGGGCGCGCCCGCACCGGGCGCGCCCCTTCGGCATTGTGCTGCGGTCCCCTCAGGGACGGTGCCGGTCCAGGTCGAACTCGCCGTCCCTGGCCCCGAGTACGAACGCCTCCC
Organism: Streptomyces sp. NPDC048424; assembly: GCF_040651555.1. NCBI lineage: Bacteria > Bacillati > Actinomycetota > Actinomycetes > Kitasatosporales > Streptomycetaceae > Streptomyces > Streptomyces sp. NPDC048424. The sequence continues at coordinate 16,847 of NZ_JBEZKE010000044.1, read as the reverse complement.
ACTCGGCGGCGGTGTAGCGCAGCACCGTGTCCCGGTCCAGCGAGGACCGCATGGCCACCGCGCCCTCGGGAAGCCGGGCGATCTCGACCCGCTCCTCGTCCGGGCTGGTCCCGGGCGGCCCCTCCCACTCCACACCGCTGATGTCCAGCGCGTACAGCTCGTCCTTCTCCTGCTGGGTGCCCATAGGAGGCCTTTCCCTCGGTGGCGCGGTCTTCACCGCCGATTATCGGGGCTGCGCCGCCGGCCGGGAGAGGTTTCCACCCGATCCTCCCCGGTGGCCGGCCCCTGACAGGTGCCCGGCCACCGGGAAGGCGGTCACATGTGGCCCGGCATCCGCCCGAGCTGCACCAGCGAGGTCCCCCGCCTGCGCGAGGCGAAGTACGCCCGGCCCGGCGGCATCGGACGCGGCCGGACGTTGCCGACCAGGTCGCCCTCGGACGGGTCGCCGGACAGCACGAGGCCCTGCGCGCCCAGCTCCTTGATCCGCTGCATGAACGGCTCGTACAGCGAACGCGAGGCACCCGCCGAGTTGCGCGCGATGATGAAGCGGACGCCCGTGTCCCGGGCGAAGGGCAGGAACTCCACCAGCGGCGCCAGCGGATTGCCCTGGCTGGTGGAGACCAGGTCGTAGTCGTCGATGACGATGAACACGTCCGGGCCCGTCCACCAGCTGCGGTCGCGCAGCTGCTGCGGGGTGACGTCGGTCGGCGGCTGCCGGCGCGAGAACACCCCGCCCAGCGCCTCCATGTGCATCTGCAGGGAGCTCGCCATCGGCGCGTACTCCAGCAGGTGCTCCTCCGGCAGCGCCCCGAGCAGGCTGCGCCGGTAGTCGCCCACGACCAGCCGCGCCTGGTCCGGCGTGTAACGCTCGGAGATCTGCTTGGCGATGAGCCGCAGCAGGTTCGTCTTGCCCGACTCGCTCTCGCCGAACACGAGGAGGAAGGGGTCGGACTCGAAGTCGACGAAGACGGGCTCCAGGTCGTTCTCGTCGATGCCGATCGCGATCCCGCGGCCCGGGAACTCCCCGCCCTTGGGCAGCTGGTCCGAGTGGAGCAGCCGCGGCAGCAGCCGGACGCCGGGAGCCGCCTGGCCCGCCCAGTTCTGCTTCACCGCCTCCACGAAGGCCGCCGTGGCCTCCGACAGGTCCCCGGCCTCGTGCGAGCCGTCGATCCGCGGGAGCGCGCCGAGGAAGTGCAGCTTCTCCGCCACCTGGCCGCGGCCCGGCATGCCGGGCGGGACGTTCGCCGCGACCTTCCGGTCGAACTCGGAGTCCATGGTGTCGCCGAGCCGCAGCTCCAGCCGGCTGAGCATCTGGTCCTTGAGCGCGGCCCGCACCTCCATGTAGCGCGCCGCGGTGATCACCACGTGGATGCCGTAGCCCAGACCGCGGGACGCGATGTCCGTGACGATCTGCTCCAGGCCCTCGTACTCGCCCTTGAAGTTGCCCCAGCCGTCGACCATCAGGAACACGTCGCCCCACGGCTCACCGGGCAGGTCGCCCGCCGCCCGGCGCCGCCGGTAGGTGCCGATCGAGTCGATGTTGTTCGCGCGGAAGAACTCCTCGCGGCGGTTGAGGATGCCCCCGACCTCCGCGACCGTACGCCGTACCCGCTCCGGGTCCAGACGCGAGGCGATCCCGCCGACGTGCGGCAGCTCGGCCACCGCCGACAGGCTGCCACCACCGAAGTCCAGCCCGTAGAACTGCACTTCGCGGGGGGTGTGGGTGAGCGCGAAGGAGCAGATCAGCGTCCGCATCAGCGTCGACTTGCCCGACTGCGGACCGCCGACGACCATCATGTGGCCCGCCGCACCCGAGAAGTCCCGGTACAGCACCTCGCGACGCTGCTCGAAGGGCTTGTCGATCAGGCCGAGCGGCACCACGAGCCCGCCGGGCCGCGTGTACCCGTCCGCGTGCAGCCCGCGCTCCGCGCTCGGCGCCAGCGCCGGCAGCAGCTGGTCCAGCGGCGGGGCCTGGTCGAGCGGCGGCAGCCACACCTGGTGCGCCGGCACCCCCTGCCCCTCCAGCCGGCTCACGATCACGTCGAGCACCGTGTCGGCGAGCGCGTCGTCCTCCCGCGGCGTCTGCGCCGCCAGGTACGCCGGGTCCGGGGCCGCGTACACCACCGGCACCGGAGCCGCCGTGAACAGCGCGGGCCGCCGCTCCACCGGGAACAGCCCCACCGACAGGTCGGGCCCGCCCGAGCGGTAGGTGCCCGACACGTAGGCCGCCTTGAAGCGGGTCATCTCGTCCGTACCGAACTTCAGGTAGCCCGAACCGGGCACCGACGGCAGGTGGTAGGCGTCCGGCACGCCGATCGCGGTCCGCGACTCCGCCGCCGAGAAGGTCCGCAGACCGATCCGGTACGACAGGTACGTGTCGAGGCCGCGCAGCTTGCCCTCCTCCAGACGCTGCGAGGCCAGCAGCAGGTGCACACCCAGCGACCGGCCGATGCGGCCGATCTGGATGAACATGTCGATGAAGTCCGGCTTCGCCGTCAGCAGCTCGCTGAACTCGTCGATGACCAGCACCAGCGAGGCCAGCGGCTCCAGCGGGGCGCCGGCCGCGCGGGCCTTCTCGTAGTCGTGGATGTTGGCGTAGTTGCCCGCCGAACGCAGCAGCTCCTGACGGCGCTGCAGCTCACCGCGGATCGAGTCGCCCATGCGGTCCACGAGCGTGAGGTCGTCCGCCAGGTTGGTGATGACGGCCGCGACGTGCGGCATCTGCCCCATGCCGGTGAAGGTCGCACCGCCCTTGAAGTCGGCGAGCACGAAGTTCAGCGTCTCCGAGGTGTGCGTGACCGCCAGGCCCAGCACCAGCGTGCGCAGCAGCTCCGACTTGCCGGAACCGGTCGCGCCCACGCACAGGCCGTGCGGACCCATGCCCTCCTGAGCGGCCTCCTTCAGGTCCAGCATGACCGGGGTGCCGTCCTCGCCGACACCGATCGGCACGCGCAGCCGCTCACCGGCCGACCTCGGCCGCCAGGTCCGCGCCACGTCCACCGCGGCCGCGTCGCCCAGGTTCAGCAGGTCCGTGAAGTCCAGGTTGGCCAGCAGCGGCTCGTCGTCGTCCCCGCCGCCCGTGCGCAGCGGCGCCAGCTGCCGGGCCAGCGCCTCGGCCGCGGGCAGCGACAGGGTGTCCGGGACGCCCTCGTACGCGACCCCCGCGCCCGACTCCAGGCGCAGCCGGCCCGGCCGCACCACGACCGACAGCCCGCCGCGCGGCTCGTCCAGCTCGCCCGCGACCACCTCGACTATCGTCACGCCCTGCAGCCCCTCGGCCGCCGCGAACACCGAGTCCGGCGGCACCATGCCACCGTCCAGCACGACCACCAGGTGCGGCTGGTCCAGCACCGGGGACACGTCACGGCTGAACCGCGGCCGGCCCTCCAGCCGGGGGCCCAGCAGCCCCTCCAGCTCGGCGAGGTCGTCGCCGAACAGCCGCTTCGTACCGGCCCCGTCGACCTGGCCCGGGAGCTGCGTGTGCGGCAGCCACTTCGTCCAGTCCCACGAGGGCACCGCACCCGGGGCGGCCACCACGGCCACCATCAGGTCCTCGGGGGAGTGCAGCGTCGCCAGCTGCGCGACCATCGCCCGCGCCGTACTGCGCGCGGAGTCCGGCTCCCCGGACACCGTCACGTGGTAGAACGCCCGCATCGACAGCGCCACCGGCAGCCCGTCCAGCGTGGAGTGCACCTTCAGGAAGCGCTGCATCGCGCCCGCGGTCAGCGGCTCCAGCTCGTCCACCGGCGCCGTCTCCGGCGCCACCAGCGTGGTCGCCAGCCGCTGCGCGCCCAGTCCGAGCCGGGCCTGCCCGAAGTCAGGGTCGCCGACCCGCCGCTCCCACAGCCGCGAACCCTCCGCCACGACCGACCACAACTGCTCGGGGGCCGGGTGCAGATACAGCTGCGCGTCGCGCTGCGCCCGCGCGGTCCGGCGTACCTGACGGCGCGTCTGCGCCAGGTATTTGAGGTAGTCCCGGCGCACATCGGCCATTTGCCCCTGCGTACCGCGCCGGTGGCGCATCAGCTGGGCGATGACCATGCCGACGGTCGACACGAGCATCAGCACACCCATGATGCGCATGAAAGGTGCCGCGCCCGGCATGAAGAAGAAGACGACGGAAGAGCCCATGCCGAGCATCGGCAGGAGCTGCATCAGCATGCCCTCCTGCTGCCCGCGCGGAAGTTCGGGCGGAGCTTCCAGTCTCAGCTCGTCCGAGGGGACCTCGGGCGGCAGGGACCGCGGCGGGCGTTTGACGACGATCTGGCTCACCGGAGCATCAATCCCTCGAAAACGGACGGGACGTCATAACCGGCGCCCCCAAGTCCCGGGCGCGAAGGGGGTTCCCCCACGCGACGGTGATCCTACTTGCCGACAGTAGGGCTGACGCCCGGTAGGGTGGCGCGCGCAGCATGCGCATCCGCGAATCGTCCGCCGGTGCGGGCACCAACCAGGGGGGTCACACAGGTGAGTACGGCCGCAACGACGGGCTTCTGCAGGGTCACCGTCGTGGCTCCTGACAGCCGGATCGACGTCGCCCTCCCCGAGGACATCGCCGTCGCCGACGTCTATCCCGAGCTGCTGCGCCTCACCGGCCAGACCCAGCCCGTGGGCGCCCCGACAGGCTTCCACCTCGTACGCCGCTCCGGCACCGTCCTCGATGGCGCCCGCACCCTCGCCGCCCAGCAGATCCTCGACGGCGAGGTGCTGAGCCTGCGCCCCTTCGCCGAGTCCCTGCCGCCCGCGGTCTTCGACGACGTCTCCGACGCCGTCGCCTCCGCCGTCGTACGCGACCGGCACCGCTGGAGCGACGACATGCTGCGCGGCGCGGGCCTGGCCGGCGCCGGCCTGCTGCTCGTCATGCTCGGCTTCGTCCTCTGGTACGCCGACCCGATCCGCCACGACATGCACGGCCTGCCCGGGATCATCGCCGGAGCCGTCGGCGTCCTGCTCACCGGCGTGGCCGGGGTCCGGGCCCGCGTCTACCGCGACCGCCTCTCCGCCGTGGCCCTCGGCCTCGGCGCCCTCCCGCACCTGCTGATCGCCGGCTCCGGGATCATCGCCCCGGCCGTCGGCGACGGACCCGGCCGGCTCCAGTTCCTGCTCGGCTGCGTCTGCGTCCTGGTCGCCTCCGTCGCCCTGGTCGCGCTCACCCCCAGTGGCGACGCCCCCTTCGTAGCGGCCACCTTCGTCGCCGCCACCGGAACCCTCGCCACCTTCGTCGCCATCGCCACCGAGGCCTCCGCGACCCACACCGCCGCCGCCTGCGCCCCCGTGGCCATCGGCCTCGTCGCCTTCCTCCCCGGCCTCTCCGCCCGCTTCGCCCGCCTGCCCATCGGCTACGCCGCCCCGCAGAGCGCCACCGAGGACTACGAGACCCCGGACCGCTACGAGACCGAGCCGTACGGTGACCAGCCCGGCTCCGACCAGCACGAGCAGGGCGCCCCGCTCGACGCCGAGGCGATCGCCGCCCAGGCCCGCCGCGGCCACGAGATGCTCCTCGGCCTGGTCGGCGGCTGCGCCGCCGTCGCCGTCGCGTCCGCCGCCGTCCTCGGCTTCTCCGACAACACCTGGGGCCGGCTGCTGGCCCTCGCCACCGGCCTCGCGATGCTGCTGCGCGCCCGCCTCTTCCGTTACACCTCGCAGGTCGTGTGCGCCCTGACCGCCGGTCTGGCCGCCATCGCCCTGCTGATCCTGGGCATGGCCCTGCACCCGCCGACCGACCTGCTCGAGGCCCTGGTCCTCGAGCAGGACCGCAGCGGCCTGGACCTCCGTACGATCTGGCTGACCGCCGCCGTCGCCGCCGGCGCGGCCCTCCTCGCGGGAATAGCGCTTGTCATCCCGAGCAAGGGTCTGTCACCCTTCTGGGGAAGGCTGCTCGACCTCACCGAGGCGGCGGTCCTGCTCAGCCTGGTCCCCCTGACCCTGGCCGTGCTGGACGTTTACTCCCGGGCCCGCGCTCTCACCAGCTGAGACGCCGCGTCCCGGCAGCCTGGTACGCTGTGTGACGGCCGTTTGTGTACGCGTCCCCCGGATCCCTTCGCAGGGTCTGTGGACTGCGCTCAGCGGACCCCGCCTCCCGAGTTACGGAAGCTCCCCAGAGACTCAGACCTGGGGCACTCGGTGGCAACGAAGACCTAAAACGAGGAGTACGCGTGCCGCTCGACGCCGCTACGAAGAAGCAGATCATCACCGAGTTCGGTGCCAAGGAGGGCGACACCGGCTCCCCCGAGGTCCAGGTTGCGATGCTCTCCCGCCGCATCTCGGACCTGACCGAGCACCTCAAGACGCACAAGCACGACCACCACTCCCGTCGTGGTCTGCTGATCCTGGTCGGCCAGCGTCGCCGCCTGCTGCAGTACCTGGCCAAGAAGGACATCCAGCGCTTCCGTACGCTGGTCGAGCGCCTCGGCATCCGCCGCGGTGCGGCCGGCGCCAAGTAACACGCCGTGAAGGGAGCGGTTCCCACATCAGGGGGCCGCTCCCTTTGCTGTACGTGCGCACCGGACCGGACCCTTTGTAGTCTGGAACGGACGCACGTGCGCGTCTGAGGAAGACGCGCACAACTGAAGAGGAGGAGCGCCCTCCCACGCCGCCGGTCCTCGGTAGTGGCACCCGGAATGCCCCCAGGGGGCAACGAACCGGATGCTTCGATCGAAGACCGGCCCGCACGCCAGGAGCGCTTCTCCGCAACCGTCCACCGCCACACGGGCGGCGGACGGAGACGACGAAAATGGAGAAAACGCTAGTGGAGAACGAGACCCACTACGCCGAGGCCGTCATTGACAACGGTTCCTTCGGCACCCGCACCATCCGCTTCGAGACGGGCCGTCTGGCCCGCCAGGCCGCCGGCTCCGCCGTTGCCTACCTGGACGACGACACGATGGTGCTGTCCGCCACCACCGCGTCGAAGAAGCCCAAGGACCAGCTCGACTTCTTCCCCCTGACGGTGGACGTCGAGGAGCGGCAGTACGCGGCCGGCAAGATCCCCGGCTCCTTCTTCCGCCGTGAGGGCCGGCCCTCCGAGGACGCGATCCTCACCTGCCGCCTGATCGACCGCCCGCTGCGCCCGTCCTTCAAGAAGGGCCTGCGCAACGAGATCCAGGTCGTCGCCACGATCATGGCGCTCAACCCCGACCACCTGTACGACGTCGTCGCGATCAACGCCGCGTCCGCGTCCACGCAGCTGGCCGGTCTGCCCTTCTCCGGCCCGATCGGCGGCGTCCGCGTCGCGCTGATCCGCGGCCAGTGGGTGGCCTTCCCGACGCACACCGAGCTCGAGGACGCCGTCTTCGACATGGTCGTCGCGGGCCGCGTCCTGGAGGACGGCGACGTCGCGATCATGATGGTCGAGGCCGAGGCCACCGAGAAGACCATCGCCCTCGTCAAGGGCGGCGCCCAGGCGCCGACCGAGGAGATCGTCGCCGCGGGTCTCGACGCCGCGAAGCCGTTCATCAAGGTCCTCTGCAAGGCCCAGGCCGACCTGGCCGCCAAGGCCGCGAAGCCCGAGGGCGAGTTCCCGGTCTTCCTGGACTACCAGGACGACGTGTACGAGGCCCTCGCGGCCGCCGTCAAGGGTGACCTCTCCCAGGCGCTGACCATCGCGGGCAAGCAGGACCGCGAGGCCGAGCTGGACCGCGTCAAGGAGATCGCCGCCGAGAAGCTCCTCCCGGCCTTCGAGGGCCGCGAGAAGGAGATCTCCGCCGCCTACCGCAGCCTGACCAAGGCCCTGGTGCGCGAGCGCGTCATCAAGGACAAGGTCCGCATCGACGGCCGCGGGATCACGGACATCCGTACCCTCGCCGCCGAGGTCGAGGCCATCCCGCGCGTGCACGGCTCGGCGCTGTTCGAGCGTGGCGAGACGCAGATCCTGGGCGTCACCACCCTCAACATGCTCCGCATGGAGCAGCAGCTGGACACCCTCTCCCCGGTGACCCGCAAGCGCTACATGCACAACTACAACTTCCCGCCGTACTCCGTCGGTGAGACCGGCCGCGTCGGTTCGCCGAAGCGCCGCGAGATCGGCCACGGCGCGCTCGCCGAGCGCGCGATCGTGCCGGTCCTCCCGACCCGCGAGGAGTTCCCGTACGCGATCCGTCAGGTGTCCGAGGCCCTCGGCTCCAACGGTTCGACGTCCATGGGCTCGGTCTGCGCCTCCACCATGTCGCTGCTGAACGCCGGTGTGCCGCTCAAGGCCCCCGTCGCCGGTATCGCCATGGGTCTGATCTCCCAGGAGATCGACGGCAAGACGCACTACGTCGCCCTCACCGACATCCTCGGTGCGGAGGACGCCTTCGGCGACATGGACTTCAAGGTCGCCGGCACCAAGGAGTTCGTCACCGCGCTCCAGCTGGACACCAAGCTCGACGGCATCCCGGCCTCGGTCCTGGCCGCCGCCCTCAAGCAGGCCCGCGACGCCCGCCTCCACATCCTCGACGTGATGATGGAAGCGATCGACACGCCGGACGCCATGTCCCCGTTCGCCCCGCGGATCATCACCGTCAAGATCCCGGTGGACAAGATCGGTGAGGTCATCGGGCCCAAGGGCAAGATGATCAACCAGATCCAGGAGGACACCGGCGCCGAGATCACGATCGAGGACGACGGCACCATCTACATCGGTGCCGCCGACGGCCCGGCCGCCGAGGCCGCCCGCGCCACGATCAACTCGATCGCCAACCCGACCATGCCGGAGGTCGGCGAGCGCTACCTGGGTACGGTCGTCAAGACCACCACCTTCGGTGCCTTCGTCTCCCTCATGCCGGGCAAGGACGGCCTGCTGCACATCTCGCAGATCCGCAAGCTCGCCGGTGGCAAGCGCGTGGAGAACGTCGAGGACGTGCTCGCGGTCGGTACCAAGGTCCAGGTCGAGATCGCCGAGATCGACCAGCGCGGCAAGCTCTCGCTGGTCCCCGTGATCGACGGCGAGACCGCCGGTGACGACGCTGACAAGGACGACTCCGACAAGTGATGTCGCGTAGTTCCCGTGTGACGGCCCGCCCCTCTTCGGAGGGGCGGGCCGTCGCCCGTACCCAAACCCTCCTCAAGGGCAGCAACGGCATCGGCACCGTCCGGCGCACGGTCCTGCCCGGCGGACTGCGCGTCGTCACCGAGACGCTGCCCTCCGTCCGCTCCGCCACCTTCGGCATCTGGGCGCACGTCGGCTCCCGTGACGAGACGCCCACGCTGAACGGCGCCACGCACTACCTGGAGCACCTCCTCTTCAAGGGCACCGCCAAGCGCACCGCCCTCGACATCTCCTCCGCGATCGACGCGGTCGGCGGCGAGATGAACGCCTTCACGGCGAAGGAGTACACCTGCTACTACGCCCGGGTGCTCGACACCGACCTGCCGCTCGCCATCGACGTGGTCTGCGACATGCTCACCGGCTCGCTGATCCGCGAGGAGGACGTCGACGCCGAGCGCGGCGTCATCCTCGAAGAGATCGCGATGACCGAGGACGACCCGGGCGACATGGTCCACGACCTGTTCGCGCAGACCATGTACGGGGACACCCCCCTGGGCCGCCCCGTCCTCGGCACCGTCGACACGATCAACGCCCTGGGCGCCGACCGGATCCGCCGCTTCTACAAGAAGCACTACGACCCGACCCACCTCGTCGTGGCCGCCGCCGGCAACGTCGACCACAACAAGGTCGTACGCCAGGTCCGCGCCGCCTTCGAGAAGGCCGGCGCCCTCGGCCGCACCGACGCCGAGCCGATCGGCCCGCGCAGCGGCGCCAAGCGCATCCGCACCGCCGGCCGCGTCGAGCTGGTGAACCGCAAGACCGAGCAGGCCCACGTGGTCCTCGGCATGCCGGGCATCGCCCGCACCGACGAGCGGCGCTGGGCGCTCGGCGTGCTGAACACCGCCCTCGGCGGCGGCATGTCCTCCCGGCTCTTCCAGGAGGTCCGGGAGAAGCGCGGCCTCGCCTACAGCGTGTACTCGTACACCTCGGCCTTCGCCGACACCGGACTCTTCGGCGTGTACGCGGGCTGCCGGCCCAACCAGGTCCACGACGTTCTCCGGATCTGCCGCGACGAGCTCGACAAGGTCGCGAACGACGGGATCGGCGACGACGAGATCAAGCGGGCCATCGGCCAGCTGTCCGGCTCCACCGTCCTCGGCCTGGAGGACACCGGCGCCATCATGAACCGGATCGGCAAGAGCGAGCTGTGCTGGGGCGACCAGATGTCGGTCGACGACATGCTGGCCCGGATCGCCGCGGTGACCCCGGACGACGTCCGCTCGGTCGCACAGGATGTACTGGCCCAGCGCCCCTCGCTCGCGGTGATCGGCCCGCTGAAGGAGAAGCAGGCCGCCCGTCTCGACGAAGCGGTCGCCTAGTTCCGTACGTGAGTAAGGAAGCAACATGAGCAAGCTGCGCGTGGCAGTCCTCGGCGCCAAGGGCCGCATCGGCGCCGAGGCGGTCAAGGCGGTCGAGGCCGCCGACGACATGGAGCTGGTGGCCGCCCTCGGCCGCGGCGACAAACTGGAGACGCTGGCCGACGCCGGCGCCCAGGTCGCCGTCGAGCTGACCACCCCGGCCTCGGTGATGGGGAACCTGGACTTCCTCATCCGCCACGGCATCCACGGAGTGGTCGGCACCACCGGCTGGACCGAGGGCCGCCTCGCCCAGCTGAACACCTGGCTCGACGGCTCCCCGGAGACCGGTGTGCTCATCGCCCCGAACTTCTCCATCGGTGCCGTCCTCACCATGAAGTTCGCCGCCCAGGCCGCCCGCTACTTCGAGTCCGTCGAGGTCGTCGAGCTGCACCACCCCAACAAGGTCGACGCCCCCTCCGGTACGGCGACCCGCACGGCGCAGCTCATCGCGGCCGCCCGGGCCGAGGCCGGCCTCGGCGCGCAGCCCGACGCCACCGCCACGGCCCTCGACGGGGCCCGCGGCGCGGACGTCGACGGCGTCCCGGTGCACGCCGTCCGCCTGCGCGGACTGCTGGCCCACCAGGAGGTGCTCCTCGGCAGTGAGGGCGAGACCCTGACCATCCGTCACGACTCCCTGCACCACAGCAGCTTCATGCCGGGCATCCTGCTCGGCGCGCGCCGCGTGACGCAGACCCCGGGCCTCACCTTCGGCCTGGAACACTTCCTCGACCTGGGCTGATTCCACGATGCGCGCGAAGATCACGTACTTCCTCACGGCCGCCGTCCTGGTCGTCTACTTCGTCCTGGTCGGCAGCCGCGGCCTGATGCTGATCGGGCACGGCACCTGGCTCACCGTCACCTTCGGGGTGGCCGTGCTGATCCTGCCGGTCATCGGCGTCTGGTTCCTCTGGAAGAACACGCAGTTCGTCACCCGGGCCAACCACCTCGCCACCGAGCTGGAGGCCGAGGGCGGACTGCCCGTCGACGAGCTGGAGCGGGACGCGTACGGGCGGATCCTGCGGGACTCCGCCGACGAGGTCTTCGCGCGCCGCAAGGCCGAGACCGAGGACGCGCCGGGGGACTGGCGCAGCTGGTTCCGGCTCGCCGTCGCCTACCACGACGCCCGGGACACCCCGCGGGCGCGCAAGGCCATGCAGCGGGCGATCGCCCTGCACGACAAGAAGCCCGTACAGGTCTGACACCTGTACGGGCTCCCCGGGCGCGCCGCTGTTGATCAGGCGGGCACGGGCCGGTACTCGTCGGCCCAGGCACCCACCGTGTCGGCCGCCCGGTCGAAGGCCTCGGCCCGCGACAGGAAATCGGCGTTGTGGTCGGTCAGCAGCACCGGCGCGGCGAACGACGCGCCGTCGTGCCCGGACATCGTCAGCGCCTGCCCCTGCACGGTCCTCGGCAGCCCGAGCCAGCGCACCGGCTGCTGCACCGTACGGAGCTCGGCGATCTCGCTCCACTTGACCGTGCGGGTCACGAAGAACCCCACCCGGCGCAGTCCCGCACGGCTCACCCACACGCCCACGCGCAGTGTCTGCACGGCCGACGCGACGACCGCGAGGGCGGCCACCAGGCAGATCCCGGCACCGCTCCACGCACCCGCGAACGCGATGATCATCGTGGCCAGCAGCATGAAGGCGGACAGCAGGAGCAGCAGCGCGGAGATGGCCACGCGCCAAGGGCCGGGGCGGTAGGGCCGGCGCCAGCGGTCGTGGTCGGCATGGGCCAGGACCTCGTCGCCGTCGCCGTCGTCATCCGCATCGGATACGCCGTCGGCCGTCAGGAAGGGCAGGGGCACGGCTGGACCTCACTCACATGCACGTTCGGTTGGGCTGTGCCCGTGAGGCTACCGCCCCTCGGACGCCTCCGACTGCTGCGACTTCTCCGGTGCCTTGCTCGGCTGCAGTGCGGGCATACCGAAGAGCAGTGAGCCGGCGAGCCCCGCAACCACGGTCAGTCCGACCAGACTACGGGCGGCCATCTGGGTCCGGCTCAGACGCTCGCGCGGCGGCGGAGTGACGTTGCTTCGGAAACGGTCGGCCTCGGAGACGAAAGCGAACGGGACGGCTTCACGCCGGAGGAACATCAGAGCGAATCTCCTCGAGATGGGTGGGTGTGCGTTCTCCTAGGTAGGACGAACGAACCGGTCAATCGGTGCCGGATTTCGGGACATTCACCAGATTTCATGGCTGTGCGTCAGCTGTGCGGGGTCCGCCGTGCGCGTGCGATTGCGCGAGGACCCGCGGGGGGCGCCGTAGAGTGGGCGCGCCCCAGGAACGCACGTTTGGAAGGACCCCCGGTGAGCGAGACCGCCGCTTCAGATCTGAAACCCAGCTTCCGCAGTGACGTGACGGTGGAGCTGGTGAAGCACTCCGCCGCCGACTCCGACGTGCTGTGGGCCGCGCGCGTCTCCACCGCCGGCGAGCAGTCCCTGGAGGAGCTGCAGAAGGACCCGGAGCGCTCCAAGGGTCTGATCAACTACCTGATGCGGGACCGCCACGGCAGCCCGTTCGAGCACAACTCGATGACCTTCTTCATCAGCGCCCCGATCTTCGTCTTCCGCGAGTTCATGCGCCACCGCGTGGGCTGGTCGTACAACGAGGAATCGGGCCGCTACAGGGAGCTCGAGCCGGTCTTCTACGTCCCGGACGCGGAGCGCAAGCTGGTCCAGGAGGGCCGCCCGGGCAAGTACGTCTTCGTCGAGGGCACCCCGGCGCAGCAGGAGCTGACCGGCCGCGTCATGGAGGACTCCTACGTGCGGGCCTACGAGGCCTACCAGGAGATGCTCGCCGCGGGCGTGGCCCGGGAGGTTGCCCGTTCGGTCCTGCCGGTCGGTCTTTTCTCCTCGATGTACGCCACCTGCAACGCGCGCTCGCTGATGCACTTCCTCGGCCTGCGCACGCAGCACGAGCTCGCGGCGGTGCCGTCCTTCCCGCAGCGGGAGATCGAGATGGTCGGCGAGAAGATGGAGCAGCACTGGGCGAAGCTCATGCCGCTCACGTACGCGGCCTACAACGGCAACGGGCGCGTTGCCCCGTAAGGCCCGTTGCTCCTGCGGCGTACAGATGTGCTGCGTCAAGTCCTAAGTGTCCGTATTGCGACGTTTCGTAAACTTCATCTAGGCTGATCAAACGGACCCGGCACTGCTTGAACCCCCGAGCAGGCAGTGCCGGCGTCCAACACCTCCCCCCGGCCGCCGCCGGGCGGCACACCCCGTTGACGTCCCCCGAGGGGACACCGCGAGCATGGCAGCGAGTAGCGTGTTACCCATGGCTCCGATCTCGACTCCGCAGACCCCCTTCGGGCGGGTCCTCACCGCCATGATCACGCCGTTCACGGCGGATGGCGCACTCGACCTCGACGGCGCGCAGCAGCTCGCCGTCCACCTGGTGGACGCAGGCAACGACGGCCTGATCATCAACGGCACCACCGGTGAGTCGCCGACCACCACCGACGCGGAGAAAAACGACCTCGTACGAGCCGTGCTCGAAGCCGTCGGAGACCGCGCCCACGTGGTCGCCGGCATCGGCACCAACGACACCCGCCACACCCTGGAACTGGCCCGCCAGGCCGAGCGCACCGGCGCCCACGGCCTGCTCGCCGTCACCCCGTACTACAGCAAGCCGCCGCAGGAGGGCCTCTACCGGCACTTCACGGCGATCGCCGACGCCACCGAGCTGCCGGTCATGCTCTACGACATCCCCGGCCGCAGTGGTGTCCCGATCGAGACGGAAACTCTCGTACGGCTGGCCGAGCACCCCCGTATCCTTGCCAACAAGGACGCCAAGGGCGACCTCGGCCGCGCAAGCTGGGCCATCGCGCGGAGCGGCCTGGCCTGGTACTCGGGCGACGACATGCTGAACCTGCCGCTCCTGTCGGTCGGCGCGGTCGGCTTCGTCTCCGTGGTGGGCCACGTGGTCACCCCCGAGCTGCGCGCCATGCTGGAGGCCCACCTGGGCGGAGACGTCCAGAAGGCCGCCGAGATCCACCAGAAGCTGCTCCCGGTCTTCACCGGCATGTTCCGCACCCAGGGCGTGATGACGACCAAGGGCGCGCTGAACCTGCAGGGCCTGCCCGCGGGCCCGCTCCGGCTCCCGCTGATCGAGCTGACCGCCGAAGAGACGGCGCAGCTCAAGATCGATCTTGCCGCCGGCGGGGTACAGCTCTGACAACAGACTTCACAACTGAATAAGCAAGACGAACAAATACAGAACAGACAAGAGCAAGTGCACGAATGACATGCGCGCCACGTGCCTTCCGGGTACGTGGCGTGCGTGGTGAGGAGAAACTTTTGAGCCATCCGCATCCGGAACTCGGTCCGCCGCCGAAGCTGCCCAAGGGCGGCCTCAGAGTCACCCCCCTGGGTGGTCTCGGCGAGATCGGCCGCAACATGACCGTCTTCGAGTTCGACGGTCGCCTGCTGATCGTCGACTGCGGCGTCCTCTTCCCCGAAGAGGAGCAGCCGGGCATCGACCTGATCCTGCCGGACTTCTCGTCCATCAGGGACCGCCTCGACGACATCGAGGGCATCGTCCTCACGCACGGTCACGAGGACCACATCGGCGCCGTCCCCTACCTCCTCCGGGAGAAGCCGGACATCCCGCTGATCGGCTCCAAGCTGACGCTGGCCCTCATCGAGGCGAAGCTCCAGGAGCACCGCATCCGCCCCTACACCCTCGAGGTGAAGGAAGGCGAGCGCGAGGCCCTCGGCCCCTTCGACTGCGAGTTCATCGCGGTCAACCACTCCATCCCCGACGCCCTGGCCGTCGCGATCCGGACCCCCGCGGGCCTGGTCGTCGCCACCGGCGACTTCAAGATGGACCAGCTCCCGCTGGACAAGCGCCTCACCGACCTGCACGCCTTCGCGCGTCTGAGCGAAGAGGGCATCGACCTCCTCCTCTCGGACTCGACGAACGCCGAGGTCCCGGGCTTCGTCCCGCCCGAGCGCGAGATCTCCAACGTCCTGCGCACGGTCTTCGCGAACGCCCACAACCGGATCATCGTGGCCAGCTTCGCCAGCCACGTGCACCGCATCCAGCAGATCCTCGACGCCGCCCACGAGTACGGCCGCCGGGTCGCCTTCGTCGGCCGCTCGATGGTCCGCAACATGGGCATCGCCCGCGACCTCGGCTACCTGAAGGTCCCGGCCGGTCTCGTCGTGGACGTCAAGACCCTCGACGACCTGCCGGCCCACGAGGTCGTCCTGGTCTGCACGGGTTCCCAGGGCGAGCCGATGGCGGCCCTGTCCCGCATGGCCAACCGCGACCACCAGATCCGGATCGTCCCCGGCGACACCGTGATCCTGGCGTCGTCCCTGATCCCGGGCAACGAGAACGCGGTCTACCGCGTGATCAACGGCCTGACCCGCTGGGGCGCCAACGTCGTGCACAAGGGCAACGCCAAGGTGCACGTCTCGGGCCACGCCTCGGCCGGCGAGCTGCTGTACTTCTACAACATCTGCAAGCCGCGGAACCTGATGCCGGTCCACGGCGAATGGCGCCACCTGCGCGCCAACGCCGAGCTCGGCGCCATGACGGGCGTCCCGAAGGACCGCATCGTCATCGCCGAGGACGGCGTGGTCGTCGACCTGATCGACGGCAAGGCCCGGATCTCCGGAAAGGTCCAGGCCGGCTACGTGTACGTGGACGGCCTCTCGGTCGGCGACGTCACGGAAGTCCACCTCAAGGACCGCAAGATCCTCGGTGACGAGGGCATCATCTCGGTCTACGTCGTGGTCGACAGCAGCACCGGCAAGGTCGTCAGCGGCCCGAACATCCAGGCCCGCGGCTCCGGCATCGACGACTCGGCCTTCGGAACGGTCATCCCGAAGATCGAGGAAGCCATCGCCCGCGCCGCGGCCGACGGCGTCGCCGAGCCGCACCAGATCCAGCAGCTGATCCGCCGCACGATGGGCAAGTGGGTCTCGGACGGCTACCGCCGCCGCCCGATGATCCTCCCGGTCGTCGTCGAGGTCTGAGCCTCGCCGTAACGCCGGAACGGGAGCGGGGCAACCGGATTTGCATCCGGGGGCCCCGCTCCAGTACGTTTACGTCTCCACCTCGCACGACACCCGGGCACACACGTGTGTCCGGACGATCCGCGCGAGCGGGTGTGAATCCAGACCAGGGAGACCTGATAAAGTCTGATCCGCCCGAAAGGGAAAGGCCCTCCGAAGGCCATCGGAATTCGAATCCAGCCGGAAACGGCCCGGAAAGAATCTGATAGAGTCGGAATCGCCGGGAAGAGAAAGCGCGAAAGCGCTGGAACTGGAAAGCACCGAGGAAGTCGGACACGAAAGAGTCTGATAGAGTCGGAAACGTAAGAACACAGAACGAAAGCCCGGAGGAAAGCCCGAGAGGGTGAGTACAAAGGAAGCGTCCGTTCCTTGAGAACTCAACAGCGTGCCAAAAATCAACGCCAGAAGTTGATACCCCGTCCACTTCGGTGGATGA
>NZ_JBEZKE010000043.1:0-53039 GCF_040651555.1 Streptomyces sp. NPDC048424 | reverse complement strand
ACGTGCCGCAGGAGCCGCCGCAGCGTCGGGGAGAGCGAGAGCAGCGCGCACAGCAGGCCGAGCGCTCCGAAGAACGCGCCGAACCCGTCGGGCACGGGGGCTTCCCGTGTGACCCGCCTCTCCTCTTCTCTTCTCTTCGTCCTCTTCTCCGCTCAGCGGGTGAACAGCGCCTCGCCCGGCGGGACCGGCGCGTCCGGCGGCAGCAGCGCCAGGTCCAGCCCCCGCACCAGCCGGGCCCGCAAGGTGGCGTCCGCCGCCAGGGCCTCGGCGACGCGGCGGGCCGCGGCGGGCGCCTGAGCCCCGCCGGCCAGCACGATCGCGAGGGTGCCGTCGGCGTCCGCGCCGCCCGGGCCGAGGTGGGCGCGGAGCACGGCCGGTTCCGCGGACACTGCGGCCCGTACGGCCTCCCGTACGGCGGGATCGGCCAGCGGGCCCGCGTCCGTACGGCCTTCGGCGAGGGCCAGCAGCGCGGGGCCGGTCAGCTGGTAGGTGACGGGCCCGGCCAGGTCCAGGACCACGGTGTCGGCCTTCTCGTGCGCGGCTGCGGCCAGGGCCTGGTGCAGGGGGACCGCCACCGGGCGGGCGGCCGGGTCCCAGAGCGCGAGGGAGGCGGTCGAGGTGAAGGCGGGCAGGGCCCGCCGGTCGCCGGCCCGGAGCGTCGGGACGGCCATGTCGCTGGTCTTCTCGCGCTTCAGGCCCGTCTCCGGGTCGGTCTCCACCTCGCCGAGGACGGCGACGACGGGGACCAGCAGCCGGGCCCCCTTGAGGGCGGCCAGCACCTCGGGCTCCTTGGCCCGGTCCTGGGACCAGGCGGCCAGGGCCGCGGTCAGCC
The DNA here is from genome assembly GCF_040651555.1 of Streptomyces sp. NPDC048424. Classification (NCBI taxonomy): domain Bacteria; kingdom Bacillati; phylum Actinomycetota; class Actinomycetes; order Kitasatosporales; family Streptomycetaceae; genus Streptomyces; species Streptomyces sp. NPDC048424. Next base: position 52,207 of record NZ_JBEZKE010000043.1, on the reverse strand, counting down.
GGGGATCGGCCGAGCCGTCGTCGTCGGAGAAGCCCGGGTCGGGAATGTTCTTGTTCGCCATGTTCGCCACAGTTACCCGACCCTACTGTGCCGGGTGCGGAGGTCCCGTGAGGGGCCCGCGGTCGCGGCCCCGGGTGCCCCGCCGCGGGCGCCGGCCCAGTACGGCGGCCAGGACGAGCAGCACCGCTCCCGCGACCGCCGCCGCGGGGGCGCCGAACCGGGCGCTCCGCTCGGGCGGGCGGACCGGCTCGGGGCCGGGGCCGAAGTACGTGCGCCTGGCTGCGGCGGGTGCGGGCACCGGGGCCTCGGCCTGCATCGACTCGGCGGCCTGGAGGGCGGCGACGGGATCCACCGTCCCGTGGCCGCGGGCGTCGTCGCGGTCGCCGGGCGGGGAGTCGGAGGCGGTGTCCTCCAGCAGCTTCTTGATCTGGGCCGGGGCGAGGTCCGGGTGCTCGGCCTTGATCAGGGCCGCGGCGCCGGAGACGAAGGCCGCGGCGGCGCTGGTGCCCCAGCCCTCGTAGTACGAGCGGTCGGGGTCGGCGATGACCACGTCGACGCCGGGGGCGCTGACGGTGGCGTACCAGTTGCGGGTGGAGAACTTGGCCTTCTTGCCGCGGCGGTCGACGGCGGTGACGGCGATCACCCCGGGGTAGGCGGCCGGGTAGGACACGCGGTCGCCCGTCTCACCGCCGTTGCCCGCGGAGGCGACGACGACCACGCCCTTGGCGAGCGCGTACTGGACGGCCTCGTCCTCGCCCGCCTCGTGGTGGGCGGAGTCGCTGTCGTCGCCGAGGGACAGGTTGATCACGTCGGCGCCGTGGTCGGTGGCCCAGCGGATGCCGTCCGCGAGGGCTCCGCCCTTGCTGTCGCGGGCCTTGCCGCGACCCGGGTCGCCCTCTTCGAGAATCACCCGGACCGGCAGGATCCGCGCCTGCGGGGCGATCCCGAGGACGCCCTGGCCGCGGCTGGGGCCGTGGCCGTGCCCGGCGATGATGCTCGCCATGGCGGTGCCGTGGCGGGCCCACGCCCGGTCGCCGCGGCCGGCGCCCATGCCGATGAGGTCGGTGCCTTCGAGGACCTGACCCGCGAGGTCGGGGTGGGAGTCGTCGACCCCGGTGTCGAGGACGGCGACGGTCACCCCGTCGCCCCGGGTGGTGCCCCAGGCCTCCTCGGCGCGGAGCGCGAGCAGGCCCCACTGACGGTCGCGGATGGTGTCGGCGGCGGCCGGGAAGGCGGTGGCGGCCGTGAGGAGGGCGGCGGCGGTCAGGGCTGCGGCGGCCCGCCCGAGCACCCGTCGCGGGGTCATCGGCCGGCCTTCGGCGCGGGCGTGACGGGCGGCGCGGCGAGCAGCGCCACGCCGTCCCCGATGCGGGCGGCGACGGCCTTGGCCTCGTGTCCGAGGCCCGCCTGGGCGGCGGCTCCGGTGGCGTCCTTCTTCATCAGGTCCTCGGCGGGGCGGGGCGCGTCCAGCGGGCGGCCGTCGGCGAAGGCGGAGACGGCGTAGACCACGACGGGGGCCTCGTCGCGTACGGACGCGGTCCAGGCGGCGCGCTGCCCGTCGGTGAACCCGTACGCGGGCGGGGCGGTGATCCGGCCGGTGAGGGCGCTCATCTCGGGGGCGGCGGCCGGGGTGAAGACCAGGCCGACGGTGATCAGCGAGCTGCGGGTGGCGTCGGTGTAGGTGGCGCGGAGCACGCGGGTGCAGCCGGTGGTGGCCAACAGGCCCTGCCAGTCGGCGGCCAGGGCGGACGCGCAGTCGGCGTCGGGTGCGAGCGCGACGCGGGTCCAGGTCCGGTCGGAGCCGCCGGGGCCGGCCGCGGGGCCGGCCAGGACGGGCGGGAGCAGGGTGTCCACGGGCGCGGCCCGCCACAGCGACTCGGCCTTGCGGTAGGCGGCGTCGGCGGGCAACGGGCGGTTCGCGGCGCGGTGTTCGGCCCAGGTGGTGACGGCGGCTCCGCCGACGAGGCCGCCCCCGAGGAGGAGGCAGAGCGCGGTGGCGAGGACGCGTCCGGGGTGGCGGCGCGGCGGGGCGTGTGCGGCGTGGGGCGGCGGGGACCACGGATCGGGCTCGCCCGGAATCGTGGTCCGCGGTGTCGTCGTGGTCATCCGGCGGCTCCGCCCCCCGTTCCGTACGGCTGCCTGCCCGTACTCTACGGGGTCCCCGGCGGGGCTCTGCGGGGCCGGTGTCCCCGCCTCCGGCGGCCGCCGACCCCTACCCACCGGTAGAGACCTCTGGCAAGCTGCCGCCCATGAACTCCCCCGCCGCCGACCGCGCCCGGTACGACCGGGCGACCGCGCACCTGGACGCGCCGCTGGCCATCGTGGACCTCGACGCCTTCGACGCCAACGCCGACGACCTCGTGCGCCGGGCCGGCGGGAAGCCGGTCCGGGTCGCCAGCAAGTCGGTCCGGTGCCGTGCGCTGCTCGAACGCGTGCTGGCCCGGCCCGGGTTCGCCGGGATCATGTCGTACACCCTGGCCGAGTCGCTGTGGCTGGCCCGGTCCGGGTTCGAGGACGTGCTCCTCGCGTATCCCTCCGCCGACCGGGCCGGCTTCGCCGAGCTGGCGAACGACGCCAAGCTGGCCGGCGCCGTCACGGTGATGGTCGACGATCCCGCGCAGCTGGAGCTGATCGACGGGGCCCGCGACGGGGGCGCGGAGGAGATCCGCGTCTGTCTGGAACTGGACACCGCCCTGCGGCTGTTCGGCGGCCGGGTCCGGGTCGGGGCCCTCCGGTCCCCGCTGCGCGAGCCGGCGCAGCTGGCCGAGCTGGCCCGTACGGTCTCCGCCCGGCCGGGGTTCCGGGTGGTGGGCCTGATGGCGTACGAGGGCCACGTCGCCGGGGTCGGGGACGCGCTGGCCGGCCGGCCGCTGCGCTCCCGGGTCATCCGGGTGATGCAGGGCGCGGCCCGCAGGGAGCTCGCGGCGCGGCGGGCCGAGGTGGTGCGGGCCGTGCGGGCCGTCGTACCGGACCTGGAGTTCGTCAACGGCGGCGGGACCGGCAGTGTGCAGCAGACGGCCGCCGAGGACGCGGTGACGGAGGTGGCGGCCGGGTCCGGGCTGTACGTGCCGCGGCTGTTCGACAACTACACCTCCTTCAGCGGGCGTCCGGCGGCGCTGTTCGCGCAGCCGGTGGTGCGCAGGCCCGGTGTGGGCGTGGTGACGGTCCTCGGGGGCGGCTACCCGGCCTCGGGGGCGGCCGGCGCCGACCGGCTGCCGGTTCCGTACCTGCCGCAGGGGCTGCGCTACGACCCCCAGGAGGGGGCGGGCGAGGTGCAGACCCCGCTGCTGGGCGGCCCGGCCGACGATCTGCTGATCGGCGACCGGGTCTGGTTCCGGCACGCGAAGGCGGGCGAGCTGTGCGAGCGCTTCGACACGCTGCACCTGATAGAGGGTGACCGGGTGACGGCCACCGCCCCGACCTACCGGGGCGAGGGCCGCACCTTCCTCTAGGCCGTGTCCGGGATCTCTTGCGGATCCCGGCTAGCGGGCCGGGTCGTGGAACACCGAGTCCGTCTGGTCGGGGATGACGCTGGTGTCGCCGCGCAGGACCGGTCCCTTGGTGCCGTCGTGGTCGACGTAGCCCGTCGTCGCGCACGGGTAGGGGCCGGTCTTCTGCTGCTTGGGCTCGATGAACATGGGGTTGACGATCCAGCGGCCGTCGCTGTTGTCGTACGCCCGGCACATCAGCTCGTTCTTGTTGCGGTTCACGACGAGCCGCAGGGCGGTGGCGTCGCGCAGGAAGGAGATGTCGGTGTCGGAGTCGCCGGCGGCGAACACCTGGCGGCGGGCGGCGGGCTGGACCTTCTCGGCGGCCGCGCCGCGCACCCCGAAGACCTCCTTGTTGATCCAGCAGCGCTTGCCGTCGATGTAGGTGGTCATCGTGTCGGCGCCGTCCCGGACGGATCCGCAGCCCTGCAGGTGGGAGGTGAGCCTCCCGCCGTGGGTGGTGGTGTTGCGGATGCCGATGACGTGGTCCGCGTCGATGCCGACGCCCTTGGCCCACACCTCGACGACCGGCTGGGGCGAGGCCGAGCTGATCCAGACGTCGAAGCCGGACTTCCGCAGCGCGGCGATCAGGTCCTTCTGCTGCTCGTAGTAGCGCACCCAGCCGGTGGCGGTGCCGCTGCCGACCTGCTGCACGGCGCCGACGGGCGCGGCGAGGTTCTCGGCGCGGGCGGCGGCGGCGAAGCCGCGGATCTCGGGGGCGGTCCAGCCCTGCATGAGCTGGGGCAGCCAGGAGTACGAGGGTTCGGTGGTGCGGCGGTCCCAGCCGGCGAAGGCGGGGGCGCCGGCGCGGGTCGCGGCGGTCCCGTAGACGGCGTTGATCTCGTCCGCGCAGCCGGCTCCGCCGGGGGTCCCGGTGGGCAGCGGGGCGCCGGGGCGGGCGAGGGCGTCGCAGGCGCCGGCGAGGGCGGTGGCGGCGGCCGGGGTGAGGAAGCGGCTGGTGGCGGCCCAGTCGGCGGGGCGGCGGATCTTTCCGTTGCGCAGCAGCCAGAACATGGTGGCGTCGCCGACGTCGTTCTTGACGACGGTGTTGTCCCAGTCGAAGACGGCGACGGGTTTGGCGCGGTCCGGCCGGTACGGGTTGCAGTTTCCGTACTGGTCGATGAGTTCCTGGAGCCGGGCCTGGTTGTCGCCGTACCAGCCGGAGCCGACCGTCGCCCGGCGGCAGTGGCTCTGGTCCGCCTCGGCGGGCGGGGCCAGCAGGAGTCCGGAGCCGGCGGCCGCGATGAGGGCGAGGGTGGCGGTTCTGTTGCTGCGCATGCTGCTCCTCGGGGTTCGGGCACGGATGCGGGCACGGCACGGCCGGGCGCCTCTCGGCGCCCGGCCGGCACGGAAACGGGGTGGGGGCTACGGGTGGGGCCTACAGCGGGGTGACGTACGCGCCGGAGATCCCGCCGTCGACGAGGAAGTCGGTGGCGTTGATGAAGGAGGAGTCGTCGCTGGCGAGGAAGGCCACGGCGGCGGCGATCTCGGTGGGCTCGGCGAAGCGGCCCAGCGGGATGTGCACGAGGCGGCGGGCGGCGCGCTCGGGGTCCTTGGCGAACAGCTCCTGGAGCAGCGGGGTGTTGACCGGCCCCGGGCACAGGGCGTTGACGCGGATGCCCTCGCGGGCGAACTGCACGCCGAGCTCGCGGGACATGGCCAGGACGCCGCCCTTGGAGGCGGTGTAGGAGATCTGGGAGGTCGCGGCGCCCATGATCGCCACGAAGGAGGCGGTGTTGATGATCGAGCCGCGGCCCTGGCGCTGCATGTAGGGCAGGGCGGCCTTGCAGCACAGGTAGACGGAGGTGAGGTTGACGTCCTGGACGCGCCGCCAGGCGTCGAGCTCGGTGGTGAGGATGGAGTCGTCGTCCGGGGGCGAGATGCCCGCGTTGTTGAAGGCGATGTCGACGGAGCCGTAGGTGTCGAAGGCCGTCTTGAACAGGGCGTCGACCTGCTCCTTGTCGGTGACGTCGACCTTCACGTAGGTCCCGCCGACCTCCTCGGCGGCTGCCTTGCCGGCCGTCTCGTCGATGTCGCCGCAGACGATGTTGGCGCCCTCGGACGCGAGGCGCCGGGCGGTGGCGAGGCCGATGCCGCTGCCGGCTCCGGTGATGACGGCGGTACGGCCGACCAGGCGGCGGCAGACGATCTCTTCAGGGGTCTGGCTGGTCATGTTCTTCAGGCCTCCGTGCTGATGAAGACGTTCTTGGTCTCGGTGAAAGCGGTGAGGGCGTCGGGGCCGAGCTCGCGGCCGAGGCCGGACTGCTTGTAGCCGCCGAAGGGGGTCCAGTAGCGGACGCTGCTGTGGGAGTTGACGGACAGGTTGCCGGCGGCGACGGCGCGCGAGACGCGCAGGGCGCGGCCGATGTCGCGGGTCCAGAGGGAGCCGGAGAGTCCGTACTCGGTCGCGTTGGCCAGGCGTACGGCGTCCTCCTCGTCCTCGAAGGGCAGGACGACGGCGACCGGTCCGAAGACCTCCTCGGTGGCCACGGGGGCGGTGGGGGCGACGTCCGTGACGAGGGTCGGCGGGTACCAGAAGCCGGGGCCCTCGGGGGCGGTGCCGCGGATCGCGGTGAGGTCGTCGGTGACGAAGGACCGTACGCGCTCCAGCTGGGTCCGCGAGATCAGCGGGCCCATCTGCGTCTTCTCGTCGAGCGGGTCGCCGACGGCCACCGCGGCGATGCCGGGGGCGACGAGCTCCAGGAAGCGGTCGTAGACGGAGCGCTGTACGAGGATGCGGGTACGGGCGCAGCAGTCCTGGCCGGTGTTGTCGAGGAAGGACATCGGCGCGGCGGCCGCGGCGGCCTCCAGGTCCGCGTCGGCGAAGACGATGTTGGGGCTCTTGCCGCCGAGTTCGAGGGTGACGCGCTTCACCCGGTCGGCGCACTTGGCCATGATCTGCTTGCCGACGCGGGTGGAGCCGGTGAAGACGATCTTCGCGACGCCGGGGTGTTCGACGAGGGCGTCGCCCGCGACCGCCCCGTGGCCGGGGAGCACCTGGAAGAGGTGTTCGGGGATCCCGGCTTCGAGGGCGAGTTCGGCGAGGCGCAGCGCGGTCAGCGGGGTGGTCTCGGCGGGCTTGAGGATGACGGCGTTTCCGGCGGCGAGGGCCGGGGCCAGGCCCCAGGCGGCGATCGGCATGGGGAAGTTCCAGGGGGCGATCACGCCGATGACGCCGAGGGGTTCGAGGAAGGTGACGTCGATGCCGCCGGCGACGGGGATCTGGCGGCCGGAGAGCCGCTCCACTCCCCCGGCGGCGAATTCGAGGAGGTCGCGTACGTTGCCGGCTTCCCAGCGGGCGTTGCCGATGGTGTGGCCGGCTTCGCGGACCTCCAGCTGCGCCAGTTCCTCGATGTGGCCGTCGACGACCGCGGCGAAGCGGCGCAGCAGCCGGGCCCGGTCGGCGGGGGCGGCGGCCGCCCACGCGCGCTGGGCCGCGGCGGCCCGGGCGACGGCGGCATCGACATCGTCCCGTGTGGCGGCCGGGACGATGGCGACGGTTTCCTCGGTGGCCGGATTCAGCACTCGCAGATTGAGTGGGGCCAGCTCATCGGACACGTGTTGCCTCACAGACTTTCGGTGGTTCGGTGGCGTGCGGTGACTACAGGCGTTCGAAGGAGCGGCGCAGCTCCCAGTCGGTGACCGCGGAGTCGTACGCGTCGAGTTCCACGCGGGCCATGTTCCGGTAGTGGGCGACCACTTCGGGGCCGAAGGCGGCCTTGGCGATCTCGCTGTTCTCCCAGAGCTCGGCGGCCTCACGCAGGGTGGCGGGCACGTGCGCGTAGTCGGCGGTGTAGGCGTTGCCGCCGCACGCCTCGGGCAGCTCCAGCTTGTTCTCGATGCCGTAGAGCCCGGCCGCGACGAGGCCGGAGACGGCGAGGTACGGGTTGACGTCGCCACCGGGGAGGCGGTTCTCGAAGCGCATCGAGCGGCCGTGGCCGACCACTCGGAGCGCGCAGGTCCGGTTGTCCACGCCCCAGGCGACGGCGGTCGGCGCGAAGGATCCCGGCCGGAAACGCTTGTACGAGTTGATGTTGGGGGCGTAGAGAAGGGAGAAGTCGCGCAGCGCGGCCAGCTGGCCGGCCAGGAAGTGCCGCATCACCGGTGACATTCCGCCTGGTCCGTCCCCGGCCATCGCGTTGCGTCCGTCGGCATCAGCGAGCGAGAGGTGGATGTGACAGGAGTTGCCCTCGCGCTCGTCGAACTTCGCCATGAAGGTCAGCGAGACGCCTTCCTGGGAAGCGATCTCCTTCGCCCCGGTCTTGTAGACGGAGTGCTGGTCGCAGGTGGTCAGCGCCTCGTCGTAGCGGAAGGCGATCTCGTGCTGGCCGAGGTTGCACTCCCCCTTGGCCGACTCCACGATCAGGCCCGCGGCCTGCATCTCGTTGCGGATGCGGCGCAGCAGGGGTTCGATGCGGCCGGTTCCGAGGACGGAGTAGTCGATGTTGTACTGGTTGGCGGGGGTCAGACCGCGGTAGCCCGTGTTCCAGGCCTGCTCGTAGGTGTCCTGGAAGACCATGAACTCCAGCTCGGTGCCGACCATCGCGGTGAACCCGTGCTCGGCGAGGCGCTCCAGCTGGCGGCGCAGGATCTGCCGGGGCGCGGCGACGACGGGCGAGCCGTCGTTCCAGGCGAGGTCGGCGAGGAGGAAGGCGCTGCCCGGGTTCCAGGGGATGCGGCGCAGGGTGGCGAGGTCGGGGTGCATGGCGAAGTCGCCGTAGCCCCGGTCCCAGGAGGACATCTCGTATCCGTCGACGGTGTTCATGTCCGTGTCGACGGCGAGGAGGTAGTTGCAGCCCTCGGTGCCGTGCTCGAGGACCTCGTCGAGGAAGAACTGTGCGGCGAACCGCTTGCCCTGGAGCCGCCCCTGCATGTCGGGGAAGGCCAGGACCACTGTGTCGATCTCGCCGCTGGCGACGAGGGAGCGGAGCTCCTCGGGCGCGAGCGGCGGCGTGCGGTCTACCACTGGAATCTCTCCTTCGGTGAGCCGAGTGCGCCTAAGGTATTGAATAGAACCATTGCTTGGGAAGGGGCGGAGCCGAGATGACCGATACGGCGAGTGAAGGCGACGCGATCGCGCGGCTGAATCCCGTGCTGCGGCAGGTGCGGGCGGGCAACGGGTTCGAGGAGGCGCTGGAGCAGATCCTCCAGGTGGTCCGGCTGGGCCTGGTGCCGGGCGGCGAACGGCTGCCGCCCGAGCGCGAACTGGCGGAACGGATGGGGATCAGCCGGGTCACCCTGCGCGAGGTGCTGAAGGTACTGCAGGACCAGGGCCTGGTGGAGGCCCGGCGCGGGCGGTACGGCGGAACGTTCGTGCTGCCCCGCCCGGACACCCCGGCGGGCGGCGCCGAGGAGGAGCTGCGCCGGCGCGTCGCGGGGGTGGACATCGAGGACGCGCTGCGCTTCCGCGAGGTGCTGGAGGTGGGGGCGGCCGGGCTGTGCGCTTCCCAGGGGCTGACCGAGGAGGGCGCCGAACGGCTGCTCGCAGCGCTGGCGGCCACGCACGACGCCCCGCTCGCCGACTACCGCCGCCAGGACACGCTCTTCCACCTGACCTTGTGCGAGCTCGCCGGATCCGCCACCCTCACGGCCCAGTACGCGGCCGTCCGGGCCACCGTCAACGACCTGCTGGACTGCATCCCGCTGCTCGTGCGCAACCTGGAGCACTCGCAGCAGCAGCACACCGCACTGGTGGAATCGGTACTGGCGCGGGACGCGGCCGGGGCGCGCGAGACCATGCGCGAGCACTGCTGCGGCACGGCGGCGCTGCTGCGGGGCTTCCTGGCCTGAACTCAAGCGGAACGAGGGGGCCGGGAGGGTTTCGTAACTTCTGTTTAACGCAGAGGTCTTGCGCTCTCCACTCCACAAGAGCAAAGGTACGCCCCACAACCATTGCCCTGAGGCAGGAGCGCACGATGGCCGACGACATCGAGGCACGGCTGGCAGCCGTACCCGCACCCACCAAGACCGCCGAGGGCGGCGACCCAGGCGCGGACGACTACCTGGAGCGCCGCACACTGCGCCGCGGCAGCGCCGGCTGGCTGCTCCTGACCGGGCTCGGCGTCGCCTACGTCGTCTCCGGCGACTTCTCCGGCTGGAACGTCGGGCTCGACAAGGGCGGCTTCGGCGGCCTCGCCATCGCCACCGTCCTCATGGGCGCGATGTACGCCTGCCTGGTCTTCTCCCTCGCGGAGCTGTCCACCATCCTGCCGACCGCGGGCGGCGGCTACGGTTTCGCCCGCCGCGCACTGGGCCCCTGGGGCGGCTTCCTCACCGGAACCGCCATCCTCATCGAGTACATCCTGGCCCCGGCCGCGATCGTCATCTTCATCGGCGACTACGTCGAATCCCTCGGCCTCTTCGGCCTCACCTCCAGCTGGCCGGTCTACCTCGGCTGCTTCGTGGTCTTCATCGGCGTCCACCTCTGGGGCGTGGGCGAGGCGCTCCGCTTCAGCCTCGTCGTGACCGCGATCGCCGTCGCCGCGCTGCTCATCTTCGCCGTGGGCGCCTTCACCGAGTTCAGCGCCGACGGCCTCAACGACATCCCGGTGGACGCGAGCGCCTTCGGCTCGAACTCCTGGCTGCCGCTGGGCGTCCTCGGCATCTGGGCCGCGTTCCCCTTCGGGATGTGGTTCTTCCTCGGTGTGGAAGGCGTACCGCTGGCGGCCGAGGAGGCGAAGGACCCGGTCCGCTCCATGCCGAAGGCGCTCGCCATCTCCATGGGCATCCTCGCCCTGCTCGCGCTGATCACCTTCTTCGCCGCGACCGGCGCCCAGGGCGCCGACGCCGTCAAGGCGGCCGGCAACCCGCTGGTCGTCGCCCTGGAGGGGGACGACGGCCCGACCGCGCTCAGCCGCTTCGTGAACTACGCCGGTCTGGCCGGTCTGGTCGCCTCCTTCTTCTCCCTCATCTACGCGGGCTCGCGCCAGCTCTTCGCGCTCTCGCGGGCCGGCTACCTGCCCCGCTTCCTCTCGCTCACCTCGAAGCGCAAGGCCCCGTACCTCGGCCTCGTCATCCCCGGCGCGATCGGCTTCGCGCTGGCCGCCGCCACCGGGAACGGCGCGCGCATGCTGAACATCGCGGTGTTCGGCGCGACCATCTCCTACGCCCTGATGGCCCTCTCGCACATCGTGCTGCGCCGCCGGGAGCCGGACCTGGAGCGCCCGTACCGCACCCCGGGCGGCATCCTGACCTCCTCGGTGGCCTTCGTACTCGCCCTGTCGGCCCTGGTCGCCACCTTCCTGGTGGACAAGGACGCGGCATTCATCGCCCTGGCCGTGTACGCCGTCGCCCTCGCCTACTTCGCCTTCTACAGTCGGCACCACCTCGTGGCCTCGGCCCCCGAGGAGGAGTTCGCGGCTCTGGCGGAAGCCGAGGCGGAACTGAGCCGTGACTGAAACCCTGTTCCTGCCCTGCCCTACCGCCTGCTGGAGGTAACGAACGTGCCCAGGCCGCTCATCGGCATCACCACCTACGTCGAGGAATCCACCCGCTACGGGGTGTGGGACCTCCCGACGTCCCTCGTACCGACCGGGTACTACGAACTCGTCCAGGCGGCGGGCGGCGCGGCCGTGCTGCTCCCGCCGGACGAACCCGGGTCGGCGGCGGAGGTGCTGAGCCGGGTGGACGGTCTGGTGGTCGCGGGCGGCCCGGACGTGGACCCGGTCCACTACGGCGCCGCGCGCGACCCCCGTACGGGTGCCCCGGCGACGGTCCGCGACCAGTGGGAACTGGCCCTGATCGCCGCCGCGCTCGACTCCGGCACGCCCCTGCTCGGCATCTGCCGGGGCATGCAGGCGCTGAACGTGGCCCTGGGCGGCACGCTGATCCAGCACATCGGCGGCCACGTCGACGCACCCGGCGGCACGTCCTGGCACCCGGTCCGCCCGGTCCCGGGCACCCGGTACGCGGCGCTGGTCCCCGAGGAGGCGCAGGTCCCGACCTACCACCACCAGGCCGTGGACCGCCTCGGCCGCGGCCTGGTCGTCTCGGCCCACGCGCTGGACGGCACGGTGGAGGCGATCGAGGCCCCCGACGCCGACCGCTGGATCCTGGGCGTCCAGTGGCACCCGGAACGGGACAAGGACACCAGGGTGATGTCGTCCCTGATCGAAGCAGCCACGTCCCGCGTGGCGGTCCCGGTGGGGTAACCAACTTGAGGCGCGGGGCCCGGGTCAGGGCCCCGACCTTTCAGCCCCGCCGACCTTTGAGCTTCAGCCCCGCGGCGTTTGCTCTTTCAGCCCCGCCGGCGATTGATCTTTCAGCCTCGCCGGCGTTTGAGGCGCGGGGCCCGGGGCGGAGCCCCGATCTTCAGCCCCGCCGGCGTTTGAGGCGCGGGGCCTGGGGCGGAGCCCCGATCTTCAGCCCCGCCGGCGTTTGAGGCGCGGGGCCTGGGGCGGAGCCCCGGACCCTTGAGCCCCGCCGGCGATTGAGGCGCGGGGCCCGGGTCAGGGCCCCGGCAGCGGCGCCGCACCCGGCGGGCCCGGCTAGGGCAGGCGGCGGGTCAGCGACAGCAAGTCGCGCGCCGGGCCCGCCGGCCGGGAGCCGGCGGGCCAAACCGCCCGCAGGGCCCGCCCCAGCCCCGCACCCGACACCGGCACCTCCACCAGCCTCCGCGCCGCCAGCTCGTCCCCCACCGCCAGCTCCGACAGGACGCACGGCCCCGCACCGCTCAGCGCCGCCGCCTTCACCGCGGTGGTCGAGGCCAGTTCCAGCAGCGGCACCGCCAGCCCCCCGCACCCGGCCAGCGCCGCGTCCAGTACCTGCCGCGTCCCCGACCCCCGCTCCCGCAGGATCAGCGGCATCGCGGCCAGTTCCGCCGCCTCGACCCCCCGCGTGCGCCGCGCCCACGCGTGCCCCGGCGCCACCGCCACCACCAGCCGGTCCTGCGCGATCACCGCCGAGTCCAGTCCCTCCGGCACCGTCAGCCCCTCCACGAAACCGAGGTCGGCCTCGTGCGTGAGGACCCGTTCGGCGACGACCGCCGAGTTCCCGGCGTGCAGGGACACCGCCGTGTCGGGCCGTTCCCCGCGCAGCGCGATCAGCCACCCCGGCAGCAGGTACTCCGCGATCGTCATGCTGGCGGCCACCCGCAGCCGCGAGTCCCGCCGCCCCCGCAGCGCCTGCGCCCCCGCGTCGAAGGCCTCCGCCGCCTCCACCACCCGCCGGGCCCAGTCCGTGACGAGCGCGCCCTCGGCCGTCAGCGTCGACCCCCGCGGCGAACGGTCCACCAGGGCCACGCCGAGCCGCGTCTCCATCGCCCGGATCCGGCTGCTCGCCGCGGGCTGGGTGATGCCCAGCCGCCGGGCGGCGGCGCTCAGGCTGCCGACCCGCGCGACCGCGAGCAGCAGTTCCAGCGCGCCCAGGTCCGGCACCCGGTGCGCCAGCGGAACCCACTCCTCATTACCCATAACATCAGTTTATGACCTCATAGAGGGATGGCCTCTGCCACCCTCCCCGCCCCGGCGCGAGGCTGGACCCATGGCCACCACCCTCGTGCGACCCCGCACCCACATCACCCCCGCAGTCCGGGCCCACAAGGCCCCCGCGCTGCGGCACCTCGGCCCCAACTGGTACGCCTCCGTCATGGGCACGGCGATCATCGCCAACGCCGGCGCGACGCTCCCGTACCAGCTGCCCGGCCAGCGCGTGGCCTGCCAGCTCGTCTGGGCGCTGTCCGCCGCCGTCCTCGCCGTCCTGCTCACCGCCCGCGCCGGCCACTGGATCCACCACCGCGACCAGGCCCGCGCCCACCTCCTCGACCCGGCCGTCGCCCCCTTCTACGGCTGTCTGTCGATGGCGCTGCTGGCCGTCGGCGGCGGCACCCTCATCGTCGGCAAGGACCTCATCGGGACCGGCGCGGCCGTGGCCGTGGACGCCGTCCTCTTCACCGCCGGCACCGCGATCGGCCTGGTCATGGCCGTGGTCGTGCCCTACCTGATGGTGGTGCGCCACAAGGTCGAGCCCCGCCAGGCCACCCCCGTCTGGCTGCTCCCCCTGGTCGCCCCGATGGTCTCCGCGGCCCTCGGCCCCCTGCTGGTCCCCCACCTGCCCGCCGGCCAGCCCCGCGAGGCCCTGCTGCTCGCCTGCTACGCCATGTTCGGCATCAGTCTGCTCGCCACCCTGCTGATGCTCCCCCTGATCTTCGGCCGGCTGATCGTCGGCGGGCCCCTCCCCCTGGCCCTGACGCCCACGCTCTTCCTGGTCCTCGGCCCCCTCGGCCAGTCCACCACCGCCGTGAACCAGCTCGCCGACGTCGCCCACCAGTCGATCGGCGCCCCCTACGCCGGAGCACTGAGCGCCTTCGCGGTCGTCTACGGGGTCCCCGTGATGGGATTCGCGCTGCTGTGGCTGGCCCTCGCCGCGGCCATGCTCGTCCGCGCCGCCCGGGACGGCATGGGCTTCGCCATGACCTGGTGGGCCCTGACCTTCCCCATCGGCACCTGCGTCACCGGCGCCACCGGCCTGGCCCACCACACGGGCCTGACCGCCTTCGCCTGGCTCGCCACCGCGCTCTTCCTCGCCCTGGTGACCGCCTGGCTGGCGGCTTCCGCCCACACCCTGCGCGGCTTGTTCACCGGCCGCCTCCTCGCCGGCTAGCCGGCTAGCCGACCTGGAGGTCGTACCCCACGGAGAGCGCGAACGAGCCGGAGGAGCCCTCGATCCGCAGGGTGTGGGGACCGGGCGACAGCGGGTCGATCTGTACCCACAGGCCGCAGGCCAGTCCGCCTGAGGTGCCCGCCCCGCCCGTCACCGGATTCCCCTCCACGCCCGTCAGCCGGATCGCGGAGCCCTCGTACCGCTCCGCCGTCAGCGGCCTGCCGTCCAGCACCGCGGCGCCCTTCGCCCCCTTCATCCAGCTCGCGCAGCCGGATGCGTCGCCGACCAGGTTGACCAGGGGAAAGGCCACCGGCCGCCCCGCGGGCACCGAGCAGGTGCGCTGCAGCTCCTCGCCGAAGCTCCCGGCAAGGAACCAGACGTCGCCGGGCTGGTTCGCGGCGCAGAACGTACCGTCCCGGTCCTGCACGGGATTGGAGCGCTCGGGGCTGGAGGCGGCCCAGTTCCACCACCGGCCCTGGAGTTCGGCGCCACCGAGCCGCCCGGCCGCCACCGGGGCGGACGGGGCCGCAGACGACGGCTCGGCCGCGGACGGGGCGGCCGACGGGGACGACGCGGGGGCGGTGCAGGCGGCCGCGAGCAGGGCCGCTCCGGCGGCCAGGACAAACGATCTTCCGGTACGCATCCCGGCAGGATACGAAGGCCCCGTCAGCGCGCCGCGCGCAGGGCTTCGGCCAGGACCGCCGGGGCCTCGGCCAGCGAGGGTCCGTACCAGGTCAGGTGCCGGCCGTCGACGAGGGCGGCCGGCAGTCCGGGGAAGGCCTCCGGGCCGTCCTCGGCGGTGAAGCGGTACGGCTCGTCCGGGAGCACCACCAGATCGCAGCCGGCCGCCGCCAGCTCCTCCACCGGAACCCGCGGATACCGCTCCGGGTTCCCGGCGTACACGTTGCGGACGCCCAGCCGCGCCAGCAGGTCCCCCGCGAAGGTGTCCCGGCCCAGCACCATCCACGGCCGCCGCCAGATCGGCACGAACGCGGTGAGCTCTCCGAGCGGCTCCGCCCGGGCCCACGCACGCTCCGCGTCCGCCAGCCACCCCGGTCTCGTCAGCCCCAGCGCCCCCACCAGCACCCGGTCCAGCTCCCGCACCGCCTGCGGGAGGTCCCGTACCTCGGTGACCAGCACCTCCAGCCCGGCCGCCCGCAGGGCCGCGAGGTCCGGGGCCCGGTTCTCCTCCTCGTTGGCGATGACCAGGTCGGGGCGCAGCTCCGCGATCCTCCGGACGTCGGGGTTCTTCGTCCCCCCGATCCGCACCGCGTCACCGAGGTCGGCGGGGTGCGTGCACCAGTCCGTGACCCCGGCCAGCAGACCGGGCGCGCTCACCGCCACCGCCTCCGTCAGCGAGGGCACCAGCGAGACGACGCGCACCGGCTCAGTGCTCCGGCGAGGGCGGCTCGGAGGTGGCGTGGATGTGCTCGCCCACCGCGACCACCAGGAGCCGGGTGTCCTCGGTGACGGCCCGCCAGCGGTGGCGCACGCCGCCCGACAGGAACAGCGCGTCCCCGCTCTCCAGCCGGTACGCCCGCCCCTCCGCCTCCACCTGGCAGGCGCCCTCGACCACGTACATCAGTTCGTCGTTGCGGTGCTGGTACTCGCGGCCGGCGTCCTGGTCCCCGGTGAACTCCAGCGCGTGCAGCTGGTGGTGCCCGCGCACGAGGGGCCGTACGCCCTGCACCGGGCCCAGCCCGGACTCGTCGCCGGCCCGTACGAGGTCGACCGTGCGCGCGGTGTCGGAGGCGGCCAGCAGTTCGACGGCCGTGGTCTCCAGCGCGTCCGCGACCCGCTCCAGGGACCGCATGCTGGGCCGGGCCCGCTCGTTCTCTATCTGGCTCAGGAAGGGCACCGACAGGCCGCTGCGCGCCGACACGGCGGCCAGCGTGAGGTGCAGCGCGCGGCGCCGCTTGCGCACGGCGACTCCCACCCGCAGCGGCTCCTTGCCGTCCTTGTCCTTGCTCTTCTCGTCCCTGTCGGTCAGCTTGTCGCTCAGTCCGTCCGTACCGTCCGTACCGTCGGTGCCGTCCCTGTCGTTCATGTCGGGGCTGCCCTCCCCATGTCCGTCGCACATCGGTGTGCTGTAAGCACCTTACGCAGCAACCGCCCCCGGTTTCGCGTGCACGGCTCTTCCCGTACCCGACCGCTCACGGTCCGTGCCGAGGCGTTGCGGCATCATCGTGTCCGTGACGACACGACGCCTGATGCTCCTGGACACCGCCTCCCTCTACTACCGCGCCTACTTCGGCGTGCCGGACTCCGTGAAGGCCCCCGACGGCACCCCGGTCAACGCGGTGCGCGGGCTGCTCGACTTCATCGGCCGGCTCGTGCAGGACCACCGGCCGGACGATCTGGTGGCGTGCATGGACGCCGACTGGCGGCCGCACTGGCGGGTGGAGCTGATCCCCTCCTACAAGGCCCACCGGGTCGCCGAGGAGACCGAGAGCGGACCGGACGTCGAGGAGACCCCGGACACCCTCGCCCCCCAGGTCCCGATCATCGAGGCGGCGCTGGACGCCTTCGGCATCGCCCGGGTGGGCGTGGCCGGATACGAGGCGGACGACGTGATCGGCACGCTGACGGCCCGCGCCGGCGGCCCGGTGGACATCGTCACCGGCGACCGCGACCTCTACCAGCTGGTGGACGACGCCCGCCAGCGCCGGGTCCTCTACCCCCTCAAGGGCGTCGGCACCCTCCAGGTGACCGACGAGGCCTGGCTGCGCGAGAAGTACGGGGTCGACGGCCCCGGCTACGCCGACCTGGCACTGCTGCGCGGGGACCCGAGCGACGGCCTGCCCGGCGTCCCCGGCATCGGCGAGAAGACGGCCGCCAAGCTCCTCGACGCGTACGGCAGCCTGGCCGGGATCATCGCGGCGGTCGACGACCCGAAGTCGAAGCTGACCCCCACTCAGCGCAAGCGGCTCGACGAGTCCCGACCGTATCTGGCGGTGGCCCCGAAGGTGGTGCAGGTGGCCTCGGACGTGCCGCTGCCGCAGTTCGATCCGGCCCTTCCGACGACCCCAGCGCAGCCCGAACTGGTCGACGCGCTAGCCCATCGGTGGGGTCTCGGTGGAGCAGTCTCCCGCCTGAGCAGCGCACTGCTCCGCTGAGGTGCTAACTTAGGTAAGGCTAAGTTTCAGGGGAGTCAGGGGAGACACCGTGGCAGAAGGACGCGCCCGCACCGTCGGCACCGCCGTCGTCGTACGCACCGAGCGGCTCTCGCCGCACATGGTGCGGCTCGTGCTGGGCGGTGAGGGCCTGGCCGAATTCGGCGCGGGCGAGCACACCGACCACTACATCAAGATCCTGTTTCCCCCGACAGGCGTCGTCTATCCCGATCCCTGGGACCTGGAGGAGATCCGCGCGCACTTCCCGCGGGCGCAGTGGCCGCGCCAGCGCGCGTACACCGTACGGAACTGGGACCCGGCGCACCTGGAGCTGACCCTCGACTTCGTCGTCCACGGCGACGAGGGCGTGGCCGGTCCCTGGGCGGCGCGGGTGCAGCCGGGCGAGCGCGTGCGCTTCCTCGGCCCCGGCGGCGCCTACGCCCCGGACCCGACGGCCTCCTGGCACCTCCTGGTCGGCGACGAGAGCGCGCTGCCGGCCATCGCCGCGGCGATGGAGCGGATGCCGGTGGGCGCCCGGGTCCACGCCCTCGTGGAGATCGAGGGCCCGGAGGACGAGCTGAAGGTCGCCACCCCGGACGGCGTCGTCCCGGTCTGGCTCCACCGCGCCGGCCGCCCGATCGGCGAGGCCCTGGTGGAGGCGGTCACCGCCCTGGAGTTCCCCTCCACGGACGTCCACGCCTTCGTCCACGGCGAGGCCGGCTTCGTCAAGGACCTCCGCCGCCACCTCCGCCTCGAACGCGGCATCCCCCGCGAACGCCTCTCGATCTCGGGCTACTGGCGCCTGGGCGAAACGGACGAGGGCTGGCGCGCCATCAAGCGCGACTGGAACGCCACGATCGAAGCCGAACAGGACCACGCCGCAGCGGCGTAACCTTCCTGCCGCAGCTCCGCCCCACGGTTCCAGCCCCGCCGCACCATTCCAGCCCCGCCGGCGTTTGAGGCGCGGGGTCCGGGGCGGAGCCCCGGCAGCGGCGCCGCACCGCTCCAGCCCCGCCGCACCCATTCCAGCCCTGCCGGCGTTTGAGGCGCGGGGCCTGGGGCGGAGCCCCAGCAGCGGCGCCGCACCCGCCCCAGGCGGGAGCCAATCGGCCACCCCGCGCGCACGCACCCGTCCGGCAGGACAATGGCCCCATGCGCACGCTCGCCGCACTAGGGGCAGCCGCCGCCGCAACCCTCCTCACCGCCGCGGCAGCAACCACCGCGCCCAGCCCCCCGCCCCCACCCCGCCCCCTGATCAGCGACGACGCGGTCGACAAGGCCGTCGCCCGCCTCGACCAGACCGTCGCGGACATGATGCGCCGCACCGGCGTCCCCGGCGTCTCCGTGGTCGTCGTCCACGACGACAAGGTCGTCCACATCAAGGGCTACGGGCTCCGCAGGACGGGCGAGAGCGCCAAGGTCGGCCCCGACACCGTCTTCCAGCTCGCCTCGGTGTCCAAGCCCGTCTCCTCCACGATCGTGGCCGGCGCCCTCACCGACCCCGCCGAGTGGGACCGCCGCACCACCCTCCCCGGCTTCTCCCTCAAGGACCCCTGGGTCACCGACCACGTCACCGCCGCCGACCTGTTCTCCCACCGCAGCGGCCTCCCCGACCACGCCGGCGACCTCCTCGAAGACCTCGGCTACGACCAGGCGTACATCCTCGACCACCTGCGCCTCGAACCCCTCTCCCCGTTCCGCGCGAGCTACGCCTACACCAACTTCGGGCTCACCGCGGCCGCCGAGGCCGTCGCCCGCGCCAAGGGCAGCAGCTGGCAGAAGCTGAGCGCCGACACTCTCTTCAAGCCCGCCGGCATGACCCGTACGAGCACCGAGTTCTCCGACTTCATCAACGCCCCCGACCACGCCTCCACCCACGTCAAGAACGCCGACGGCACCTGGAGCCCCCGCTTCGTCCGCGATCCCGACGCCCAGTCCCCGGCCGGCGGGATCAGCTCCACCGCCACCGACATGGCCCGCTGGCTGCGGCTGCAACTGGCCGGCGGCACCCTCGACGGAAAGCGGATCATCCCCGCCGACACCCTCGCCCGGACCCACCTGCCCGAGATCGTGTCCCAGCCGACCAACGCCGTCGGCACCACCGGCTTCTACGGGCTCGGCTGGAACGTCAGCTACGACAGCGCCGGCCGCCTGCGCCTGAGCCACTCCGGCGGCTTCGAACTCGGAGCCAACACCAACGTCACCATGCTCCCGCTGGAGAAGCTCGGCATCGTCGTCCTGACCAACGGCGCCCCGGTCGGCCTGCCCGATGCCATCGCCCTGGACTTCTTCGACTACGCCGAGCACGGCAAGGTCTCCACCGACTGGCTCCCGCTGGCGGCCTCCGCCTACGCCGCGGCCCTCGCGCCCCCGGGCGCGCCGACCACCGACTACGCCCACCCGCCCACCGGTGCGAAGCCCGCCCGGGACAGCGCCGCGTACACCGGCACCTACGACAACCCCTACTACGGCAAGGCCACGGTGACCGCCGACGACAACGGCGCGCTCACCCTCGCCCTCGGCCCCAAGCCCCTGCGCTTCCCGCTCACCCACTACGACGGCGACACCTTCAGCTTCGTGACCGCGGGCGAGAACGCGGTCGGCCGCACCGGGGTGTTCTTCGCCGACGGCACGCTCCGCGTCGAGTACCTCGACGCCGAGCACCTGGGCACCTTCACGCAGCAGTAGCCGCATAGCCTGTCCCCCGATGAGACGCAGAGCCCAGGCACCCCCCTCGCCCCTCCCCCAGCGGGCCGGCATCGACCCGGTCCGGCTGCGGCTGCCGCCCGACCCGGACGGGAACTGGCCGGACCTCGGCGGCTACCTCACCGACCGCTACGCCGGGACCCGCGGCGCCGATTCCATCGCGCGCCTGCTGTCCGCCGGCCGGGTGCTCGGCCCCGGCGGGCGGGTCCTGCACGCCCGGGACCCGTACGAGCCGGGCGGGTACCTGTGGTTCCACCGGGACATGGAGCCCGAGCCCGCGGTGCCCTTCGCGGTCCGCGTCGTCCACCGGGACCCGCACCTGCTGGTCGTGGACAAGCCGCACTTCCTGGCGACCACCCCGCGCGGCAGCCACATCACCGAGACCGCCCTGGCCCGGCTCCGCGAGGAGCTGGACCTGCCCGCGCTCAGCCCGGCGCACCGTCTGGACCGGCTGACGGCCGGCCTGGTGATGTTCAGCGTCCGGCCCGAGGACCGCGGTGCGTACCAGCTCCTCTTCCAGCGGCGCGAGGTCCACAAGGAGTACGAGGCCCTGGCGGTCCACGACCCGGCGCTCGCCCTGCCGCGCACGGTCCGCAGCCGGATCGAGAAGGCCCGCGGGGTGATCGCGGCGACCGAGGTGCCGGGCGCCGAGCCCAATGCCGAGAGCCTGATCGAACTGACCGGCACCCGGGGGGAGCTGGGCCGCTACCGGCTGACCCCGCGCACCGGACGCACCCATCAGCTGCGCGTGCACATGAACGGCCTGGGCCTGCCCATCCTGGGGGATCCGGTGTACCCGGAGGTGACCGATCCGGCCCCGGACGACTACCGCCGGCCCCTGCAGCTGCTGGCCCGGGTCCTGGAGTTCACCGATCCGGTCACCGGGGCCGACCACCGCTTCGAGAGCGGCCGCACCCTCCAGGCCTGGGACGACCGTGCGGCCTGGGAGGCCGGCTCCCGGGAGGAGACCCCCTAGACCTCGGGAAGGCGGACCCCCGCGATCCGCAGCGCCGCGTCGGCGGTGGCCTCCGCGAAGGCCGTCACCGGCCGCGCCGGATCGGCCCGGTGGATCAGCATGACGCCCTCGATGAGGCCGAAGACCAGGTCGTTGCGGAGCGTCAGCCCCGCCCCGTCCCCGGCCAGTTCGGCGCCGGCGCAGGTCCCGCCGAGCAACAACCGGTAGGCGTCCTTGAGTTCCGCGCGCATCCGGCGGAACTGCGCGAAGCGCGCGCCGCCCACCTCGGGCAGCAGGTAGAGCGCTCCCAGGTTGTACGGGCCCCCGCACAGCAGGAGGACGTCGGAGCGGCACAGCTCCCACAGCCGGCGCGCGGCGGGCCGGCCGGCTTCGGCGAGCAGCCTACGGGCCAGGACCAGGGAGGGCGCGACGGTGGACTCCAGCAGTTCGGCGAGGAGTTCCTCCTTGCCGCCGAAGTAGTGGTACATCGTGGCCTGGCGCATTCCGGCGCGCCCGGCGACCGCCCGCGTGGTGGTCGCCGCGTACCCCTGGACGGTGAACAACTCGGCCGCCGCGCAGAGGAGTTCCTCGCGCGGCGGCCGGCCGCTCTCCGGTCTCAGCCGGTCGGCGCGTGGCCGACCGACCCGTCTCGGGCCCTCGTCTGCTCCCCCACTCATGGATCGATCGTCGCACAGGGCACCACGAAACGATCATGGCAAGAGATCAGATCAGGCCGCCCCCGCTCTCGGAGGAAGCCCCAAATCCGCCTAGCCGACCGAGCTGTAGGCCACTACTCCTCGCAGCAGCGCGTCCACGGCCTTGCGGGCGTTGCGCGCCACCGTGCTCCCGCTCTCGCCGGAGGCCGAGGGGGCCGCCGCCGCGATCTGTCCGAGCACGTCGATGACCTGCTTGCACCAGCGCACGAAGTCACCGGCGGGCATCTCCGCCTCGCGCAGCACCTCGTCCAGGCTCTTGTCGGAGGCCCACTGGTACGCCGCCCACGCGAAGCCGAGGTCCGGCTCGCGCTGGCCCACGCCCTCCGCCTGGTTGATGCGGTGCTCCTCCTCCAGCGCGTCGAGCCGGCCCCAGATGCGGACCATCTCGCCCAGCGCCTCCTTCGCCGCGCCGCCCGGCACCTTCGGCGCGACCGCGTCGTCGGACTGCCGCGCCTCGAAGACCAGCGCCGAGACGCAGGCCGCCAGTTCGGCCGGGCTCAGGCCCTCCCACACCTTGGCCCGCAGGCACTCGGAGGCCAGCAGGTCGAGCTCCCCGTACAGCCGGGCGAGCCGCTTGCCGTGCACGGTGACCTCGTCCTCGCGCAGGTAGTCCAGCTCGGTCAGCAGCGCGTGGATGCGGTCGAAGGTGCGGGCGATGGTGTTCGTCCGGCCCTCGATCCGCCGCTCCAGCTGCTGGGTGTCCCGCTTGAGCCGGTGGTAGCGCTCCGCCCAGCGGGCGTGGTCCTCGCGCTCGTCGCAGCCGTGGCAGGGGTGCGCCCGCAGCTCGGACCGCAGCCGGGCGATCTCGCGGTCGTCGGCCGCGGCGGCCCGGCCGCGCGCACGCCGCTCCGGCGTGATGTGCCCGGCCTTGCTCCGCAGCTGCGAGGCCAGGTCCCGGCGGGACTGCGGCGAACGCGCGTTGAAGGTCTTGGGGATCCGCATCCGGTCGAGGGCCTCCACCGGGACCGGGAAGTCGATCGCGGCGAGCCGCTTGACCTGCCGTTCGGCGGTGAGCACCAGCGGGCGCGGGCCCTCGGCGTACTCGTACCCGCGGTGCCCGTGGACCCGCCCGGCCGGCACGCCCGGGTCCAGGACCAGCGCGAGCCCGGCGAACTTGCCCGTCGGCACGTGGATGATGTCGCCCGGCTTGAGCTTCTCCAGCGAACTGGCCGCCTGCACCCGGCGCTGAGCGGCGCCCTGCTTGGCCAGCTCCGTCTCACGGTCCTTCAGGTCGCGGCGCAGCTGCGCGTACTCCTCGAAGTTCCCCAGGTGGCAGGTCATGCCCTCCTGGTAGCCCTCCAGGCCCTCCTCGTTGCGCTGCACCTGCCGGGAGATCCCGACGACCGAGCGGTCGGCCTGGAACTGCGCGAAGGAGGTCTCCAGCAGCTCGCGCGAGCGGTGCCGCCCGAACTGGCTGACCAGGTTCACGGCCATGTTGTACGAGGGCTTGAAGCTGGAACGCAGCGGATACGTACGGGTACCCGCGAGGCCGGCGAGGCCCGCCGGGTCCATGCCGCGCTGCCACAGCACCACCGCGTGGCCCTCGACGTCGATGCCGCGCCGCCCGGCCCGGCCGGTCAGCTGCGTGTACTCGCCGGGGGTGATGTCGGCGTGCTGCTCGCCGTTCCACTTGACCAGCTTCTCCAGGATCACCGTGCGCGCGGGCATGTTGATGCCCAGCGCCAGGGTCTCGGTGGCGAAGACGGCCTTGACCAGGCCGCGTACGAACAGCTCCTCCACGACCTCCTTGAAGGTGGGCAGCATGCCCGCGTGGTGCGCGGCGATGCCCCGCTCCAGGCCTTCGAGCCACTCGTAGTACCCGAGGACGTGGAGGTCCTCGGTGGGGATGGAGGCGGTGCGCGCCTCGACGATCTCGCGGACCCTGAGCCGCGCGGACTCGTCGTTGAGCCGCAGGCCCGCGTACAGGCACTGCTGGACCGCGGCCTCGCATCCGGCCCGGCTGAAGATGAAGTTGATGGCGGGCAGCAGCCCGTCGCCGTCGAGCCGGGCGATGACCTCGGGGCGGGAGGGGGTCCAGATCCGGCCGCGGGAGCGCCGTTCGCGCTCGCGGTCGGCCTCGCGGACCATCTTGCCGCGCCGCCGGTCCTTCGGGTTGTAGGTGCGGCTGTTCTCCTCGCGCGCCATGCGCAGCAGGTCGGGGTTGACCTCCCGGCGCGCGGAGCCGCGGCCGCCGTGGTCGGACTCCTCCTCGAAGAGGTCGTAGATCTTGCGGCCGGCCATGACGTGCTGCCACAGCGGGACGGGCCGCTCCTCGGAGACGATCACCTCGGTGTCCCCGCGGACGGTGTCCAGCCAGTCGCCGAACTCCTCGGCGTTCGACACGGTGGCCGACAGGGACACCAGGGTCACCGACTCGGGGAGGTGGATGATCACTTCCTCCCAGACGGCCCCGCGGAACCGGTCGGAGAGGTAGTGGACCTCGTCCATCACGACGTAGCCGAGACCGCGCAGCGACTGGGAGCCCGCGTACAGCATGTTGCGGAGCACCTCGGTGGTCATCACGACCACCGGCGCCTCGGAGTTGACGCTGTTGTCGCCCGTCAGCAGGCCCACCTTGTCGGCGCCGTAGCGCTTGACGAGGTCGGCGTACTTCTGGTTCGACAGCGCCTTGATCGGCGTCGTGTAGAAGCACTTGCGGCCCTGCTGGAGGGCCAGGTGCACGGCGAACTCGCCGACGATGGTCTTGCCCGAGCCTGTCGGGGCGGCGACGAGGACGCCCTTGCCCGCCTCCAGGGCCTTGCAGGCCTCGATCTGGTACGGATCCAGATCGAAGTCGTACATCTCGCGGAAGGGGGCCAGGGCAGAGGCCTCTTCGGCGGCGCGGATCCGGGCAGCGGCGTACCGCTCGGCGGGGGAGAGTTCTTCGGTCATCTTGCTGTCGAGCCTACCCGCCACCTCTGACAACAGTCGCGATCATTTAAGTGAGCAGGCGGACCGCTCCGGGGACGCACTCCGCGGTCACCGGCAGCGCCCCGAGCGGCTCGCCGTCCGCGTACGCGGTCAGGCCCGGCGCCTCCAGGGTGATCTTCCGTGCGCGGTGGACGCTCACCTTCGGGTGGCTCAGGTGCCTGCCCTTGTAGACCTGGGGAAAGACCGTGAGCAGCGTGGCCCGGCCGCAGTCGCCGACCACCGTCACGTCGAAGAGCCCGTCGTCGGGGACGGCGTCCGCGCAGATCCGCATGCCGCCGCCGTAGGAGGAGCCGTTGCCGACGGCCACCAGCGTCGCCTCGGTCTCGATCACCGGGCCGTCGTCGAGGGTGATCCGGTACGGGAACGGCCGGAAGGCGGCCAGCTCCGCGATCATCGCCAGGTCGTACTTGAAGCGGCCGACCGGCAGCCGCATCCGGTTGCCCCGGTCGTTGACCCGCGAGTCGAAACCGGAGCACAGCACGGTCCCGAACCAGCCGGCGCCCACCCGCCCCAGGTCGATCTCGCGGATCCGGCTCTCCTTGAGCGCCTCGGCGGCCGTCCGCCCCGCCCGCGCGGGCTCCCGTACGGGCAGTCCCATGGCCCGCGCGAAGTCGTTCCCGGTGCCCGCCGCGACCACCCCGAGCGGCACCCGGGTCCCCGCCAGCGCCTGCAGCGCCAGGGAGACCATTCCGTCGCCGCCCACCGCGATCACCGCACCGGTTCCCTCGCGGACGGCGGCGGTCAGCCGGGCCAGCGCGTCCTCGGCGTCGGTGCCCACCACCGTCCGTACGGAGAAGCCGGCCGCCCGCAACGCGGAAGCGGCCGGCTGCGCGGCGTGCGCGCCCCGGCCGCGGCCCGCGGTGGGATTGACGAAGAGGGTGATCTCAGAGCTCACCCGTCGGAATGTACCTGTCAGGTGGCGTCGTCGTAACCGTTGATCCGCTGGCGTCCGCCGTCGGCCTGGCCGGGCAGCGCGGCGGGGGCGGGCACCGACTCCAGCTCGCCGATGGGCGCCGGGGTCAGGTCCAGCTCGGAGGCCTCGTCGTCGCTCAGACCCGCGTCGGGGTCGTTGCGCCGGCGCCTGCGGTCGTTGAGGAGACAGACCCCGAGGGCCAGGAAGTACAGGGCCACGATGGGCAGGGCCAGCGCGAGCATGGTCGGCGGGTCACCCGTGGGGGTGGCGAAGGCGGCGAAGATCGTGATGCCGAGGACCATGCCCCGCCACCAGCCGCCGAGCCGCTTGCCGGTGAGCACACCGGTGAAGTTCAGGAGGATCAGCAGGAGCGGCAGCTCGAAGGCCAGACCGAACACGATCACCATGCGGGCGACCAGGTCGAGGTAGTCGTCGACCGGCAGCAGGTTGCGCGCGTGGTCGGGCGTGAACTCCAGCATGATCGTCGCGGTCTGCGGGAGGATCTTGTACGCGAGCACCGCGCCGGTCATGAAGAGGGGCGCTCCGACGGCGACGAAGCTCCGCGCGTACTTCTTCTCGTGGCTGTGCAGGCCCGGCGCGGCGAACGCCCACAGCTGGTACAGCCACACCGGCGCGGACAGCACCACACCGGCCATGAGCGAGACCTTCAGGGCGATCGAGAACGCCGAGATGAGACCGTTCACGGTCATGTCGGCGCAGGGGTGGCCGTTGCGCTGGGTCACCACGCCGTTCTTGCAGCCGACGGAATCCAGCATCGGCTTCAACAGGAAGTTGATGATGTCCCTGTAGAAGAACGCCGCGATAACGGTGATCACCAGGATCGCGATGACCGACTTCAGCAGCCGGTTTCGCAGCTCACGCAGGTGCTCGACAAGAGGCATCCGCCCTTCGGCGTCCTTGTCCGCTTTCCCCTGCTTGCGGGCAGACTTGAGCAACCCACGTCCCTTGTCTCGTTGCAGATGACTGGCGCTTACGGCGTGCGTCAGCCCTGGGCGGCGCGGTTCGTCTCGCTGACCGGGCGGGAGCTGGTGACGTCACCGGGCGCGGCCTGGATGGTGCGCGGGGCGACGGGCTGCTGCGCGGACTGGTCCGCGGCGGTGGTCGCGGTGGCCGCGTCCTCGGCCTCGCCCTCCTTCTTCATGGCCTTGGCCTCGCTCTTGAGGATGCGGGCCGACTTGCCGAGGGAGCGAGCCATGTCAGGAAGCTTCTTGGCGCCGAACAGCAGGATGATCACGCCAACGATGACGAGGATTTCCCAACCCCTGAGGTTGCCCATAGAAATCTTCCTTTTCTCCGAGGTTCACAGCGCACCGGTACGGGCGCCTGGGACTTTCTCTACCGAGGATCGTAACCCCAGGGGGTTAACGCCCGGCAATCCCCCGGCGTACCCCGTCTTGCGTCCTGGCCGGATGTCAATCCCCCGGTCACACGCCCGTCTCATTCGCTACGGTCGCACGTCCCGGCCCGCCCTGGCCAGGTCCGCGGCCGCCCGCTCCAGATCGCCCGAGGCATCGGTGATCCGGCGGCTGGCCTGCGCGACCTGCACGGAGAGCCTGCGCACCTCCGCGTAGACCCGCACCGCCAGCACGGCGAGCACGGCGACTCCGAGGAAGCCCAGGGCAATTGCGAACATCGGCCACAGCATGGGCCGAGCCTAGGCCACCGCCCGCCTCAGATGCTGCGCAGGGTGCTCACGCCGCCGCCCGTCAACAGCTCCACGATGCGCTCACCGGCAGGTTTGCGCACGGAGGCACCGCATTCGGGACACGTGAAGGAGTAGAAGGTGGCCCGCCGGCTGCCCCCGATGGCCAGCCGCAGGGCTCCCGCGTCCAGCTCGAAGCGGGCCCGGCAGTCGGGGCAGGAGGCCTTGAAGGCGACGGGCCCGGACGTTGGCGACATCGGCCGCGCTCCCCTCAGAGCTGTTCCCCGTACCCCGCGAGTGCTTCTCGAGCGGCGCTCCGCGCGCTCTCCGCCAGCTCTGCGGGGGCGACGATCCGCCCCTCGCGCCCGAGCCGCAGCGCGAGCCGGCGCAGCGAAGCCGGATCCGGACTGCGCAGCGTGATCCGCAGGCCTCCGTCGGCCAGCTCCTCCGCGCTGTCGTGCGGGTAGTACTCGGCGACCCAGCGCCCGCCCGGACCCACCTCGACGACGACCTCCGGGTCCTCGGCGGCCGGCTGGACCAGGCCCTCGGACAGATCGCGCGGCTCGATCGCCGGCGGCTCGGCCCGCTCGTCCAGCAGCCGGATCTCCGCGACCCGGTCGAGGCGGAAGGTGCGCCGGGCCTCGGAGAGGTGGCACCACCCCTCCATGTACGTGTGCCCCACCGCGAACAGCCGGATCGGGTCGACCTTGCGCTCGGTGAGCTCGTCCCGCGCGGGCGAGTAGTAGCGCAGCCACAGCCGGCGGCGCTCCGCGATGGCCCGGTCGACGTCCGCGAAGACCCCGCCCTCCGATTCGAAGGTCACCGACAGCCGGGAGCTGGCCCCGGCCGCCTCGCCCGCGGCCGCCTCCAGCTTGGCGGTGGCCCGCAGCAGGGCCTCCCGGTCGCTCTCCCGCAGCCCGGGCAGGGTCGCCACCGCGCGCGCGGCGACCAGCAGCGCGGTCGCCTCGTCGGCGGCCAGCCGCAGCGGCTCGGCGGTGGACTCCCCCGAGGCGTCGGGGTTGCGCCACCAGATGCGCTCCCCGTCGGTGTCGATGTCGAGCAGGTCCCCGCCGCGGAAGCTGGTCCCGCACATGGGCAGCACGTCGAGGTCCGAGATCAGCTCGTCCTCGGTGATCCCGAAGGCGCGGGCGACGTCGGCGACGTGCGCCCCCGGGCGCTCGCGCAGGTACGTCACCAGGGACAGCATCCGGCGGGTCTGGTCGATGGCGTTGGCAGCCATGCTGGTACGTCTCCCCCTCAGGGCACGTCTTCGAATGGGGCGGTCGCGAATGCGGCGGTCTCGAAGGTGGCGGTCTCTCGAATGCGGCGGAACCGGTTCAGGCCTTGGCTACGGCCCTCAGCCGGTCCACCACGTCGGCCCGCAGGTCGGCGGGCCCGACCACGACGACGTCGGGCCCGAACTCCACCAGCCAGGCGTCCAGCCCGTGCCCGTACGGGATCTCCAGCTCGTCCCAGCCGTCCGCGCCCTCGCGCACCGCGGTGGCCTTGGCCCGCAGCGGATAGCCCGCCCCGGCGCGCAGCCGGATCAGCGCGGAGCGGTCCGCGCTCTCCCCGGCCCAGCTCGCCACGGTCTCCCGTACGGTGACCACGTCCGGGACCTCGGCGGTGTACTTGGCCGCCCGGGACTTGACCTTGCCGGTGATCCGGGACAGCCGGAACACGCGCTCCGCCCCGCGGTCGCGGTCGTAGCCGGCCAGGTACCAGTGGCCGCGCCAGCACTCCAGCGCCCACGGCTCCACCTGCCGGGTCTCGGGGCGGGCGGCGGTGGACTTGCGGTAGTCGAAGACCACCGGCCGGCGGTCCCGGCAGGCCAGCATCAGCGGCTCGAAGGCCGCCTCGTGGACCGGGATGCGCGGCTCGATGGCACTGTGCTGGCCCTCGTATGGGTCGCCCGCCTCGGGCATCCCGCCCGCGCGCAGCTTCTGCAGGGCCCCGCTGGCGGCTCCCGCCAGGCGGGCCTGCTGCCAGACCTTGGCCGCCAGCCCCAGGGCGGCGGCCTCCTCGGCGTCCAGCGAGACGGGAGGCAGCCTGTTGCTGTCCCGGCGGGCCAGATAGCCGGTTTCACCGTCCAGGTTCTCCACCGTCTCGATGACCAGACCGAGTTCGCGCAGATCGTCCTTGTCCCGCTCGAACATGCGGTTGAAGGACTCGTCGTTGCCGGCCTCCATGTAGGCCTCGATGGAGCCGCGCAACTCGCGCTTGCTCAGCGGCCGGCGGGTCCCCAGCAGACACAGCGCCAGATTCATCAGCCGCTCGGCCTTGGCAATCGCCATCGACGCCCTTCCCCCGTTCTCGACACACTCGTGACCGTTGACCGTACCGCCCCGGCGGTCCCGGACAAAAGCGAGGGCCCCCGCCTCACGGCGGGGGCCCTCGGAGCGGCTGCCGGTGGATCAGGCGGCCATCAGGTCACACACGAAGATCAGCGTCTCGCCCGGGGCGATCGCACCGCCCGCGCCACGGTCACCGTAGGCGAGGTGCGCCGGGATCGTCAGCTTGCGACGGCCGCCGACCTTCATGCCCGCGATGCCCTGGTCCCAGCCCGCGATGACGCGGCCGGCACCGAGCGGGAACTGCAGCGCGGAACCGCGGTTCCACGAAGCGTCGAACTCCTCGCCGGTGGAGAAGGCCACACCCACGTAGTGGACGGAGACCATGGCACCGGCCTTGGCCTCGGCGCCGTCGCCCTCCCAGATGTCCTCGATCACGAGGTCCTTCGGGGCTTCGCCCTCGGGGAAGTCGATCTCGGGCTTCTCGAGCTTCTGGCTCACGGAACTGCTCCTCATACGTACGAAACGGTCAACCGGAACAGTCTTACATCACGGTGAGGATGTCGAGGCTGAAGACCAGCGTCGACTTGGCCGGGATGGTGCCCTGCTCCTTGTCACCGAAGGCCTGGTCCGGCGGGATGACCAGCAGGATGCGGCTGCCGACCTTCTTGCCGATCAGGCCGTCCTTCAGACCCGCGACCGAAAGCTCCTTCAGCGGCCACGTGACCGTCTGACCGGAGGTGTACGTGCTTTCGAAGGTCTTGTCGTCCTTCCACGTCTTGCCGTTGAACTTCACCACGACGGAGTCGGTGTCCTTGACCACCGGGCCGTCGCCCTCCAGGACGTAGTTCGAGACCAGCTTGGTCGGCTCGGCGGTGTCCTTCGGGACCGACACGGAGACCTCCTGGCCGTCCGTGTTCGTGCCGACCTTGGGCAGGTCCTTGTTGTCCTGGGCCACCTCCTTGCCCGTGGCCGAGGCCGGGACGGTGGCGCCCTTGACGATGTCCACGACGAAGACCAGCGTGGCGTTCGGCTTGATCTTCGGCTCCGAGCCCTGCGCCCCGTAACCGAGGTCCGGCGGGATCACGAGCTCGACACGGCTGCCGACCTTCTGGCCCTCCAGGCCCTGGTCCCAGCCCTTGATGACGCCGCCGGCGCCGATGGTCAGGTCGAACGGCGCGGGCCGGCCGAAGCTCTGGTCGAACGGCTCCTTGCCGTCCCACACCTGGCCGAGGTAGTTGACCTGCGCGATGTCGTTCTTCTTCAGCACCTGCCCGGTGCCCTCGCTGATGGTCACCACCTTCAGCTCCTTGGGCGGCTCGCCCTTCCCCTTCGACAGGGTGGGCGTCTCCCCGAACTTGGCACCCTTGGTGATCGCGGGCGCCCCGTTCTTCATCTGGGCGGAGTCGGAGCCGCTGTCGTCGCCACACGCTGCGGTCGTCAGCAGCAGAAGGGGTACGACAAGCAGGCCGGCAAGTCGGCGCACGGGTTCCTCAGATCTCAGACGGCAAGGCGGTCGCCCGCCACTCTAAGCCGTGCACAGGGCCCCGTACGAGAGACGTACGGGGCCCCGGTAAGGAGTGCGATGTCACATTGCGGTCCTACATGCCGGCGATCAGCTTCTCCACCCGGTCGTCCACCGACCGGAACGGGTCCTTGCACAGCACCGTCCGCTGCGCCTGATCATTGAGCTTCAGGTGCACCCAGTCGACCGTGAAGTCCCGCCGCTGCTCCTGCGCCCGCCGGATGAAGTCCCCGCGCAGCCGCGCCCTCGTCGTCTGCGGGGGCACCGACTTGCCCTCGAAGATCTTGAGGTCGTTGCAGATCCGCGCCGCCTGCCCCTTGCGCTCCAGCAGGTAGTACAGCCCGCGCCGACGGTGGATGTCGTGATACGCGAGGTCTATCTGAGCCACCCGCGGATTCGACATCGTCATGTTGTGCTTCGCCCGGTACCGCTCGATCAGCTGGTACTTCATGACCCAGTCGATCTCGGTCCCGATCCGGTCCAGGTCCTCCGCGTCGATCGCGTCCAGCGTGCGACCCCACAGCTCCAGCACCTGGTCCACCACACCGGTACGAATGCCCCGGCGCTCGGCGAAGTCCACCGCCTTGTCGTAGTACTCCCGCTGGATCTCCAGCGCCGAGGCCTCACGGCCACTCGCCAGGCGCACCTTGCGCTGACCCGTGATGTCGTGACTCACCTCGCGGATCGCCCGGATCGGGTTCTCCAGCGTCAGGTCCCGCATCACCGTGCCCGCCTCGATCATGCGCAGCACCAGGTCGGTGGCCCCGACCTTGAGCAGCATGGTCGTCTCGGACATGTTCGAGTCACCCACGATGACGTGCAGCCGGCGGTAGCGCTCGGCATCCGCGTGCGGCTCGTCCCGGGTGTTGATGATCGGCCGCGACCGGGTCGTGGCGGAACTGACGCCCTCCCAGATGTGCTCGGCCCGCTGGCTCACGCAGTAGACCGCGCCCCTGGGCGTCTGCAGCACCTTGCCCGCGCCGCAGATCAGCTGCCGCGTGACAAGGAACGGAATGAGAATGTCCGCCAGGCGGGAGAATTCCCCGTGCCGGGCCACCAGGTAGTTCTCGTGGCAGCCGTACGAGTTGCCCGCCGAGTCGGTGTTGTTCTTGAAGAGATAGACGTCGCCCGCGATTCCCTCCTCGTGCAGGCGGCGTTCGGCGTCGACGAGCAGTCCTTCGAGAATGCGCTCGCCTGCTTTGTCGTGGGTGACCAGTTCGGTCACGTTGTCGCATTCGGGAGTTGCATATTCCGGATGCGAACCCACATCGAGGTACAGGCGGGCGCCGTTCCGCAGGAAGACATTGCTGCTGCGGCCCCATGACACAACACGGCGGAAGAGGTAGCGCGCCACTTCGTCAGGAGACAGTCGGCGCTGTCCCCTGAACGTGCACGTGACGCCGTACTCGTTCTCCAGCCCGAAAATGCGGCGGTCCATGACTGAACATTACGCCTTCTGCCCTCTTCTGAAACCGGGTTCGGGAGCGCCGTTTCGATCAGTTCCCCCGAGCGAGCCCGCCGACCCGCCGCCGAACAGGCCCCCCGACCGGCGTGGCGCCCCCGGATCACCCCGCCTACGAGGCCCCCGACGCCACCTCACGCGCACCCTCCGACACACCGTCAGACGAACCCGCCACCGCCCGGCCCGGCCCGGCAGTTGCCAGCACCCGCTGAGTGACCATCAGTACCAGCAGCGCCGCGACCCCCGCCACGCCCGCCACACCGAAGCTCGCCGCCGTACCGCCCAGCTCCACCGCCGGCCCCGCCGCCGCCGTACCGATCGCCGCACCCACACCGAAGAACGTCACCAGCCACGAGAACGCCTCCGTCACCGTGCCCGCCGGAGCATGCCGGTCCACCACGATGAACGCACACGCCAGCGCCGGCGCCAGGAACACCCCCGACAACGCCGCCAGACCCGTCATCGCCACCGGCCCCGGAGTCAGCATCAGCGGCAGATAGCCCAGCGCCAGCAACGCCACCAGCATCCGCAGCCGCCGCTCCGGCGCACCCGCCCACTGCCGCGCCCCGTACGTCACCCCACCGATCAGCGCACCCAGCCCGAGCGCCGCCATCAGCCACCCGTACACCGCCTGGTCCCCGTGATCGTCCGCGTACGCCACACCCGCCACCGTGATCGAACCCAGCGCCATCCCCACGAAGAAGAAGGCACCCAGCAGCGCCAGCAGCCCCCGCGAACGCAACGCGCCCAGCCAATGGGCCTCCCGCGGCGCCGAACGCCACGTGCGCGAAGGCTCGCTCACCACCACCGACAGCGCACCCAGCACCCCGATCGCATTGAGCGCCAGCAACGCCCCGGCCGGCGACCACAGCGCCACGAACAGCGTCACCAGCAGCGGACCGACCGTGAACATGACCTCCTGGGCCACCGCGTCCATCGCGTACGCCGCGTGCACCTTCTCCTCACGGCCCCCCAGCACGCTCGGCCACAACGCCCGCAGCCCGCCCTCCAGGGGCGGCGTGAAGAGCCCCGCGACGACCACCGCGGCATACGCGGCCACCGCCGACCCCGTGCCCGCCAGCGCCAGCCACACCACGCCCAGCGCCGAGACCACGGCCGCCGGCAGCTGCACCCGCGGCTGCCCGAACAGGTCCACCGCCCGGCCCAGCAACGGCTGGCCCACCGCGTTCGCCACCCCGTACGCGGCCGCGAGGGCCCCCGCGAGGCTGTAGCTGCCGCCCTCCGCGCGCGTGAACAGCACGATCGCGATCGGCGCGGTCGCGTTCGGCAGCCGCCCCACGAGCGTGCCCACCAGCAGCCTCGTGGCGTGCCGGGTCCGCAACAGCTCCGCGTATCCCGCGGCCATGTCCGCCCCCTTCTGCCCGGATCCTGCCGGGGTAATACGTATAACGTGACGAGTCATACGTACCATGGCCGCAGTCCACGGGTCCACCCCACAGACCCCGCCACCACCCCCGCACCACCCCCGACCTCGCACTTCAGGAGCCACCTGTGACGAGACCCACCAGCCGCGACGTGGCCACCGCCGCCGGGGTCTCCCAGGCCACCGTCTCCCTCGTCCTCGCCGACAAATGGCCCGGCCGCGTCTCCGAACGCACCGCCACCCTCGTCCGCGAAACCGCCACCCGCCTCGGCTACCGCCCCAACCTCGCCGCCCGCAACCTCCGCCTCGGCTCCACCCGCACCGCCCTCCTCGTCGTCCCCGCCCTCACCAACGAATTCTTCGCCCGCGTCTACACCGGCGCCGCCCGCATCGCCGCCGAACACGGCTTCGGCGTCGTCCTCTACCCCTCCCCCGACGGCACCGGCCCCGCCCGCGACCCCTTCGCCTCCGCCCGCGCCGCCCTCGACGGAGTCATCGCCTCCTCCATGGCCGCCGACGCCCTCGACGCCATCGGCGGCAACACCCTCCCCCTCGTCATGCTCGACAGCGACCCCACCGCCGGCACCGCCGCCGCCCACGTCAACCTCGCCATGGCCGACGGCATGCGCCAGATCACCGCACACCTCCTCGCCCTCGGCCACCGCCGCTACCTCCACCTCGCCTCCGCCGTCGACTCCTGGACCTTCGACACCCGCGCCGAAGCCCTGGCCGCCCTCCTCGGCCCCGACAACGAACTGCGCACCGTACGGTCCCCCCTCACCGTCGACGGCGCCCGTACGGCCATGGAAGCCGCCCTCGCCACCCCCCAGGGCAGGCCCACCGCCATCGTCTGCGACGACGACATCCTCGCCGCCGGCGCCTGCAAAGCCGCCCGCCGCCTCGGCCTGCGCATCCCCGAGGACCTCTCCGTCACCGGCTTCGACGACCTCGCCCTCGCCACCGCCGTCGAACCCGAACTCACCACCGTCCACCTCCCCGCCGAACGCGTCGGCGAACAAGGCATGACCGCACTCCTCGCCGTCCTCGAAGGCACCCCCTGGACCGCCCCCGACATCCCCGTCCGCCTCGTCGTCCGCGACTCCACCGGCCCCGCCCCCACCCCCTGACCGGCCCCGCACCGGACACGACGAAGCCCCGGCCCGCCGAAAACGGCGAACCGGGGCCCCGGTCGTCAAGGTCCTACTCGGCGTCGTCCTCCGCCGCCTCGTCGTTCGACACGGCATCCGCCTGCGCGGCCGCCGGCACATCCGCCTCCAGCAACCGCGACAGCTGCCGGCCCCGGATCCGCTTGAACTTGCGCTGCTGAGCCCGCGTACGGTCCAGCACCGCCACCTCCAGCCGCTCCGCCGGAATCGCCTTGTCCGCACCGTTCGCCTGGCTGGACAGCGCCTGCACCGCCAGCTTCAACGCCTCGGACAACGTCATCCCGTCCTGGTGACGCTGGTCCAGGAACGTACTGATCTGCTCGGCATTGCCACCGACCGCGACCGAACCGTGCTCGTCCACGATCGACCCGTCGTGCGGCAGCCGGTAGATCTGGTCCCCCGCCGCCGTCGCACCGACCTCGGCGACGACCAGCTCCACCTCGTACGGCTTCTCACCCGCACTGGAGAAGATCGTGCCGAGCGTCTGCGCGTACACGTTCGCCAGCCCACGGGCCGTCACATCGTCACGGTCATAGGTGTATCCGCGCAGATCCGCGTACCGCACACCACCGATCCGCAGGTTCTCGTACTCGTTGTACTTGCCGGCGGCCGCGAAGCCGATCCGGTCGTAGATCTCGCTGAACTTGTGCAGCGCACGGGACGGGTTCTCGCCGACGAACACGATGCCGTCGGCGTACTGCAGCACGACAAGGCTGCGACCGCGGGCGATGCCCTTCCGGGCGTATTCCGCCCGGTCGGCCATGGCCTGCTGGGGTGACACATAGAACGGAGTCGACACCGGCTTTCCGTCCCTTTCTTCTGGGCTCCTACAGGGCGACGAACGGTCAGAGCAGGGCGGCGCGCGGGCCGTCGGGCTGCTCCAGACGACGGTTGGTGACCGTACGGGCGAGTTCCTGCGACTCTGCGTCCGTCAGCCTGCGGAATCCCTCGTCGGTGATGACGGTGACGATCGGATAGATGTGGCGGTACAGGTCCGGCCCACCGGTCGCCGAGTCGTCGTCGGCGGCGTCGTACAGCGCCTGCACGACCAGCGTGGTGGCCTGCTCCTCCGTCAGATCGGGGCGGAAGAGCTTCTTCATCGAACCCCGGGCGAAGATCGAACCCGACCCGGTGGCGGCGAAGCCGTGCTCCTCGGAGCGGCCGCCCGTCACGTCGTAGGAGAAGATCCGGCCCTTCTCCTTGGCCTCGTCGTACCCCGCGAACAGCGGCACGACGGCCAGCCCCTGCATCGCCATGCCCAGATTGCTCCGGATCATGGTGGACAGCCGGTTGGCCTTGCCCTCCAGGGAGAGGGTCGTCCCCTCCACCTTCTCGAAGTGCTCCAGCTCCAGCTGGAACAGCTTCACCATCTCCACGGCCAGGCCGGCCGTACCGGCGATGCCGACGGCGGAGTACTCGTCCGCCGGGAACACCTTCTCGATGTCCCGCTGCGCGATCATGTTCCCCATGGTCGCCCGCCGGTCACCGGCGAGGACCACCCCGCCGGGGAAGGTGGCGGCCACGATGGTCGTCCCGTGCGGCGCCTCGACCACGCCCTCCGGCAGCCTGCGGTTGCCGGGCAGCATCTCGGGCGAGTGCGCGCCCAGGAAGTCCATGAAGGACGACGACCCCGGCGTCAGGAAGGCTGCCGGTAGACGCCCTGTGCTACGAGTGTTGGGTTCCACAGGTTTCCTTCCACGTAAGCGGCTGCACGCCTCATGACGTCCGGCCGATCCTTGAACTGCCCCAGGGCTGCGTTACAGCTGAAGCACAGTACGCCTCGGACCTTACCCGTCTGATGATCGTGATCAACGTGCTCTGCCGGAGCCATCCGACAGATCGCGCAGACCCCGCCTTGAGCGGCGATCATCTCGTCGCGCTCAGCCTCGGTGATGCCGTACGAACGCTTCAAGTGCCCAGCCCGGCCCTGAATGGCCTTGCACGCCTTGCACCGAGTGGCTAAGCCGTCAGACGCCGACGCGTTCTTGTGCCACTCGGTGTGCGGCTTGACCTCACCGCACAGCCGGCAGAGCTTGTGGCCGGACGGGACATCCACCTTCTCCTTGACGACCTTGCCTCTAGCCGCCTGGCGGCGCCGGTAGTGCGCGGCACCGTACTCCGCCACGCACTCACGACACCTCGGCTGAAGGCCGTCGCCACGATTTCGGTCTAGGGCGAACCCGCTCAGCGGCACGTCGCGACTGCAGCCGCGACACCACTTCGTTCCATTGGACATGGAGCCAATGCTGGCGAGTTCACCTTAGATTCGAAGGCTATTCGCCACCTTTTTGTACGAAACTCCGAACGAAATCCTCGGCGTTCTCTTCAAGTACATCGTCAATCTCGTCAAGTACGGAGTCGACGTCGTCGGAGAGCTTTTCCTGGCGCTCCTTGAGGTCGGTCGATTCTTCGACCGCAGCCTCCTCGACCTCCTCGGTCGAGCGCGTCGCCTTCTGCTGTCCGCCGCCGGTGTCCTTGGTCGCCATGTCTACCTCACCCCGCTCGGTTCGCACGCTCACGTCGAGAGACCCCGGGATTCGGGATCTCTCAAGATCAGACCTTATGTCGGACCTTACTAGGAGGGTCCGACATTCGTCCCCGCACTTTCACAACGTCCGGTTCTCCACATGATTCCCGGACCGGGGCCCTTTCAGGCCCCCATGGCACCGCTCACTGCCCCGAAAGCACCCGCACCAGGTCCTCCGCCGTGCGGCAGCGGTCCAGGAGCTCCTTGACGTGGTTCCGGGTCCCCCGCAGGGGTTCCAGCGTCGGGACCCGCTGGAGCGAGTCCCGGCCGGGAAGGTCGAAGATCACCGAGTCCCAGGAGGCCGCGGCCACGTCGTCCGCGTACTGCTCCAGGCAGCGGCCGCGGAAGTAGGCCCGGGTGTCCTCCGGGGGCTTGCTCTGGGCCCGCTCCACGGCGGGCTCCTCCACCAGCCGCTTCATCTTGCCCCGGGCCACCAGACGGTTGTAGAGGCCCTTCTCGGGCCGTACGTCCGAGTACTGGAGGTCCACCAGGTGCAGCCGCGCCGCGTCCCAGCCCAGCCCGTCCCGGCGCCGGTAGCCCTCCAGGATCTCCCGCTTGGCGATCCAGTCCAGCTCCCCCGACAGGCTCATCGGGTCGCTCTCCAGCCGGCCCAGCACGTCCTCCCAGCGGACCAGCACGTCCCTGGTCTGCTCGTCCGCGTCGGAACCGAAACGCTCCTCCACGTACTTGCGGGCCAGCTCGAAGTACTCCATCTGCAGTTGCACCGCGGTGAGTGTCCGGCCGCTGCGCAGCGTGATGAGGTGCTTGAGGTCGGGGTCGTGGGAGACCTGGTGGAGGGTGCGTACGGGCTGGTCGACGGCGAGGTCGACGTTGATGAACCCGTCTTCGATCATGGACAGGACAAGTGCGGTCGTGCCGAGCTTGAGGTACGTGGAGATCTCGGAGAGGTTCGCGTCTCCGATGATCACGTGGAGCCGGCGGTACTTCTCGGCGTCGGAGTGCGGCTCGTCCCGGGTGTTGATGATGGGCCGCTTGAGGGTGGTCTCCAGGCCTACCTCGACCTCGAAGTAGTCCGCCCGCTGGCTGATCTGGAAGCCGTGCTCGCGGCCGTCCTGGCCGATGCCGACGCGGCCGGCGCCGGTCACGACCTGCCGGGAGACGAAGAAGGGGGTCAGGTGGCGCACGATCTCCGAGAAGGGGGTCTCCCGCTTCATCAGGTAGTTCTCGTGCGTGCCGTAGGAGGCGCCCTTGTTGTCGGTGTTGTTCTTGTAGAGGTGGATCGGCTGGGCGCCGGGCAGCTGGGCCGCCCGTACGGCGGCCTCGGCCATGATCCGCTCACCGGCCTTGTCCCAGAGGACGGCGTCGAGCGGGTTGGTGATCTCCGGGGAGCTGTATTCGGGGTGCGCGTGGTCGACGTAGAGCCGTGCGCCGTTGGTGAGGATGACGTTGGCGAGGCCGATGTCCTCGTCGGTCAGCTGGCTGTTGTCGGCGGCCTCGCGGGCGAGGTCGAAGCCGCGGGCGTCCCGCAGCGGATTCTCCTCCTCGAAGTCCCAGCGGGCGCGTCGCGCCCGGTGCATCGCCGCCGCGTAGGCGTTGACGATCTGGGACGAGGTGAGCATGGCATTGGCGTTCGGGTGCCCCGGGACGGAGATCCCGTACTCCGTCTCGATCCCCATTACTCGCCGTACGGTCATGCGGCCCTCCTTGCCCGGCGGCGCTCCCCTTCGGGAGCGGCGCTCAAGTACCGCTGGTGCTCCGGTGCGTGTGCCTGTGCGGTGCCCGTCCCCGCACTGCGCGTCCGGCGGTACGGAAGAGCCTAGAACCACTGCGCGCTCGTGGGGAGATCATTTCCGTCATTGAATCCGCCCTTTCACCGGCTGAAAAGCGGCCGGTAAAGCGGTCGGGTAAAGCAGTCGGCTGCGGATGCCCGGGGAGGGCATCCGCAGCCGCTCCGCTTCAGAGGTACTGACCGGTGTTCGCCACCGTGTCGATGGAGCGTCCGGTGTCCGCGCCTTGCTTTCCGGTGACGAGGGTGCGGATGAATACGATCCGCTCTCCCTTCTTTCCGGAGATTCGGGCCCAGTCGTCCGGGTTGGTGGTGTTGGGCAGGTCCTCGTTCTCCTTGAACTCGTCCACGCACGCCTGGAGGAGGTGGGAGACCCGGAGGCCCTTCTGGTTGTGCTCGAGGAAGGCCTTGATCGCCATCTTCTTCGCACGGTCCACGATGTTCTGGATCATGGCGCCCGAGTTGAAGTCCTTGAAGTAGAGGACTTCCTTGTCGCCGTTGGCGTACGTGACCTCGAGGAAGCGGTTCTCCTCGGTTTCGGCGTACATCTGCTCGACGACGGTCTGGATCATGCTGTGGACGGTGCCGTCCTTGGAGCCCTGGTGTTCGGACAGGTCGTCCGTGTGCAGGGGCAGCGAGGCCTTGAGGTACTTCGCGAAGATGTCCTTCGCGGCCTCGGCGTCCGGGCGCTCGATCTTGATCTTCACGTCGAGGCGGCCGGGGCGCAGGATGGCCGGGTCGATCATGTCCTCGCGGTTGGAGGCGCCGATGACGATGACGTTCTCCAGGCCTTCCACGCCGTCGATCTCGGCGAGCAGCTGGGGGACGATGGTGTTCTCCACGTCCGAGCTGACTCCGGATCCGCGGGTGCGGAAGAGGGATTCCATCTCGTCGAAGAAGACGATGACGGGGGTGCCCTCGCTCGCCTTCTCCCGGGCACGCTGGAAGACGAGGCGGATGTGCCGCTCGGTCTCGCCGACGTACTTGTTGAGGAGTTCGGGGCCCTTGATGTTCAGGAAGTAGGACTTCCCGGCGGGCTGGCCGGTCACCTCGGCGACCTTCTTGGCAAGGGAGTTGGCGACGGCCTTGGCGATGAGCGTCTTGCCGCAGCCGGGCGGGCCGTAGAGCAGGATGCCCTTCGGGGGCCGCAGTTCGTGTTCCTTGAAGAGGTCCGGGTAGAGGTACGGGAGCTCGACCGCGTCGCGGATCAGCTCGATCTGGTCGCCCAGGCCGCCGATCTTGTCGTAGTCGATGTCGGGGACCTCTTCGAGGACGAGTTCTTCGACCTCGCTCTTGGGGACGACCTCGTAGACGTAGCCGGAGCGGGGTTCGAGCAGGAGGGCGTCGCCGGGGCGGATGGTGATGTCCAGGAGCGGCTCGGCGAGCCTCACCACCCTTTCCTCGTCGGTGTGCCCGACGACCAGGGCGCGCTCGCCGTCCTCGAGGATCTCCTTGAGGGTGACGATGTCCCCGGCCCGCTCGAATTCCATGGCCTCGACCACGTTGAGGGCCTCGTTGAGCATGACCTCCTGGCCGCGCCGGAGGTCTTCCGGGTCGACGCTGGGGCTGACGTTCACGCGGAGCTTTCGGCCTCCGGTGAAGATGTCGACGGTGCCGTCCTCGTTGGCCTGCAGGAAGACACCGAAACCGGCCGGCGGCTGGGCGAGCCGGTCGACTTCTTCCTTGAGGGCCACGATCTGGTCCCGGGCCTCACGGAGGGTATTCGCGAGTCGTTCGTTCTGTGCGGATACGCCGGCAAGATTTGTCTGCAGCTCGACGATCCGCTCTTCGAGAATCCTCGTGTGTCGCGGAGAGTCGGCGAGCTTACGTCGCAGGACGGCGATTTCCTGCTCGAGATAGGCAACCTGGCCGGCGGGGTCCTCAGACCCTCGCCCGGGCCGGATGCCGCGGTTGATGTCGTCGTCGTGGGCTGCCACGGTCCTCACCTCCTCCAAGGGGAGCTGGACGCTTCCTGACCCTACCTGGGCTGGTGGTGATTGAAACCCCTAGATCACAAAGACGGTAGAGGTGTGTCCGATCTTCACCCTTGCGTACTCCCTCACGCCAAGGAAATACCCACCCATCAAACTCGGGAAGCGGCCGGTTGTAAGGTCGAACTGTTCAACACCCGTCAGGGCTCGCGCGACTTGCTGCGGGTTGTGACCGGGATGGATCACTCAGCGCAGGGAACGGCAGGAGATATGACCGTGCAGCACGAGGCTCCGACGGGCGCGGCCGGTGAGGCCGGCGAGCCGCTTGAGGTCTGGATCGACCAGGACCTCTGCACCGGGGACGGCATCTGTGCGCAGTACGCCCCCGAGGTGTTCGAGCTGGACATTGATGGTCTGGCGTACGTGAAGAGCCCTGAGGACGAGCTGCTGCAGGACGCGGGGGCGACCACTCCGGTTCCGCTCACGCTGCTCCAGGACGTGGTCGACTCGGCGAAGGAATGCCCGGGGGACTGTATTCACGTAAGGCGCGTTTCGGACAGGGTGGAAGTCTTCGGTCCTGACGCCGAGTGACGCTTCAAACACTTCTGGCGGCTGAGTCCGTCAGCTCCTGGCGGAATTTTCCGTCGCTCCAGCGCCACTTGGCGAGCTGCTTGGTGTCGGGGCAGCAGCGCGGGACGCCGGGTGCGGAGTAGCCGAGGAGGCTCGCGGTGACGACGCGGTCGCGCACGGTCAGTTCCGTGACGGTCTGTCGTTTTCCGGCTTCGAGGAGGGTGGCGACGACGCGGGGGCGGGCGCCTTCGGTGCGGTCCTGGGTGAGGACGTAGATCGCGTGGGGCGGGGTGCCGGAGCCGGCTTCGCAGCGGACGGCGGCGACGGTCTCGGGGCGGGCGTCGCCGTCGAGGTCGCCCTGGGCGGTGGCCGTGACGGTCTGCGGGGCGCCGTTGCAGTCGAGTGGGTAGGTGGCGGCTGCGGCGTCGGGAGCGGTGGCCTGGGGGCCGTTCGCGGTGGGGTCCGGCGTGGCGGCGGGGGTGCCGGTGGCCGGCTGTACGAGTCCCGCTGTGGCTATGACGGCGGCCATGGCGGTGGCCGTGGCGAGCCAGTGGAGGGGCCTGGCCATGCTGTGCGCCAGGGTGTCCGGGGTCGGCGTCAGCTCGGCGGGGCTGTGCAGCACGCGGGGTGTCTCCTGTGCGAAGGGTGACGGGGAGCCAGCATCGTGCCATACCTCACACGGAGGTGGAACGGCCGGGTCCGGTCCGGTTGGGTCCGGGGCGGGGTGACCGTGTGCGGGCCGGGCGGGACGGGGTCGGCACGGGGACAACGAAAAGGCGCTGTGGCGCAGTTCCCGGTCGGTCCGGGGAACTGCGCCACAGCGCCTTCGTGTTGGGTCGGCGGTGCGGTTGCGCGGGGCGGTTACGCGGAGCGGTCGCTGCCGGGGCCGTCGTAGTCCTCGCCGTAGGCGCCCTTGGCGGGGCGGCGGCGGCGCATGGGGGGCTCGACGCCGTCCGCGAGGCGGCGGGCGGTGACGAGGAAGCCGGTGTGGCCGATCATGCGGTGGTCCGGGCGGACGGCCAGGCCTTCGACGTGCCAGTTGCGGATCATCGATTCCCAGGGCTGCGGTTCGGCGAAGCAGCCGATCTCGCGGATGGACTCGACGGTCTTGGACAGCTGGGTGGTGGTGGCCACGTAGCAGCAGAGGATGCCGCCGGGGACGAGTGCCTTCTTGACCGCGTCCAGGCATTCCCAGGGGGCGAGCATGTCGAGGATCACGCGGTCGACGTCGGTCTCGTCCAGGTTGTCCTGGAGGTCGCCGACGGTCAGCTTCCACGCGGGGTGGGGGCCGCCGAAGTAGCGTTCCACGTTGGCGGTGGCGATCTCGGCGAAGTCCGCGCGGCGCTCGTAGCTGTGGAGCATGCCCTGGTCGCCGATGGCGCGCAGCAGGAAGCTGCTCAGGGAGCCGGAGCCGACACCTGCTTCCACGACGCGGGCGCCGGGGAAGATGTCGGCGAAGGCCAGGATCTGGCCGGCGTCCTTGGGGTAGACCACGGCGGCGCCGCGGGGCATGGACAGGACATAGTCGGGGAGCAGGGGACGCAGCGCGAGGTAGGCGACGTTGCCCGTGGTACGGACAACACTGCCCTCGGGGGCACCGATCAGCTCGTCGTGGGGGAAGGAACCCTTGTGGGTGTGGAAATTCTTCCCGGCTTCGAGCGTGAACGTGTAGTGGCGGCCCTTGGGGTCGGTGAGCTGAACCTGGTCCCCGACCTCGAAGGGCCCGCGTCGGCGGGCGGCACCGGTCGGTTCGGACATGTGACCAGTGTATTGGCTTCAGGACTGGGGCCGTGCCATGGCCTTCACGAAGGCCTTTTCTACGTCGAGGGTGGACAGGACGCCGTAGATGGCGCCGCCGGGTTCGAGGACGAGGTACTCGGTGGCGGGGGTGGCGCGGAGGCGCTCGAGGAGTTCTTCGCCGGTGAGTTCCGCGGAAACCTTCATGCCGTCGGTGAGGTCCTGGGCGAGGGTGCTGACGGCGACCCAGGGGCGGCGGTGTTCGGGGACGGAGGCGATGGCGCTCTCGCGGACGATGGCGGTGGGGTCGCCGTGGCCGTCGACGACGACGAGGGCGCGGGCGCCGGCTTCGTTGGCGCGGCGGAGGGCTTCGGAGAGGGGGGTGGCGTTCTCGACGGGGATGGCGCGGCGGGTGAGGGTGCGGGCGCGTAGTTCGGGGAGGTGTGCGCGCAGGCGGGCCATGCGCAGGCTGTTGCCGGCTCCGGTCCAGATGATGGCGGCGAGGATGGCGGCGAGCAGGGCGTCCATGACGGTGTTCATGCCGCCGATGTCCTGGGTGCGGTTGCCGAGGATTCCGGTGTGGGTGAGCAGGGGCAGGCCGAGGAGGACGGCGATGGCGAGGCCGCGGCCGACCCAGGCGGCGGCGATGGTGCCGGCCATGGGTTTGCCGGTGATGCCCCAGATGACGGCGCGGAGCATGCGGCCGCCGTCGAGGGGGAGGCCGGGG
Organism: Streptomyces sp. NPDC048424; assembly: GCF_040651555.1. NCBI lineage: Bacteria > Bacillati > Actinomycetota > Actinomycetes > Kitasatosporales > Streptomycetaceae > Streptomyces > Streptomyces sp. NPDC048424. Next base: position 8,056 of record NZ_JBEZKE010000043.1, on the reverse strand, counting down.
AGCAGGTTGAAGGCGGCGACGAGGAGGTTGGAGATCATCAGGCCGGCGAGGAGGACGCCGGGGACGCTGGCGGGTTCGACGGCTTTCATGCCGAGGTGGAAGGCGCCGGCGAGGATGAGGGAGAGGAGGGGGCCGACGAAGGCGAGGACGAATTCGCGGCCGGGGGTCTCGGATTCCTTTTCGATCTCGGAGACTCCGCCGAAGAACTGGAGCTGGATGCGGCGCACGGGGAGTTTGAAGCGGAGGGCGGCGACGGTGTGCGCGAGTTCGTGGACGAGGACGGAGGCGTAGAAGGCGACGGCGAAGAAGAGGGAGACGAGGTAGCGGACGGGTCCGAGGTCGGGCAGGATGCGGTCGAGCTGGTCGCCGAAGACCCAGGTGATGAGGGCGGCGACGAGGAACCAGCTGGGCGAGACGTAGACGGGCACGCCGAAGGGGCGGCCCATGAGGAGTCCGCCGCCCGGTCCTGAGCGCCGGCCCGCGCGCTCGCCGGTTTCGTCGGTGTCTGCCACGGCTGTCCTTCGTTCCTCGGGGTCCCCCGGACGGAGTCCCGGGGATCGGTGTTTCCAGTGTGGTCCGCAGTGTGTAAGCGGGCTGTGATGCTCCGATCATGCAGTGCGAGGGGGTCCGGCGTCGATGGTATGCGCGTGCTGTCGGTGGCGGGTCGTAGGGTTTTGTCCATGACGACGAGCCCCGGTGCTGTGCCTGGCGCAGCCGATGCCGCGACGCCGAGCGCTGTGGCGCCCGCTTCGCTCTCCCCTTCGCGGGCGAGCGATTTCATGCAGTGCCCCCTGCTGTACCGGTTTCGGGTGATCGACAAGTTGCCGGAGAAGCCCAGTGCTGCGGCTACCCGCGGGACGCTGGTGCATGCGGTGCTGGAGCGACTGTTTGATCATCCGGCGTCGGAGCGGACGGCTCCGCGGGCGAAGGCGCTGGTTCCGGGGCAGTGGGACCGCTTGCTGGAGTCGAAGCCGGAGCTGACGGAGCTGTTCCCGGAGGGTGATGAGGGGGCGGGGCTGGCGCGGTGGCTGACGGAGGCGGAGGCGCTGGTCGAGCGCTGGTTCACGTTGGAGGACCCGACGCGGCTGGAGCCGGTGGAGCGGGAGTTCTTCGTGGAGACGTCGCTGGAGTCGGGGCTTCGGCTGCGGGGGATCATCGACCGGGTGGACGTGGCGCCGACGGGTGAGGTGCGGATCGTCGACTACAAGACGGGCAAGGCGCCTCGGCCGGAGTACGCCGAGGGTGCGCTGTTCCAGATGAAGTTCTACGCGCTGGTGGTGTGGCGGCTGAAGCAGGTGGTGCCGCGGCGGCTGCAGCTGGTGTATCTGGGCAGTGGGGACGTGTTGACGTACGACCCGGTGGTGGCGGACCTGGAGCGGGTGGAGCGGAAGCTGCTGGCGCTGTGGGAGGCGATCCGGGAGGCGACGGAGTCGGGTGAGTGGCGGCCGCGGCCGACGAAGCTGTGCGGCTGGTGTGATCATCAGGCGGTGTGTCCGGAGTTCGGGGGGACTCCCCCGCCGTATCCGCTGGTGGTCGTGCCCCGCCCGGGGTCGGAGCGCCCGGCGGAATCATGATCGTCGCATCAGGGCAGAATGGACGGGCCCGCCGTAGCCGTCCGACGAATACGAGGTAGACCCCGTGGCCATCCGCGTCCTGCTGGTCGACGACCAGCCCCTTCTGCGCACCGGCTTCCGGATGATCCTGGAGGCCGAGGAGGACCTGGCGGTGGTCGGTGAGGCCGGGGACGGTCTGCAGGCGCTGGACCAGGTGCGGGCGTTGCAGCCCGATGTGGTGCTGATGGACATCCGGATGCCGCGGATGGACGGGGTGGAGGCGACCCGGCAGATCACCGGTCCGGGCCGGGACGGTCCGGCGAAGGTGCTGGTGCTGACCACGTTCGATCTGGACGAGTACGTGGTGGAGGCGTTGCGGGCGGGGGCGAGCGGGTTCCTGCTGAAGGACGCGCCGGCGGCGGAGCTGGTGCAGGCGATCCGGGTGGTGGCGGGTGGTGAGGCGATGCTCGCGCCGAGCATCACGCGGCGGCTGCTGGACAAGTACGCGGGGCATCTGCCGTCGGGTGAGGAGAGCGTCCCGGACACGCTGGGGACGCTGACCGAGCGCGAGGTCGAGGTGCTGAAGCTGGTGGCCCGGGGGCTGTCGAACGCGGAGATCGCGGCGGACCTGTTCGTGAGCGAGACGACGGTCAAGACGCATGTGGGGCACGTGCTGACGAAGCTGGGGCTGCGCGACCGGGTGCAGGCGGCGGTGTACGCGTACGAGAGCGGTCTGGTGCGTCCCGGCGCCCAGTAGGGGCGCGCGGAAGCGGAACGGGCCGGCAGCCGCGTGGTGCGGCTGCCGGCCCGTTGTGCGTGGCCCGGTGTGGGTCAGCCCTTGCTGATCTCCCAGAAGCGGAAGACGGTCGAGGCGTCGAGGGACCACTGGAGGCCGTTCACGTTCTGGCGGGTGACGGCGTACTGCTTGCCCTGCCAGAGCGGGAGGATCGGGAGCTCGTCGGCGACGATGTCCTGGAGCCGGTTGTAGTCGGTGTTGGCCGCGGTGCGGTCGGACTTCGCGGAGGTCGACGGGATGATCGTCCCGGTGATCTCCTTGTTGTCGTAGTTGTTGTGCAGGACGTTGTCCGGGCCGAAGAACGGCTGCGTGAAGTTGTCGGCGTCCGGGTAGTCGGGGACCCAGCCCTTCACGTAGATGCCGTACTTGCCGTCCTGGATGTCCTTCTCGTACTGCTCGAACTCGACGGACTTGACGTCGGCGTCGAACAGGCCGCTCTCGTTGAGCTGCTTGGCGATGACCTCGAACTGCTGGTCCGTGGAGGGGCCGTAGCGGGACGGGGTGGAGTACAGGGTCAGCTTGACCTTGCCGTTGATGCCTGCGGCCTTGAGGACGGCCTTGGCCTTCTCGGGCTGCGGGGTGCCGCCGTAGCGGTCGAAGAACGGGGTGGTGTGTCCGGCGATGCCGGTGGGGACGATGGAGTAGAGCGCGGTGGCGGTGCCCGCGTACACGTCCCGGACGAGGGCTTCGCGGTCCACGAGGTAGGCGATGGCCTTGCGGACGGGCAGCTTGCCGACGACGGGGTCGTTGACGTTGAAGACCATGTGCTCGACCTCGGCGCCGGTGCCCTGGACGACGTCGACCTTGTTGTCGCCGGTCTTGGTCGAGGCGAGGGCGGCGATGTCCTTCGCGGCGAGGCCGCGGAACGCGAAGTCCACGTCGCCGCTCTCGAGGACCTTCTTGAGGCCGGTCTGGTCGCCGTTGAAGAACTTCAGCGTGACGCCGGTGTTCTTGGCCTTGGCCTTGCCGGTGTAGGACTCGTTGACGGAGAAGGTGGCGCTCTTCTCGCTGAACGAGTCGAGCTTGTAGACGCCGGAGCCGATCGCCTTGTTGTCCGTACGCAGCTTGTCCGCCGGGTACTCGCTGTGGTCGACGATGGAGCCCGCACCGGAGGCGATCTTGCTCGGGAAGGTCGCGTCGGAGGTCTTGAGGCGGAAGACGACGGTCTTGTCGTCGGGGGCGTCGATGCCGGCGATCGACGCGAGCATCACGGCGGGGCCGTTCTCGTCGTTGATCTTCAGCGTGCGCTCGAAGGAGAACTTGACGTCCTTCGAGGTGAGGCTGTGGCCGTTGCTGAACTTCAGGCCGTCCCGCAGGGTGCACTTGTAGAGCTTGCTGTCGCCGCCCTCGAAGGCGCAGGACTGCGCGGCGTCGGGCTCGGGGGTGGTGCCGCCCTTGGGGAAGCTCAGCAGCGACTGGAAGACGTTGTTGAAGAGCAGCCAGGAGCCCGGGTCGTAGCCGGAGGCCGGGTCGGTGGACTTCACCTTGTCGGATATGCCCATGACCACGCCCTTGCCGCTGCCGGCATTGGAGCCATCGGTCGAACCGCAACCGCTGAGCAGCGCGGCGGCGGTGGCTGCGCCGAGCGGGGCCGCCAGCCACTGGTTACGTCGATTCACGCGAACGTCCTTCACAGTCGAACTGTTTCGTTGCCCGGCTCGCGACACCCGCTGCCGGTCGTTGCCTTGCTCAGCCGCTTACGCCGCGGCCGAGCTCCCACAGCTGGAGGTCGGAGATGGCGTTGACCGACCACTCCACTCCGGTGATCCCGTCGCGTGCGGCGACGTACTGCTTGCCCTGCCACAGGGGCAGGACGGGCACGTCCTCGGCGACGATGTCCTGTATCTCCGTGATCGCGGGGACGGCGACGCCTCGGTCGGCCGCGCGCCGCGATTCGGGGATGAGCCTGGTGCGCACCGCGTTGTTGGCGTACGGCGTGCCCAGGAAGTTGTCCTGCTCCAGGAACGGGGCGAGGAAGTTGTCGGCGTCCGCGTAGTCGGGGAACCAGCCGAGCCCGTAGGCGGCGTGGTCGCCCTTCTTCTGCGCGGGGCGGAAGTCGGCCCACTCGCTGCCCTGGACGGTGATGTCGAAGAGCTGGGTGGAGTTGAGCTGGGCCTTGAGGGCCTCGAACTCGGCGGCCGTGCCGTCGCCGTAGTGGTCGTTGGTGTAGTGCAGGGTCAGCTTGACCGGGGTCTTGATCCCGGCTTCCTTCAGCAGGGTTGCGGCCTTGGCCGTGTTGGCCTCGCCGTACTTGTTGTAGAAGGAGTTGACGTGGCCGGTCACGGTGGTGGGGACCAGCGAGTAGAGCGGCTGCGCGGACTTGCCGTAGACCTTGGAGATCAGGGCGCCGCGGTCGACGGCGGCGGCGAGCGCCTGGCGTACGGCCTTGTCCTTGACGACGGGCGCATCGGTGTTGAAGCCGATGTAGCGGATCTCCAGGCCGGGCATCGGGACGAGCTTGACGCCCTTGGGCGGCTGCGCGGAGAACTCGGTGATCTGGGCGGGCGACAGGGTGCGGGAGACCATGTGGATCTTCCCGTCGGTGAGCGCCTTGCCCATGGCCGGGGAGTCGGAGAAAGTGCGCAGTTCGACCTTGTCGTTCTGCAGCTTGAGGTCGCCCTTGTAGTGCGGGTTCTTGGTGAAGACGGCGCGGACCAGCTGGTTGCCCTTGACCTCGGCCTTCATCGTGTACGGGCCGGAGCCGTCCACGGCGAAGCCCTCGCGGAGCTTCTTGGCGTCGTAGTTCTTCTCGCTGACGATGCCGGCGGCGGGGGTGGAGAGCTTGAACGGGAAGGTCGCGTCCGGGGTCTTCAGGTGGAAGACGACGGTGTCGGCGCCCTTGACCTCGACGTTGTCGAGGGTGGAGAGCAGCGAGGACGGGCCGTTCTCGTCCTTGATGGCGAGGACGCGGTCGATGGAGAACTTGACGTCCTTGGCGGTGAGCGGCTCGCCGTCGGCGAACTTCAGCCCGGGGCGCAGGGTGCAGCGGTAGCTCTCGTTGCCGGTGTCGGTGAAGCGGCAGGCGGAGGCTGCTTCGGGGACGGGCTGGCCGCCGCCGCGCGGGGTGTGCATCAGCGTCTGGACGGTCTGGCGCAGGACGTTCCAGGCGCCGGCGTCGTAGGCGTAGGCCGGGTCGAAGGGGGCGGGAGCGAAGTCTGCGGCCTCGAACCGGTCGGTGGTCCCGACGACGATCGCTCCGGATCCTGCTCCTCCGCCGCTCGCGCTGCCGCATGCGGCGAGCACGGGGGTGAGCAGTCCGGCCGCGGCCGTCAGCACCAAGGTCTTGCGGTTCATGCTGGAAGTACTCCCTGTAACCGGCACTTGCTCAAAGCGGCGTAAAGGGCACTTCGCGGCGGTCGCCCGTTCAGGGCGGAACGATCGGGCCGGTGTAGTGACGATCGGTCCACGCGGTCCCGGCACAGGGGTGTGCGTCCGGGACGGCAGAGGTGCGGCGTAGTGCCCGCGCTGACACTAGTGGCCCGGGACGGGATGGCTGGAACTGGCCGGACTTGGGACGTAATCGCACCGTGATGGGAGCGAACTGCCTGTTCATGCGCAGGGGTGCGCAGATTCGGTCAGGGACTGATCAATCCGGACACAAGGGAAGGCACAGGGGCCCTCGGACAGGTCCGTAAGGGGTGTGGCGGGTGACCAAGCTCACTCTGAGCAACCGCCCGGGACAGGATGGAATTTCAGCCTCCGGGGTCCGTGACGGAAGATCCTTCCGCTGGACCTCGACCTCACGGGCGTTCCGTTCGGTACGGAGCGTGCTCAGGGCGTGCCGGTCCGTATCGACACGCGGCCGTGCGTGCCGAGGTTGCCGTGGGTAACCGGGGGGGGGAGGCGGGCCGTGGCGGGTGCCGGCTCAGTTCATCGGGGCGATGAGGGAGCGCAGGAACGCCAGGTCCACGTCCTCCAGTGAGCGCACGACCGTACGGCCGGGAGCGGGTTCGATCACGCCCACCGAGGGGATCGCCACGACCCGGCAGCCAGCGGCCTCGGCAGCCGCCACTCCGGTGCGGGTGTCCTCGATGACCGCGCAGCGCGAGGGGTGGGCGCCCAGCGTCCGCGCCGCGAACAGGTACGGGTCGGGGTGCGGCTTGGTACGGGCGACCTCGTCCCCGGCGACCGTCATCGTGAAGCGGTCGCGGCCCAGGGTGAGCAGGACCTGGTCGATGACCCGGCGGTGCGAGGCGGAGACGAGGGCGGTGGGCACGTTGTGCCGGGCCAGCTCGGAGAGCAGCCGCTCGGCGCCGGGCATCAGCGGCACCCGGTCGGCGATGCGGGCCTCGAAGCGCTCGTTGAGCAGGACGCTCAGCTCGGCGAGGCCGATCGCGGCGCCGGTCGACTCGATCAGGAAGCTCGCGCTGCGGCTCATCGGGCCGCCCACGACCACGTCGCGCCAGGCGTCCTCCAGCCGGTGGCCCAGCTCCTGGAAGATCTCCGCCTCGATCTCCCACCAGAAGCCCTCGGTGTCGACCAGGGTGCCGTCCATGTCGAGCAGCACCGCCTGCAGGGCCGAGCCGTCGGCCGTACGGGCGACGGGGGCGGGAATGGTGCTCGTCATGCGCGTACCTCTCGGAAGGGACGAGAAGGCCGGTCACCTCTTCCCGCGGGGCATTCCCCTGGGAACAGGCGACCGGCCTGGATGGGACCGACAAGTGTACGTCGGTTGACCTCAGCGTGCGTTGAAATACTTCGCTTCGGGGTGATGAATCACGATCGCGTCGGTGGACTGCTCCGGGTGGAGCTGGAACTCCTCCGACAGGTGGACGCCGATCCGCTCCGGCTGCAGGAGGTCGGCGATCTTCGCGCGGTCCTCCAGGTCGGGGCAGGCGCCGTAACCGAGCGAGAAGCGGGCACCGCGGTACTTGAGGTCGAACATGTCCTCGACCTGGGCCGGGTCCTCGCCGCCGAATCCGAGCTCGGCGCGGACGCGGGCGTGCCAGTACTCGGCCATGGCCTCCGCCAGCTGGACGGAGAGGCCGTGCAGCTCCAGGTACTCGCGGTAGGAGTCGGACTCGAAGAGCTTGGCCGTGGCCTCGCCGATCTTCGAGCCGACGGTGACGACCTGGAGGCCGACCACGTCGGTCTCGCCGGACTCCTCGGGACGGAAGAAGTCCGCGAGGCACAGGCGGCGGCCGCGGCGCTGGCGCGGGAAGGTGAAGCGGGTCCGCTCGTTGCCGTCGTCGTCGAGGATGATCAGGTCCTCGCCCTTGGACACGCAGGGGAAGTACCCGTAGACGACCGCGGCCTCGAGGAGGTTCTCGGTGTGCAGCTTGTCCAGGAGACCGCGCAGCCGCGGACGGCCCTCGCTCTCGACGAGCTCCTCGTACGTGGCCCCGCCCGCGCGGGCCTGCTTGAGGCCCCACTGGCCCTTGAAGAGGGCGCCCTCGTCGAGCCAGGAGGCGTAGTCCTTGAGCGGGATGCCCTTGACGACGCGGGTGCCCCAGAACGGCGGGGTGGGGACCGGGTTGTCGACGGACACGTCGGAGCGGCCGCCCGGCTCCTCGGGTTCCTCCACCTGGAGGGCGGGCGTGTCGCGCTTGGCGACGCGGCGCTGCTTGAGCTCGGGGAGGGAGGCACCCGGGACGCCGCGCTTGACCGCGATGAGGGCGTCCATGAGGCGCAGGCCTTCGAAGGCGTCGCGGGCGTAGCGGACTTCGCCTTCGTAGATTTCGTGGAGGTCTTGTTCGACGTAGGCGCG
>NZ_JBEZKE010000042.1:0-53566 GCF_040651555.1 Streptomyces sp. NPDC048424 | reverse complement strand
GGCACGGAGACGCCGCCGATGTCCCAGCGGTCGCAGGTGGCGAACAGCGGAAGCATGCCGATGGAGGCGTGCTCGGCGGCGTGCAGGTTCAGCCCCGCCGGCGTTCGAGGCGCGGGTCCGGGCAGAGCCCGGTCTCGGGAAGGGGCGGGGTGGGGGAAGACTCCCCCCGCCGAAGCCTGCCCGGGCAACTGGGCGCCCGCCTCCGCGGCGGAAGCCGACGCCCGGCCCGGAACACCGGACAGACCCGCACGCTCGGCGGCCTGGCCCGGCACGGCCGACGGACCCGCAAGGTCAGGGGACCGGCCCGGGAGGGCCGATGGACCCTCGGGGTCGGCAGCCTGCCCGGGGGCGGCTGACAGACCCGCAGGGTCAGCGGCCTGGCCCGGCACGGCCGACGGACCCGCGGGGTCGAGGGGACGACCCGGGGCGGCCGTGGACTCGGCCGGGGCGGGAGGGGTGATCAGGAGGGTGGCGCGGCCCGCGTCCGTGTCGCGGAGGTGGCGGATCGCCTCGGCCGCCGCCCCCGGCGAGGACACGGCCAGCGCGTCCGCCGCCGAGCCCAGCGCAGCGGCCACGGCGGCTTCGTAGCCCGGCGTCACCGTCAGCCGCTCCGCCGCCGGCCCGAGCAGCCCCGCCAGCTTCTCCCGCGCCGCGAGCAGCGCCCCCGTACCGTCCTTGCGGCGCAGCCCCATCGCCAGCGCGTCCCGCCGCGCCGATACCGCCGCCCGCGAGCGTTCCGCCCCGGACAGCGCGTCGCGCGCCGCGGACAGGTCCGCCTCGGCCGCCGCCAGCTCGGCCCGCGCGGCCTCGTGGTCCGCGTCCGCCGACGGCTCGTCGAGCCCGCCGACCTCTTCCGCCAGCGCCTCGTACTCCGCCTGCGCGGCGGCGGCCCGGGACTGCGCCCCGTCCCGCGCCGCGACGAGACGGTCGATCTCCGCCTGCGCCGCCCCCGCGCGGGAGCGGGCCGCGCCGAGCCGCCCCGTCAGCCGGGCCAGCCCCTCGCGCCGGTCGGCGATGGCCCGGGCGGCGTCCCGCAGTCGCCGTTCCTCCTCGGCCAGCGCCCGCTCCAGCTCGGCCCGGTGCTCGGCCGTGTCCTCCAGCGCCCGCGAGGCCGCTTCCAGAGCCGCCGTCAGTTCCGCCTCCTGCTCGCGGATCCGCGCGGCCTCCCGCTCCATGTCCTCCGGGTCGCGGCCGCGCCGTTCGTCCTCCACGGGGGCCGTCGCGCTCTTCACCCGCGCGTCCGCCAGGGACGTGGTGCCCCGGACCCGTTCGGCGAGCTGCGACAGCTCGTACCAGGTCTGCTGCGCCCGCTGCAGCCGCGGCGCGAGTTCCCGTACGGCCTCCTCCAGCTCGGCCTCGCGCCGCAGCGCGAGCGCCAGCTGGGCCTCGGCCGCCTCCTTGCGCTCCTTGAGGGCCGCCTCGTCCGCGATCTCCGCGTCCAGCGCCCGCCGCAGCGTGACCAGGTCGTCGGCGAGCAGCCGCAGCCGCGCGTCACGCAGGTCCGCCTGGATCACGGCAGCCCGCCGGGCGACCGCGGCCTGCCGTCCCAGGGGTTTGAGCTGCCGGCGCAGCTCGTCGTTGAGGTCCTGCACGCGCGCGAGGTTGGCCTGCATCGCGTCGAGCTTCCGCAGCGCCTTCTCCTTGCGCTTGCGGTGCTTCAGGACGCCCGCCGCCTCCTCGATGAAGGCACGGCGGCCCATGGGATCGGCGTGCAGGACGGAGTCCAGCTGGCCCTGGCCGACGATGACGTGCATTTCGCGGCCGATGCCGGAGTCGGAGAGCAGCTCCTGGATGTCCAGCAGCCGGCAGGTGTCACCGTTGATCTGGTACTCGCTGCTGCCGCCGCGGAACATGATCCGGGTGATGGTGACTTCGGCGTAGTCGATGGGCAGCGCGCCGTCGGAGTTGTCGATCGTCAGGGACACCTCGGCGCGCCCGAGCGGCGGCCGGCCGGTGGTCCCGGCGAAGATGACGTCTTCCATCTTCCCGCCGCGCAGGGACTTGGCTCCCTGCTCCCCCATGACCCAGGACAGCGCGTCCACCACATTGGACTTGCCCGAGCCGTTCGGGCCCACGACACAGGTGATGCCGGGTTCGAAGCGCAGGGTGGTGGCGGAGGCGAAGGATTTGAAGCCACGCAGGGTCAGGGACTTGAGGTGCACGCCGCCGGACTCTACCTTTCGCGTTCGGTTTCACCCCTGAAGGTGCAGGGCACCACTGACGCTAAAGGCATCACGCCCCCCACCTGGCCCTCTGGTCAGCGGCGCGGAGGGCACGGCGGAAGGGTCGAAGGGGGCGGTCGAAGGGGGCAGTCGAAGGGGGCGGAGGAGCGGTCAAAGAAAGAAGGGACGCCGAAGCGTCCCTTGCAGATCTGTCGGGGCTGGAGTCGAGCGACGAGTGAGCGCGGATCAGGTGAGCGCAGGCTCCGCCTGGGGTACGTCGATGTCGATGCGGTCCAGCAGCGAGTCTCCGTCGTGCTGAGCGGCGGCCGCGTTCAGCGCGTCATTTTCAGACTGAATCCGTACGAGCTCGGACTCGAGGTCCTGGACGCGCTGCTGAAGCCGTCGCATCTCGGCGAGGAGTCGCGGATCGGAACCGCCGACGTAACCGAGAAGCGCCTTTGCCATGATGGATGGTCCTCCACACTGAGTGACCGACCGAAGCGGTGTGGGTCGTGAGGGAATCGCACCCGCGGATGTCCGGCAGCGACTGACAGTCACTGCGCTTACTACTGCCAACACTGCCAAACAGCTCAGGTGCGCGGGGCTTCCAGCGTCTCACCAAAAAGTTTGACGGTCAACACGATCACACCCCGTATCGGTGGGCGTCCCGGCCCCGGCAGGGGGCGTGGAGATCATCCTCACCTCCGAGCCTTCCACGGTTCGCCCCCGTCGGCAACGCGTCGGCGACGAATGCGCAGTTCCGACCGTGTGCGGACGATCAGAGGTGTGATGAGTGCATGATCAGTCGATCGCTCACCGCATCCCGAATCCGTCGTAGCCACCGCGCGGTGTGCCCCAGATCTCTGTCACTCCGTCCACCCGGCCGGGCGTGTCGGCGGAGCGCAGCCAGTCGAGCAGCCGGTGGCAATTCTCACGTTGACCTTCGGCGACCACCTGTACTCGCCCGTCGTCGAGGTTGAGCGCGAAGCCGACGACGCCGCCGATCTCCAAGGCGTTCTCCCTGGTGAACCAACGGAAGCCCACTCCCTGCACACGGCCGCGCACCCAGGCGGTCAGACGGACATCTTCGTTCATGCGTGAACGCTAACCGGGCGATCACTTTCCGGACACATCGCCCCCTGGCCCCATGCCGTACAGTCGCGCAGCAACGAACTCACCCATTTGGGTGAGTAAGGGATGATCTTGATCCGGCAAGGAAGGGCACGACAGCGATGGGACGCCACCGACTCAACGCCGCGCCGCGCAGCGGCGGCAAGCGCGGCACCGTCCTGCGCACCAGCCTGCTGGGTGTCTCGGTGGCCGTGGCCCTCGGCACGGCGGCCGTCACCACCGGCATGGTGCCGGTCGGTGCTTCGTTCCCCTATGTGGGCGTCAGCGGTACGGGTGCCGAGGGCACCCCGGAAGCGAAGGCCAAGGCCTCGCCCACTCCGGACGCCGCCGAGCAGCAGGGCGGCCTCGCCAGCCTGTCCGGTCGCGCCGGGACGGGCACCGCCTCCGGCACACCGCCCAAGAGCCCGTCGGCCTCGTCTTCCCCGTCCGCCTCACCGTCCCCCTCGGCTTCCGCTCCGGCCTCCCCGTCGGCCTCGGCCTCGGCCTCGCCGAGCGTCGCCGAGCCCGCCCCGCCGAGCGCCCCGCCCTCGGCCAAGCCCGCGCCCCCCACCAAGGCCCCGCAGAAGAAGCCGGTTCCGGCACCTTCGAAGCCGGCCCCGGAGCCCTCGAAGCCGACCGCCACCGCGACCCCGCCGGACCTGGACGGTCACTCGGCCGAGGAGGACGCCGTGGTCGCCCTGGTGAACCAGGAGCGCGCGATGGCCGGGTGCGGTCCGGTCCGGGCCAATCCGCCGCTCGCGGCGCTGGCCGGAGCCTTCAGCAAGGACATGGCCACCCGGGGCTTCTTCAGCCACGACGACCCCGACGGGAACACCCCGTGGGACCGCGCCGCCAAGGCGGGCCTCTCCGGACTCGGCGGCGAGAACATCGCCCGCGGCCAGGGTGACGCCCAGGCGGTCATGAACGCCTGGATGAACAGCCCGGGCCACAAGGCGAACATCCTCAACTGCGAGTTCCGCACCCTCGGTGTCGGCGTCCACGTCGCCGACGGCGGCCCCTGGTGGACCCAGGACTTCGGCTTCTAGAAGGCTCAGGCGCTGACGGCGGCCAGCGCCGCGCGGCCCGCGATCACGATGCGGGTCTGCTCGGCGACGCGGCGGCCCAGGTGCTCGGCGGTCGCGATGTCGGCCTTGTGGACGGCGTCCGCACCCTCGTCGGAGTTGCTCTGGGCGGCGGCGCCGGCGAAGACGCCGAGGCGGTTGAGGTCGTTCTCGGAGGCGGTGCTGCTGTTCCAGCCCGGCTTCAGGCCCAGGTTGACCCAGCTCATGCCGTGCTGGGCGGCGAGGATCTGGAAGAACTGCAGGGTGTGCAGCTTGTCGCCGCTCTTGGACGCGGAGTTCGTGAAGCCGGCGGCGACCTTGTTCTGCCAGACGTCACCGAACCAGCGCTTCGAGGTGGCCTCCGCGAACACGTGGAAGGCGCCGGAGGCGGTGCCCATGTAGGTCGGGGAGCCGAAGACGATCGCGTCGGACGCGTCGAGCAGCTCCCACTGCGCGTCGTCGATCTCGTCGACCTTGATCAGGTGGACGGTCGCGCCGGCGTCGGCGGCGCCGCTGCGGACCGCCTCGGCGATCACGGCGGTGTGGCCGTAGCCGGAGTGGTAGGCGATCGAGACGACGGGGGTGTGCGCGATACCGGACAAGGTGCTCTCCCTCGGATAACTCCCTCCGCCGCACAGGGCGTGGTGCGGTGGGAGCAGGACTGTGACGACACCAAGAGAAGCACTAACTTTTGGAAAGCGCAACCCCATGGTTAGCGCTGTAGAGGAGTACGCTCTTCCTATGGAGACCCCTGTCCGAAACGAAGCCGCGGAGACCGAGCAACCGTTCGACGTCTTCGCGCGTGCCTGCCCGTCCCGCGAGACCCTGGAACACGTCACCGGCCGCTGGGGCAGCCTCACCGTGGGCGCCCTGCGCGAAGGCCCGTGCCGCTTCAACGAACTGCGCCGCCGGGTGGAGGGCGTCAGCGAGAAGATGCTCTCGCAGACCCTCCACGCACTGGAGCGCGACGGCATAGTGCACCGCGAGGCCCAGCCGACGAACCCACCGCGCGTCGACTACGAGCTGACCCCGCTCGGCATCGAGGTCGCGGACCGGCTGCTCTCGCTCATCCACTGCCTGGAGGGCAACATGCCGGCGGTGCTCACCGCCCGGACCTCCTACGACGCCACGCGCGGCGGCCGCTGACAGCGCGGGCAGAAGTAGCTCGACCTGTTCATCCACGGACGGCGGCGCATCGGGGTGCCGCAGCGCCGGCACGGCTCGTCCTCGCGCCCGTAGGCGTCGAGCGAGCGGTCGAAGTAGCCCGACTCGCCGTTGACGTTGACGTACAGGCTGTCGAAGCTGGTGCCGCCGACCGCGAGGGCGGCGTTCATGACGTCCCGGACGTGGCCGAGGAGTTCGGCGCTCCGGGGGCGCGTGAGGTTGGCGGTGGGGCGCTCGTAGTGCAGCCTGGCGCGCCACAGCGCCTCGTCGGCGTAGATGTTGCCGACCCCGCTGATCAGGGACTGGTCCAGCAGCGCCCGCTTGACGGTGGTCCGCTTGGCGCGCAGCGCGAGGTGGTACGCCCCCTCGTCGAAGAGCGGGTCGAGCGGGTCCCGGGCGATGTGCGCGATGACGTCCGGCAGCCCGTCGGCCGTGTTGTCGTGCAGCGAGAGCCCGCCGAAGGTCCGCTGGTCCACGAAGCGCAGCTCCGTCCCGGCGGCGCCCGCGGCCAAGCCGCTGTCGGCATCGGTGAACCGCACGCGGATCCGCAGGTGCTTCTCGTCGGGGGCGTCCTGCGGCTGCACCAGCAGCTGCCCGCTCATCCCGAGGTGCCCGAGCACGGACAGGTCCCGCCCCTCCAGCGGCAGCCACAGGTACTTGCCGCGCCGCTGCGGCACTCCGACGGTCTCCCCGCGCAGCCGCTCCGCGAAGTCGGCCCCGCCGCCCGGGTGGCGGCGTACGGCCCGCGGGTGCAGGACCTCGACGGCCTCGATCGTCCGCCCGGCCACCCAGCGCTCCAGCCCCCGCCGCACGACTTCGACTTCGGGCAGCTCGGGCACGGTGCACCTCCGGGGACGCGGATCTGGACGCTCCCGGCGAGCGTACCGGCCCCCTGTAAACGGAATCGCCCGCCCCTGCGAGGCAGGGGCGGGCGGGCACTTCCGGAAGGAAGGGTCAGGCGTCCGGCGCCGGATCGGCGGGCGTCGCCGCCCCGCCGTCCTCGGCCACGGCCGGAGCCGTGACCTCGGCCGGAGCGGCGGCGGCCGCGGCAGCCGCCGCGATCCGCTCGTCCGCCGCGGTGCGGATGCCGCGCCAGGCGGACTCCGCGGCTTGCTGTTCCGCTTCCTTCTTGCTGCGGCCGGTGCCGGTGCCGTACGAGACACCACCGACGCGAGCGGCAGCAGTAAAGGTCTTCTCGTGGTCCGGACCGGTCTCGGTGACCAGATATTCCGGTACGCCAAGACCTTCGGCCGCCGTGAGCTCCTGGAGACTGGTCTTCCAGTCCAGGCCGGCCCCGAGGTTCGAGGACTTCTCGATGAGCGGGTCGAAGAGCCGGTGAACCAGCTCCGAGGCCGCGTCGAGGCCCTGGTCGAGGTAGACCGCGCCGATCACCGCTTCAAGGGTGTCGGCGAGGATGGAGGCCTTGTCCCGGCCGCCCGTGCCCTCTTCGCCCCGGCCGAGCCGGATGAAGGAGCCGAGTTCGAGGCCGCGCCCGACCTCCGCCAGTGCGCGCGAGTTGACCACCGCGGCCCGAAGCTTGGCCAGCTGGCCTTCGGGGAGATCGGGGTGGGTCGTGTACAGCGTGTCCGTGACCACCAGGCCCAGCACGGAGTCCCCGAGGAACTCCAGGCGTTCGTTGGTGGGCAGACCGCCGTTCTCGTACGCGTACGAGCGGTGGGTCAGTGCACGCACCAGAAGGGCGGACTCGAGTTGATACCCGAGCCGCCCTTCCAGAAGCGTGTGGGACGAGGCCGCGTTGTTACTGTCTGCCTGCTTCTCAGCGTTGGACAGCTCAGACATTGCGCCTCTCACCAGCCGCTCAGACCTCGAGGACCTGGCGCTTGTTGTAGGTGCCGCAGCTCGGGCACGCAATGTGCTGGAGCTTCGGCTCCTGGCAACGCTCGCACGAAACCAGGGTGGGGACCGCAGCCTTCCACTGCGACCGGCGGTGGCGCGTGTTGCTGCGCGACATCTTCCGCTTCGGAACAGCCACGGCTACTTCTCCTGCTTCTCGGCGGCGCCCTGAACTCCGTCAGAGGCAGTGCCGCTCATGTTGTCCTTCTCGTCGTCCTGATCGGTCACGACGAGTCCTTGCAATGCCGCCCAACGGATGTCGACGGCGTCATGGTGGTGGTCCGGGTCGTCGTTCAGGCTGAGCCCGCAATCGGGGCACAGTCCGAGACAGTCCTCCCGGCACACCGGCTGCAGCGGCAGTGCGAGCACCACCACGTCGCGCAGCACGGGTTCGAGGTCGAACAAACCGTCCTCGAGGAAGAGCGTGTCCTCGTCGTCCTCGGCGTCGTCGGCCGGTTCCGCCTTGGAGCGGCTCCGGTCGTCGGCGTCAGGGTACGAGAACATCTCCTGGAAGTCCGCCTTGAGCTCGCGCTCGACGGACTCCAGACACCTTACGCACTCCCCCACGGCCGATGCACGGGCGGTGCCTGTGACAAGCACCCCTTCCATGACCGACTCCAGGCGGAGCTTGAGCTTCAGCGGGCTGCCTTCCGGCACCCAGATGACGCCGGCGAGACCGAGGTCCGCCGGTGCCGCGATCTCACGGGACAGCCGCTGCATGGCACCAGGACGCCGGCCCAGCTCGTGCGTGTCGAACACGAGGGGGTTGCGGTGGTCGAGGCGGGTATTCAGGGCCGTTCCTGCTTTCACAGATCGCTGAAGATCAAAGAATGCTGCATGTATGCCACACGTAAGGGCAGCACGGATCGCGGTGCATACGCGCGACCGAAGAGCCAGGATACCCGGCGAGGCGCCCAGCGCCCAATCCGGTGCTAGCGCCCCTGTTCGTACTGGCGCAGCTGGTCCAGGTTGATCATGCTCGTGTCGAAGAGGCTGGTCTCGTCGAGCGAGGGCTGCTGCTGCGGCTGCGGCTGCTGCGCGTCGTAGTGCGCGGCGTAGGGGTCCGGCTGCTGCTGCTGGTAGGCCGCGTACGGGTCGGGCTGCTGCTGGTAGCCGCCGTACGGATCCTGGTAGGAGTACGCGTCCTGCTGCTGGGCGGCGGGCTGCTGGTAGGAGTACGAGTCGTACACGGGCTCGGCCTGGGCCGGGATCGGCGCCTGCACGTGCAGCGGCTCCGGCTCCGCCAGGCCCGCCAGGAAGTCCGAGTCGCTCGCGGAGCGCGAGGACTGGCCGCCCGCCGCGTCCTGGGCGGCCATGTGCACGCCCAGGTCGTCCGACGGGACCCGGCCCAGCAGCTTCTGGCGACCGCGGCCCACGGCCTCCAGGGTCTTGGACAGCACCGCCTCGAAGGTCGCCAGCTTGGTGTCCACGTACGCGTCCGCCTGCTGCCGCTGCGTCTCGGGATCGTGGCTGCGCTCGGGCGCCTCCGCGTCCGGGTAGCCGTGCTCGTCCAGGCCCGGGCCGCGGCCCAGCAGCTTCTCCCGGCCCCGGTCCACCGAACCGATGGTCTTGGTCAGCACGACCTCGAAGTTGGCGAGCTTGCTGTCGACGTAGTCGTCGGCCTCGGCCCGGATCTCTTCGGCCTCCCGGCGGGCCTCGTCGAGGATCCGGTCCGCCTCGGCCTGGGAGCGCCGCGCGATCTCGGTGTCGGAGATCAGCGAGCCGCGCTGGTTGTGGGCCGCGTCGATGATCCGCTCCGCCTCCCGGCGGGCCTCCTCGACCATCTGCTCCCGCCCGCCGATGAGCTCCTGAGCCTGCGCGAGCGAGCCGGGGAGCGCCTGGCGCACCTCTTCGAGCTGGGCGAGCAGCTCGGCGCGGTTGATCACGCAGGAGGCCGACATGGGCATGGACCGGGCGCCGCCGACGGCCGCGACGATCTCGTCGAGCTTCTTCTGCACGTCCATGGGGGCTCGCACTCTCTCGGCCTCGGGCGGTTCCTGAGACGGACGGGACGACTGTAAGGCCACCGGGCGGGCCCCCGACACTGCCTGACGGCCCGTCAGGCGGTCAGCGGTTGCGCAGCCGCTCCAGGAGGGCCGCGTGCACGTGCGCCGGCAGCAGGTGGGCGACGTCTCCGCCCCAGGCCGCGACCTCCTTGACCAGCGAGGAGGAAAGGAAGCTGTAGGTGGGGATGGTCGGGACGAAGAGCGTCTCGACGCCCGACAGGCCCATGTTCATCTGCGCCATCTGGAGCTCGTAGTCGAAGTCGCTGACCGCGCGCAGGCCCTTGACGATGGCCGGGATGTCGCGCTGCTTGCAGAAGTCGACGAGCAGGCCGTGGAAGGACTCGACCTGGATGTTGCCGTAGTCGGCGGTCGCCTCGCGGATCAGCTCGATCCGCTCCTCGACGGTGAACAGGCTCTGCTTCGACTTGTTGATCATCACGGCGACGTGCACGACGTCGTAGAGCCTGGAGGCGCGTCCGATGATGTCGAGGTGTCCGTTGTGGATGGGATCGAAGGACCCCGGACAGACGGCGCGGCGCAACTGAACTCCCTCGTTCATGAGTCTTCGCTGGTGAAGGCGGCGCGGCCGTACCACAGGGTGCCCTCGCCGTACTTGCGCGACCGGAGCGGCTCGAAGCCGTCGGGCCACGGGAAGGCGCCGCTCCTGGTGCTGCGCTCCACGGTGACGAGCGCATCGCCGGTGATCCAGCCATTGGACCGGAGTGTGAGGAGGATCTCCCGCAGGTCGGCGCTGTCCACGGCGTACGGCGGGTCCAGGAAGACGATGTCGTACGGGTCCCCGGCGGCCCTGGCCGCCACGATCTGCTCCGCCTTGCCCGGGCGGAACTCCGCGCCGGGCAGGCCGAGCGTCCTGATGTTGTCCCGGATCGCCTTGGCGGCCTTGGCATCGGCCTCGACGAGCAGGGTGTGGGCCGCGCCGCGGGAGAGCGATTCCAGGCCGACGGCGCCGGAGCCGCCGTACAGGTCGAGCACCCGGGCCCCCTCGACGCCGTGCAGCGACTCCCAGGTGGAGAAGAGGCCTTCGCGCATCCGGTCCGAGGTCGGGCGGGTGCCGGTGCCGGGGGGCACGGCCAGCCGTCGCCCGCCGGCGCTGCCGGCGATCACGCGGGTCATCTGGGGTCCTTCGGTACGGCGGTAGGGGGCGCCGCGGGGCTGCCGCGGCACTCCAACGATAGGTCGTGCCGCTCAGCCCTTCTCCAGGTACTGCTCGCGCTCGGTGTCGAGCAGGGCGTCCAGCGCGGTCCGCAGCCCCGGCAGCCGCTCCAGCGCGGGGTCTTCGGCGACGACGCGGGTGGCCTCCTCGCGGGCCTGGGCGATGACCTCCTCGTCCTCGATGACGGCGAGCATGCGCAGCGAGGAGCGGACGCCCGACTGGGCCTGGCCCAGCACGTCGCCCTCCCGGCGCTGCTCCAGGTCGATGCGGGAGAGCTCGAAGCCGTCGAGGGTGGCGGCGACGGCGGCCAGCCGGGCCCGGGCGGGGCTGGCCTCGTGCATCTCGCTGACCAGCAGGCACAGGCCGGGCGCGGAGCCGCGGCCGACGCGGCCGCGCAGCTGGTGGAGCTGGGAGACGCCGAACCGGTCCGCGTCCATGATCACCATGACGGTGGAGTTCGGGACGTTCACCCCGACCTCGATGACGGTGGTGGCGACGAGCACCTTGACCTCGCCCGCGGCGAAGCGGCGCATGACGTCGTCCTTGTCGGCCGGGTCCATCCGGCCGTGCAGCACCTCGACGCCGATCCCGGCGAGCGGGCCGCGGGAGAGCTGCTCGGCGATCTCCAGGACCGCCAGCGGGGGCCGCTTGTCCCCGTCCTCCTCGGCCGCCTTCTTCTTCTTGGGCTCGTCCTCGCCGTCGCCGATGCGCGGACACACCACGTACGCCTGGTGGCCGTTCTCCACTTCCTCGCGGACCCGTTCCCAGGCCCGGGCGAGGAAGTGCGGCTTGTCCTTGGCGGGCACCACGTGGGTGGCGATCGGCGAGCGGCCGGCCGGCAGCTGGTCGAGGACGGAGGTCTCCAGGTCGCCGAAGACGGTCATGGCGACGGTGCGCGGGATCGGGGTCGCGGTCATCACCAGCAGGTGCGGGGGCTGCTTCCCCTTGGACCTGAGGGCGTCGCGCTGCTCGACGCCGAAGCGGTGCTGTTCGTCCACGACCACCAGCCCGAGGTCGTGGAACTGCACCTTGTCCTCGATCAGCGCGTGCGTGCCGATCACGATCCCGGCCTCGCCGGTGACCAGGTCCAGCAGGGCCTGCCGGCGCGCGGGCATCCCCATCGACCCGGTGAGGAGCACCACCTTGGTGCCCTGGTCGGAGCCGCCGAGCATGCCCCCCTCGGCGAGCTCGCCCATCATCTCGACGATGGACCGGTGGTGCTGCTGCGCGAGCACCTCGGTGGGCGCGAGCATCGCCGCCTGCCCCCCGCAATCCACCACGGCGAGCATGGCCCGCAGCGCCACCATCGTCTTCCCACTTCCGACCTCGCCCTGGAGGAGGCGGTGCATGGGGTGGCTGGTGGCCAGGTCGTCGAAGATCTCCTTCGAGACGGTGCGCTGGCCGTCGGTGAGGGTGAACGGGAGCTTCGCGTCGAAGGAGTCGAGGAGGCCGCCGGGGGCGGGGCGGCGGGGGACGGCCGGGAGCTGGGAGTCGGCGTGCCGGCGGCGGGCCAGGGCGACCTGGAGGACGAAGGCCTCGTCCCACTTGAGGCGTTGGCGTGCGTCCTCGATGTCGGCCTTGGTGGCCGGGCGGTGGATCTTCAGCAGGGCCTCGGTGAGCGGGACCAGCCCGCGGCCCTCGCGCAGGGCGGGCGGCAGCGGGTCCACGGCCTCCTGGGCGCTGGGCAGCACCGCGTCCACGCATTTGGCGATCTTCCAGGACTCCAGCTTCGCGCAGGCCGGGTAGATCGGGATGAGCTGGCTCGCGAAGGCGGTGGCGGCGTCGCGGTCGGAGGCGTCCGCGCCGAGCGGCTCGTAGGCGGGGTGGGCGAGCTGGAGCTTGTGGTTGAACTTGGAGACCTTGCCGGCGAACATCGCGCGGCTGCCGGGCAGCAGGTCCTTGTGCGGCTTGTGCACGCCGGCGCCGAAGAAGACCAGCTGGAGGCGGCCGCTGCCGTCGGTGATGGTCACCTCCAGGCGTTTGCCGCGGCCCCCGTTGAAGGTCAGGATCCGGGCGTCGGCGACCTGCGCGACGACGGTCACGTGCTCGTCGATCTGGTCGGCGAGCTCGGCCAGCGAGGTCAGCTCGCCGCGCTCGGCGTACCGCCGCGGGTAGTGGTGGAGCAGGTCCAGGGCCGTGTGCAGGCCGAGCTGCTCGGCCAGCACCTTGGCGGTGGCGGGTCCGAGCGTCTTCTTGAGGTCTTCGTCGAGCGCGGGCACGTGTTCCATTGCACACCATGGCGCTGACAAGCCCGCTATTCCACCCCGATGAGGAGCGGCGCCGAGTACCGGCCGCCCCGGTAGGTCACGGTGTCCACGGCCAGGTGGCCGTGCTGGACGTACGCCTCCAGGCGCTCGGCGAGCGCGTCCGCCACCTCGGGACCGAGGACCAGGGTCACGAGTTCGCCGCCGGAGCCGAGCATCCGTTCCAGGACCGCCTCGGCGGTCTCGGCCAGGTCCGAGCCGATCACGGCGACGTCCCCGTCGATGAGGCCGAGCACGTCGCCGGCCTGGCAGATGCCGGCGGAGGTGAAGGACTGCCGTTCGGCGACGGCGAGTTCCCCGTACCGGGTGGCGCCGGCCGCCGCGGTCATGGCGACCACGTCCTCGTCGAAGCTGCCGTCCGGGTCGTGCACGGCGAGGGCGGCCAGCCCCTGCACCGCGGAGCGGGTGGGGATCACGGCCACCCGCACCCCTTCGGCGCGGGCCTGTTCGGCCGCGGCGGCCGCGGCGGCGCGCAGCTCGGCGCCGCCCGGCAGCAGGACCACCTCGCGGGCGTGGGCGCGGCGGATGGCGTCGAGCAGCTCGGGGGCGGCCGGAACCTCTCCGGAGCGCACGAGCACGGCGGTGGCTCCCGCCTCCCCGCACAGCCCGGCCAGTCCCTCGCCGGGGACCACGGCGACCACGGCCCGCTGGGCGCGCTCGCCGCGCCCCCGGCGCCGCTCGTCCCCGAAGTGCGTGATCCGTATCCGGTACGGCCGGCCGGCGACGACTCCGGCCTCCACGGCCGCGCCGGGGTCGTCGACGTGCACGTGGACGTTCCACAGCCCGTCGCCGCCGACGACGACCAGGGAGTCGCCGAGCCCGTCGAGCCGTTCGCGCAGTTCACCGACCGCCGCCTCGGAAGCCTCCAGCAGGTAGATCACCTCGTACGCGGGCCCCTCCTCCTCCTGCGCGCAGGGGTCCGCGAGCTGCGGCACGGGCACCGCCCGGCCGCGTACGGGTTCGGCGGCCGGTTCCTGCCCGGACAGCGTCTGCCACAGGGCCCCGAGTACGGCGACCAGCCCGCAGCCCCCGGCGTCGACCACCCCGGCCCGGCCGAGTGCGGCGAGCTGCCCGGGGGTCTCGGCCAGGGCGGCGCGGGCCCCGTCGTAGGCGGCGCGGGCCACGTCGGCGGCGGTCCCTGCGGCGGCTCCGGCGGCCTCGCCGGCCCGGGCGGCGGCTCCGGCGACGGTGAGCATGGTGCCCTCCACCGGGTGCGAGACGGCGGCGTACGCCTCCTCGGCGGCCCGGGTCAACGCCTGCGCCAGCAGCGCACCGGAGCCGCGCCCCCCGGGCCCGGCCGTCCCGGAGCCGGTCTCCGGGGCCCCGGTCTCCGCGGCCGCGGCCGCCTCGCGCTCCTCGCCGAGTACGTCGGCCACTCCGCGCAGCAGCTGCGCCAGGATCGTCCCGGAGTTCCCCCGGGCCCCGACGAGCGCGCCGTGCGCCCAGGCCCGTACGGCGTGGGCCAGGGAGGCGGGCGCTGTGCCCTCGGTCACCTTCGTGAAGGCGTCGTCCAGCGCGCGGTCGGCTGATTCGGCGGTGAGGTAGAGGTTGGTTCCGGTGTCCGCGTCGGCGACCGGGTAGACGTTGATCGCGTCGATGTCCTCGCGGGCCCGGCCCAGTGCCGCCAGGGCCAGCGAGCTCCAGGTGCGGACCGCTTCGGCGTCGAGCTCGTCGGGGGACTGCGACTGCGGCTCGTGCGGCACCGGGCGTTCCTCCTTGTGCGGGCCAGGGTTCACCGCAGGGTAGCCAAGGTCTGCCCGGACGTCCGGACCGCGGGGCAGGGGCAGCGGCGGTCATGGTAGTTTTCTTGGACGGACGCAGTCGTTGTATGCTGCTCCGGTTGCCCGATGAGAGTCGGGCCATTCCCCGGCAAACCACTTCAGATCTCTGAATCCGGTGCGCCGGTTTCACTGTAATTGCATCTGAAGTCTTGGAGTGACCTGTGGCTGCCAACTGCGACGTTTGCGCCAAGGGGCCGAGCTTCGGCAACAACATCTCCCACTCGCACCGCCGCACCTCGCGTCGCTGGAACCCGAACATCCAGCGCGTCCGTGCCGTGGTCAATGGGACGCCGAAGCGCCTCAACGCCTGCACCTCGTGCATCAAGGCCGGCAAGGTCTCGCGCTGACGCCTCCCGTCGTAGCGCAGCCCTTTCCGGTTGCCAAAAAGGCCGGTTCACCTCTGGTGAACCGGCCTTTTGCCTTGTCCGGCGGGGCTCAGCGCCACCGCCAGGCGTGATCCACCGGGCCGATGCCCCCGCCGAGCGCGAAGCCGGCGGCGATGGCGCCCGTGACGTACTCCTTGGCGGCCGTGACCGCTTCCGGGACGGCCAGGCCCTTGGCCAGGCCCGCCGCGATGGCGCTGGCGAGGGTGCAGCCCGTGCCGTGGGTGTGCCGGTTGTCGTGGCGGGGGGCGCGCAGCCACCGCTCCTCGGTGCCGTCGGTGAGCAGGTCCACCGCCTCGTCGCCGTGCGCCGCGAGGTGTCCGCCCTTGATCAGCGCCCACCGCGGCCCGAAGCCGAGGATCGCGTCGGCGGCCCGCCGCATGTCCTCCTCGGTCTCCACCCGCACGCCCGTGAGCTGTGCCACCTCGTCCAGGTTGGGCGTGGCCACGGTGGCCCGCGGCAGCAGCTCCTTGCGTACGGCGTCCAGCGCGGAGACGGCGAGCAGCGCGTCCCCGTGCTTGGAGACGCCCACCGGGTCCACGACGGCGGGGGCGGGGGTGTCGGCGAGCAGCGCCGCCACCGTCTCGACCAGCACGGCGGAGGACAGCATCCCGGTCTTCACGGCCTGGACGCCGATGTCGTCCACGACGGCCCGGTACTGGGCCGTGACGGCCTCGGCGGGCAGCTCCCAGGCTCCCCGTACCCCGAGCGAGTTCTGCGCCGTCACGGCCGTCACGACGCTCATGCCGTGCACGCCGAGTGCGAGCATCGTCTTGAGGTCGGCCTGGATGCCCGCGCCGCCGCCGGAGTCGGATCCGGCGACGGTCAGGCACAGCGGCGGGGCCGTGCTCACGGCGTGCCCTCCTGGGCGGCCGGGTCGGCCCCGAAGTGGTCCCAGCCGCCGGTGCTGGTCCAGGGTGCGCCGTCGACGGTCACCTGGGGCAGCGCGGAGCGGTTCAGCACCTCGCCGATGACCTTCCAGCGGGCGGGGAGCTTCACGTCGGGCGGGAAGGTCGCCACGATCGCGTGGTCCTCTCCCCCGGTGAGCACCCACTGCAGCGGGTCCACGCCGACGGCCTGCCCGATGTCGTGCATCTGGGTCGGGATGTCGACGGCCCCCGAGTGCAGGTCGATCCGTACCTTGCTGGCCTCGGCGATGTGCCCGAGGTCGGCGATCAGGCCGTCGCTGACGTCGGTCATGGCGGTGGCGCCGAGCCCGGCGGCCGCGGGGCCGGCGTGGTACGGCGGTTCGGGGCGCCGGTGCGCCTCCACGAACGCCCGCGGGGAGCGGAAGCCGCGCGAGAGCACGGCGAAGCCGGCGGCGGACCAGCCCAGCCAGCCGGTGACGGCCACCACGTCGCCGGGCTGGGCGCCGGAGCGCAGCACGGGCTCGTGGTTGCGCAGGTCGCCGAGGGCGGTGATGGCGACGGTGATGACGTCGCCGCGGACCACGTCCCCGCCGACCACGGCCGCGCCGGCGACCTGGCACTCGTCGCGGATGCCGTCCATCAGCTCGGTGGGCCAGGTGACCGGGAGTTCGGCGGGGACCACGAGGCCGAGCAGCAGCGCGGTCGGCACCGCGCCCATGGCGGCGATGTCGGCGAGGTTCTGCGCGGCGGCCTTGCGGCCGACGTCGTAGGCCGTGGACCAGTCGCGCCGGAAGTGCCGGCCTTCGAGGAGGATGTCGGTGCTCGCCACGACCCTCCGGTCGGGGGCCGACACCACCGCGGCGTCGTCGCCCGGTCCGAGCCGGACCGCCGGGGTGGTGGTGAGCCGTGAGGTGAGCTCCCTGATCAGCCCGAACTCCCCCAGCTCGCCCACAGTGCCCTTCATCGCTGTGCCCCTTCTTGGCCAGTCCGCTTGCGGTCGCGAGCCGTCACAGCTCTGGGTACCGTCAACAGATACGTCAACTTCTGCTCTCCGTACGCCCCGCTGTGCGTGGCGCCGGGCCCGCAGGTCTCCCCGCGGCGCACGGCGACGCGGTACCGTGGCGTCCCTTCTTCCCCCGGCCCTGTCGAGCGTGTGGGGCCCACCCGAAGGTTAGGGGAAATGATCCTCGTGGCCGCCCTGGAGGTTCCGTGGTACAGGCGTACATCCTTATCCAGACCGAGGTGGGCAAGGCGTCGTTCGTCGCCGAGTCCATCGGCCAGATCCCGGGGGTGATCCAGGCCGAGGACGTGACCGGCCCGTACGACGTGATCGTGCGCGCCCAGGCCGACACCGTGGACGACCTCGGCCGCATGGTCGTGGCCAAGGTCCAGCAGGTGGACGGGATCACCCGCACCTTGACCTGCCCGGTGGTCCATCTGTAGCCCCCGTCTACTCTTGGCCGGTGATGACCATTCACCGCCGGCCCCTCCGTGTCCTGGCCCTGCCCGCCGCGCTGGCCCTGCTGGGCCTCGCGGCGTGCTCACCGGGCGGTTCCGAGGCCCGGGTGGATCCGCCGCCCACGCCGCCCGCCGCCATCGGGGAGCTCTGTGCGGCACTGCACGAGGAGCTTCCGGAGACGGTGGCCGGCCTGGAGCGGACCCGGACCGTTCCGGAGTCCGCTCTGACGGCCGCGTGGGGCGGCTCGGCGATCGTACTGCGGTGCGGTGTCCCCAAGCCCCCCGAGATGCTGGATGAGAAGCAGGAGGGCGTCCACGTCAACGACGTCGCCTGGCTGCTGGACAAGCAGTCTGACGGGGGGTTCCGTTTCGTCTCCGGGATGCGGAAGGCGTACACGGAGGTCCTGGTCGACAAGGAGCATGCCACGGACGCGGGGATGCTGGTCGGGCTGTCCGCGGCGATCTCCAAGACGGTGCCCTTGGGCTTCTCCTCGTACTGATCCCCGCCGGCCCCGGCCGGCAGACCCCTCGCACTCACAGCGACCGCCCGCCGGGCATCCCGGCGGGCGGTCGTCGTGTTCTTCGCGTGCCGGCCTAGCGCAGCCCGGTGGAGCGGCTGAGGGCGGCCTGGATCAGGCGGTCCACCAGCTCCGGGTAGGCGACGCCCGTCTTCTGCCACATCAGCGGGTACATGGAGATCGGCGTGAACCCCGGCATCGTGTTGATCTCGTTGATGACGAAGGTGCCGTCCCCGGTGAGGAAGAAGTCGGCGCGCACGAGGCCCTCGCAGGACGCGGCCTCGAAGGCCTCGACGGCGAGCCGCTGCACCTCGGCGGTCTGCTCCGAGGTGAGCGGGGCGGGCACGATCCCGGAGGCGGAGTCGATGTACTTCGCCTCGAAGTCGTAGAAGTCGTGGCTGGAGACCGGCGGGATCTCGGCGGGCACGCTGGCGCGCGGACCGTCCTCGAACTCCAGGACCCCGCACTCGATCTCGCGGCCGCGCAGCAGCGCCTCCACGATGATCTTCGGGTCGTGGCGCCGGGCCTCCTTGACGGCGGCGTCCAGGCCGGAGGCGTCGTCGACCTTGGTGATGCCGATGGAGGAGCCGGCCCGGGCGGGCTTGATGAACAGGGGCCAGCCGTGCTCGGCGGCGAAGTCCAGGATCTTCGCCGTGGCGGCGTCCCGGTCGGCTTCCCACTCGCGCGGGCGGATGGTCACGTACGGGCCGACGCGCAGCCCGAAGGAGGTGAACACCCGCTTCATGTAGTCCTTGTCCTGGCCGACGGCCGAGGCGAGGACGCCCGAGCCGACGTACGGGATGCCGGACAGCTCCAGGAGGCCCTGGAGGGTGCCGTCCTCGCCGTACGGGCCGTGCAGGACGGGGAAGACGACGTCGACCTCGCCGAGGGCCTTCGGAACGGCGCCCGGCTCGGTGTAGACGACCTGGCGGCTCGCGGGGTCGACCGAGAGCACGACGGCGCCGTCCTCGGAGTCGGCGAGCTCCTCGACGCTCGGGAGCCGGCGGTCGGCGATGGCCATCCGCTCGGGCTCGTCGGCGGTCAGCGCCCATCGGCCGTCCGTGGTGATGCCGATGGGCAGCACCTCGTACTTGGACCGGTCGATGGAGCGCAGCACGGCGCCCGCCGTGACGACCGAGATGGCGTGTTCCGAGCTGCGGCCGCCGAACACGACGGCCACGCGGGGCTTGCGGCCCTGCTGCTCAGGGGTCTGGGGGAGGTTCTCGCTGCTCATATCGCCACGAGAGTACCCGCTCATGCGTCCGGATTGGAGTCAGCGACGTTCCGGTTTGGCGCTGCGGCCCATCAGTTCCTTCAGTGCGACCAGGGTCGGCTTGCCGTGGTGGACGATGTCCACCACGGTGTCGGTGATGGGCATGTCGACCCCGTGGCGGCGGGCCAGATCGGCCACCGACTGGCAGGACTTGACGCCCTCGGCGGTCTGCTTGGTGACCGCGATGGTCTCCTCCAGGGTCATCCCGCGGCCGAGGTTGGTGCCGAAGGTGTGGTTCCGGGAGAGCGGCGAGGAGCAGGTGGCGACCAGGTCGCCGAGGCCCGCGAGGCCGGAGAAGGTGAGCGGGTCGGCGCCCATCGCCACGCCCAGCCGGGTGGCTTCGGCGAGTCCGCGGGTGATGAGGGAGCCCTTGGTGTTGTCGCCCAGGCCCATGCCGTCCGCGATGCCGACGGCGAGGCCGATGACGTTCTTGACGGCGCCGCCGAGCTCGCAGCCGGTGACGTCGGTGCTCGTGTACGGGCGGAAGTACGGGGTGTGGCAGGCGGCCTGGAGGCGCTGCGCCACGGTCTCGTCCACGCAGGCGACGACGGACGCGGCGGGCTGGCGGGCGGCGATCTCGGCGGCCAGGTTGGGGCCGGTGACCACAGCGATGCGCTCGGCGGGGACCTTGGCCACCTCCTCGATGACCTCGCTCATCCGCTTGGCGGTGCCGAGTTCGATGCCCTTCATGAGGGAGACGAGCACCGTGTCGGGAGCCAGCAGGGGCGCCCACGCGGCGAGGTTGTCGCGCAGGGTCTGGGAGGGGACGGCGAGGACGGTGAAGTCGGCGCCGGCCGCGGCCTCGGCCGGGTCGGTGGTGGCCCGGAGGTTCGCGGGGAGTTCGACGTCGGGGAAGTAGTCCGGGTTGGTCCGGCCGGTGTTGATGGCGTCGACCACCTCCTGCCGGCGGCCCCAGAGGGTCACCTCGCATCCGGCGTCGGCGAGCACGATGGCGAAGGCCGTGCCCCAGGAGCCTGTTCCGAAGACGGTCGCCTTCACGGGACGTGTCACTTCTTGCCCTCCCCTGCGGCCTTGCGCCGCTGTTCCGCCCTGGCGTTGCGATGGTCGTACGGCTGCTCGGGCGCGGTCTCTCCCCGCACCTCCTCCAGCAGCGCGGTGATGGCGGCCATGATGACCTCGGTGGCCTCCTTGAGCACGTCCGGGGTGGGGTCGCGGTCGTAGAAGGCGGAGAGGTCCACCGGCGGTCCGGCGAGCACCTGGAGGGTCTTGCGCGGGAAGAGCCGGACCTTGTTCGCCTTGGCGTACGGCGGCACCACGAGGTTCGCGCCCCACTGGGCCACCGGGATGACGGGCGCCTTGGTGAGCAGTGCGACGCGGGCGGCGCCGGTCTTGCCGGCCATCGGCCACAGGTCGGGGTCGCGGGTGAGGGTGCCTTCCGGGTAAAAGGCCACGCATTCGCCGCGCTCGATCGCGTCCACCGCGGCCCGGAATGCGTCCAGGGCGTTGGTGCTCTCCCGGTAGACGGGGATCTGGCCGGAGCCGCGCAGGATGGACCCGACAATAGGGACCTTGAAGAGGGCGGCCTTCGCGAGCAATCGGGGCACTCGCCCGGTGTTGTACTGGAAGTGCGCGTACGAGAGCGGGTCCAGATACGAGTTGTGATTGACGGCGGTGATAAAGCCGCCCTCGGCCGGAATGTGCTCGATTCCCCGCCAGTCCCGCTTGAAGAGCACTACCAGCGGCGGTTTTGCGATGACCGCCGCCAGGCGGTACCAGAAGCCGATTCTGCGGCGGGACACTCGGACACCTTTCCTCTGGACCGGTGGGCGGGGTACCTCCCAGCGGAGGCTGGGGGAACTTGGGCACCTCGTCGGCCGGACAAGTGTCGCCCCGGGGCCGGTCTCTGTCGAGAACACCGTACGCCCCGCTCACACCGCCGGGCTCCCGGGTCGCCCGGGCGGGGGCGACAATGGGCCGACACATGACCCGGCCATGACCTGACCATGGTCCGGGGATGGGCCGGAGCGCACCGCAGGGAAGGGGTCGGTCACGAACGCCGTCTGGAATCTGGTGGTCCCGCTGAAGCCTCTGGCGGTGGCCAAGAGCCGTCTCGCGGCGGCCGTGGGCGCCTCCCGTCCGGGGCTCGCGCTGGCCTTCGCGCAGGACACCGTCGCAGGGGCCCTGGCCTGCGCGGCGGTCGCGGATGTGGTGGTGGTCACGGACGACGCGGCGGCGGGTGCGGAACTGTCCCGGCTGGGCGCGCGGATCGTGCCGGACGCCCCGGCGGCCGGACTCAACGCGGCGCTGGCCCACGGGGCGCGGGCGGTGCGGTCGGGGCGGCCGGGTGCCGCGGTGGCCGCGATGAACGCCGATCTGCCTGCGCTGCGGGCCCCGGAATTGCTACGCGTGCTCGAAAACGCCTCGGTATTTCCGCGGGCATTTCTGGCGGATGCGGCCGGAATCGGGACGACCTTGCTTTCCGCTGCGCCGGACGTGGAATTGGCCCCCTCCTTCGGCGGGCCGTCACGGGCCAGGCATTCGGCCTCGGGGGCGGTGGAAATCGCTCTGTCGGACGTCGACAGCGTGCGCCGGGACGTGGACACGGCGGCGGATCTGCGGACGGCTCTCGCCCTCGGTGTGGGGCGTCACACGGCCCGATACAGTGCCGGTATGCAGGCGACCGCGTACACGTACGACTCCCAGACCCGCAGCGGCAGTGTGCTGCTGGACGACGGCACCCCCGTGCCCTTCGAGGCCCCGGCCTTCGACGCGGGCGGCCTGCGGCTGCTGCGGCCCGGGCAGCGGGTCCGGATCGAGACGGACGGCGAGGGCGCGGGCCTGCGCATCACCCTGGTGACGCTGCAGACCTTCTGACGGTCCGGCCGTCCACCCGTCTGACCTGCGACGGAACGCACCGCGGGCCGGCTTCCCCAACAGGGGGAAGCCGGCCCGGCGTGTGTGACCCGTACCCCTACTTCTTGCGGGCCGTGGTCTTCTTCGCGGTGGCCTTGCGCGTCGCCGTCTTCTTGGCGGGCGCCTTCGTCGCGGCGGTGACCTTCTTGGCCGCCGGGGCGGTCTTCTTCGCGGCGGCGGTGGTCTTCTTCGCCGTGGCCGTGGTCTTCTTGGCGGTCGCGGTGGCCTTCTTGGCGGTGGCCGTGGCCTTCTTCGCCGTGGCCGTGCTCTTCACCGCCGCCTTCTTGGCGGTCGCGGTGGCCTTCTTCGCCGTCACCTTCTTTGCGACCGCGGTCTTCGCCGCGGCCTTCTTGGCGGTGGTGGCCTTCTTCGCGGCGGCCTTCTTGACCGTCGCGGAGGCGCCACCGGTGAGGCTGCCCTTGGGCGCCTTCTTCACCGACACCTCGCCGCCCTTGGGCAGCTTCTTGGTGCCGCTGACCAGGTCCTTGAAGCCCTGGCCGGCGCGGAATCGGGGCACGGAGGTCTTCTTGACCCGGACGCGCTCCCCCGTCTGCGGGTTGCGGGCGTAACGGGCCGGGCGGTCGACCTTCTCGAACGAGCCGAAGCCCGTGACCGAGACCCGGTCGCCCGCGACGGTAGCGCGGACGATCGCGTCCAGTACCGCGTCGACAGCGTCCGCGGCCTGCTGGCGGCCGCCCAGCTTGTCGGCAATCGCTTCTACGAGCTGCGCCTTGTTCACGTCTTCCCCTTCGGAGACTTCGCCAGAACGAATGTGTTCAAGCTTATTTCGCACGTTAGGCGGATATATACCGCAAATCAAACACGAAACGGGCTAATCACCCTAGTGCCGCAACGCTGGAGGCCGTTACGGAGTTCCTTCGCATCAGTCGCCTTCAGGGAATCGACCCTCGTCGAGGTCCTTCATCAACCTGTCCAGGCGCCTTGCCGCATCGGCGAGATCGTGCTTCGCCGCGGCCGTGACGACCAACAGCTTCCGGGACAGCGCCATCCTTACGCCCTCCGGGACTTGCAGTGAGCGCACCCGTGTGTGTGCTTCTTTCAACCGGTCCGCGACGAGTTCGTAGAGCTCGAGTTGACTGTCGCGTTCCATGCACAGATTGTGCCATCTGGGGCGAGTTGTCGCCTCACGGGGCCTCAACAAACGGCTGTGCCCCCCGCCGGAAGGCGGGGGGCACAGTGTTGCCGATGTGATCACCCTGGGGTGAATAAGCGCTGATCAGGCAGGAATCAGGCGCGAATCGTGCGCGGCTTGAAGGTCGGGCGGGCGCTTTCGTACTCAGCGATGTCCGCTTCGTTCTGAAGGGTGAGCGAGATGTCGTCCAGGCCCTCCAGCAGGCGCCAGCGGGCGTTGTCGTCGAGCTCGAACTCCGCGACGACGCCCTCCGCTCGCACCTGGCGGTCGACCAGGTCGACCGTGATCTCGGCGGTGGGGTCCGCCTCGGTCAGCTTCCACAGCTGTTCGACGGTCTCCTGCGGGAGCACGACCGTCAGCAGGCCGTTCTTCAGCGAGTTCCCGCGGAAGATGTCGGCGAAGCGGGAGGAGATGACCGTCTTGAAGCCGAAGTTCTGCAGGGCCCAGACGGCGTGCTCGCGCGAGGAACCCGTACCGAAGTCGGGGCCGGCGACCAGCACGGTCGCGCCGGCGCGCTCCGGGCGGTTCGTGACGAACTCCGGGTCCTTGCGCCAGGCCTCGAAGAGCCCGTCCTCGAACCCGTCGCGGGTGATCTTCTTCAGCCAGTGGGCGGGGATGATCTGGTCGGTGTCGACGTTGCTGCGGCGCAGCGGGACGGCCCGGCCGGTGTGGGTGGTGAAGGCTTCCATGGTTCAGACTCCGGCGGTCGCGTCGGCGGCGGACAGGTCGGCGGGAGAGGCCAGATGGCCCAGCACCGCGGTGGCGGCGGCCACCTGCGGGGAGACCAGGTGGGTGCGCCCGCCCTTGCCCTGCCGGCCCTCGAAGTTGCGGTTGGAGGTGGACGCGGAGCGCTCACCGGGCGCCAGTTGGTCGGGGTTCATGCCCAGACACATCGAGCAGCCCGCGTGCCGCCATTCGGCGCCGGCCTCCTTGAAGACCTTGTCCAGGCCTTCTTCCACGGCCTGCAGGGCGACGCGGACCGAGCCGGGGACGACCAGCATCCGTACGCCGTCGGCGACTTTGCGGCCCTCGATGATGCCGGCGACGGCGCGCAGGTCCTCGATGCGGCCGTTGGTGCAGGAACCTACGAAGACGGTGTCGACCTTGATGTCGCGCAGCGGCTGTCCGGCGGTCAACCCCATGTACTCCAGGGCCTTTTCGGCGGCCAGGCGCTCCGAAGCGTCCTCGTACGAAGCCGGGTCGGGGACGTTGGCCGACAGCGGCGCGCCCTGGCCCGGGTTGGTGCCCCAGGTGACGAACGGGGACAGCGCGGTGCCGTCGATGACGACCTCCGCATCGAAGACCGCGTCGTCGTCGGTGCGGAGGGTCTTCCAGTACGCGACCGCCGCGTCCCAGTCCTCGCCCTCGGGGGCGTGGTCACGGCCCTGGAGGTAGTCGAAGGTGGTCTGGTCGGGGGCGATCATGCCCGCGCGGGCGCCGGCCTCGATCGACATGTTGCAGATGGTCATGCGGGCTTCCATCGAGAGCTGCTCGATGGCTTCGCCGCGGTACTCCAGGATGTAGCCCTGGCCGCCGCCGGTGCCGATCCTGGCGATGATCGCCAGGATCAGGTCCTTGGCGGTGACGCCCTCGGCCAGCGCGCCGGTGACGGTGATCGCCATCGTCTTCGGGCGGGCCAGCGGCAGCGTCTGCGTCGCCAGCACGTGCTCGACCTGGCTGGTGCCGATGCCGAAGGCCAGCGCGCCGAAGGCGCCGTGCGTGGAGGTGTGCGAGTCACCGCAGACCACGGTGGTGCCGGGCTGGGTGAGTCCCAGCTGCGGTCCCACCACGTGGACGACTCCCTGCTCGACGTCGCCCAGCGAGTGCAGGCGGACGCCGAACTCGGCGCAGTTCGCCCGCAGCGTCTCCAGCTGGGCCCGGGAGACCGGGTCGGCGATCGGCTTGTCGATGTCGATGGTGGGGGTGTTGTGGTCCTCGGTCGCGATGGTGAGGTCGAGGCGTCGGACCTTGCGGCCGGCCTGACGCAGACCCTCGAAGGCCTGCGGGCTGGTCACCTCGTGCAGCAGGTGCAGATCAATGAAGAGGAGGTCGGGCTCGCCCTCGGCGCGCCGGACGACATGGTCGTCCCAGACCTTCTCCGCGAGTGTCCTACCCATCGCTTTCCCTCCGGCCGGCCGGTTGTGCCGGCGCTTCATAGAGATCTTGTGCGCCTGTCGCCCGTACCCCACGTCCCGGACGACGGCTCGGACCCAGTGGTTCGTGGACCCGCACATACAGACTCGCTGGTTCTTGGAAAAATTGAACTTGCGTTTCACAGTGTGAGACGCGAATATCGTTTCATGGACAACTCTAGCGGCGTCGGCGTTCTCGACAAGGCAGCTCTGGTACTGAGCGCACTGGAGTCCGGTCCGGCCACCCTCGCCGGGCTGGTCGCGGCGACAGGGCTCGCACGACCCACGGCACATCGCCTTGCCGTGGCACTGGAACACCACCGGATGGTGGCGAGGGACATGCAGGGCCGGTTCATCCTCGGTCCGCGGCTGGCGGAGCTCGCCGCCGCGGCCGGCGAGGACCGTCTGCTGGCCACGGCGGGACCGGTACTCACCCACCTCCGTGACGTGACGGGCGAGAGCGCGCAGCTCTACCGCCGTCAGGGAGACATGCGCATCTGCGTGGCGGCCGCGGAGCGGCTGTCGGGCCTTCGGGACACCGTCCCGGTGGGCTCCACGCTCCCGATGAAGGCCGGCTCGGCCGCGCAGATCCTGATGGCCTGGGAGGAGCCCGAGCGGCTCCACCGCGGGCTGCAGGGCGCGCGCTTCACGGCGACGGCGCTCTCGGGCGTACGGCGTCGCGGCTGGGCGCAGTCGATCGGCGAGCGGGAGCCCGGCGTGGCCTCCGTCTCGGCGCCGGTGCGCGGGCCGTCGAACCGCGTGGTGG
Organism: Streptomyces sp. NPDC048424; assembly: GCF_040651555.1. Classification (NCBI taxonomy): domain Bacteria; kingdom Bacillati; phylum Actinomycetota; class Actinomycetes; order Kitasatosporales; family Streptomycetaceae; genus Streptomyces; species Streptomyces sp. NPDC048424. The sequence goes on along the minus strand of NZ_JBEZKE010000042.1, from coordinate 27,564 downwards.
CCTCCGTGTCGGTCTCCGGGCCGATCGAGCGGCTGACCCGCCACCCGGGCCGGATGCACGCCCAGGCCGTCATCGACGCGGCCGCCCGTCTCACGGAGGCCCTGCGCCGCTCCGGCTGAACGTCCCCCGAGTCCGCTTCCCGAGGTGAGTGGAACGCCTCGGAACTACCTTCGCCAGCCCAACAGGGGCCGCAGCCGACGCCGCACACGTCCTGGCAGCGGCCCCTCTGTCATACGTGAGTTACATAGGGCCTCGACGAGTCACGCTGAGCGCCCACCGATAAAGGTCCGGGACTCGGAATGATCGGGTCGCCCCATCGCTTTCGACAGCAGCAATCAGTCCCGCTTCCTGAGCCAGACCGATCAGATCCTCTGGCGTCTTACCCAGAGCGTCTTCAAGGACCTCCTCACCGACGGGCGTCCTCCCGTACTCGCGCAGAGCCACCGCCACCTGCTGCAGCTCTTGGAACTCCTCGTCCAGTAGGGCGGAGAGCGCCGGATCGCTGACCTGCTCCAAGCTCAGCGCCAGGCTCCGGGGACGCAAGACCGAGCGGTCATAGCCGCTGCGCCGCTCTTCATCGCGTTCCCACTCAAGTGCAGCTGCGAAGAGTTGCAGCAGCGCCCGTGGTGAGTGGTCTCCGTTCGCGTCCGCCAGCCGATTCCATACCCAGTTCGAGGTGAAAGCCGTACGCTCGCCGCGCATGCGCTCTCCAACGAGCGCCCCCCACGCTGCGGCTACCTGGTCGGAGCTCCAGGATGCTACGTCGAGTCGTGGCAGGTTCTCGTCAAAAGCCGCCAAAATGTCCCGGAAGGCTTCGGCTCTGACCGCTCGTTTCAGTACAACCTTGAAGTACTCCTCGCGCTCTTCCCATTGGAGTCTGCGTGAGAGCCCGAAGAAGTGGCTCTTGTTTTCGAAGCGCAGGCTCTGCCAGATGTCCTGGCGAACCAGAATCTTCATCCGAACGTGCTTGAGACGCGGTGCGAGATCAGCTTGCTTGGTGAGTAGCCCCGAGATGGCTGTGGAGCGGCGGATCCGCTGGTCAGGAGAGTGACCGAAGGCCGTGTCCAAGCCATCGAAAAGCAGCAGCAGGCGATCACCGCGGGCGTCCACCTTCCGCAGCCAGTCCGCGCACTCCAGAGGCCCCATCGGATCGGACAGCACTTCAACAATGGCGCGGGTGGCGGCGTAGTCGCCTTCCTCGACCCCACGGATCGCAGGGTGCGGCGCTCCGATGTCCTCAGCCCCAGCATGCGTGCGGTAAATGGCCAGAGCCATCAGAACCTGCCAGAAGGACCCCCAGTCCAAGCCCTTGGCCGCAAGTGCGCCATCGATGGCACCATAGTTGTCCGCTCCGAAAGACCAGTCGGGACGGCCTCCGAACTGGTTGGGCGTAGTAACCAAGACTGGCACCCAACCGTCCGACCCGCCTGCTGCCAGCCACCGGAACAGAGCGGTCTTCCCAGTGCCTTTGCGTCCGATGATCAACGGAATCCCGGGGTCCGCTGTCTCGTTCACCTGGCGTGTGACGACGTAGTCCTGCAGGAACTCATCATGGTCGAGCAATTCTGCAGTGCCAGTCGAAAAGGACAGCTGCCGAAGTGCTGCTGCCTTACTCACGGATGTGCGCTGGTGCAGCGCCGGCTCGGGTGCCTGCTCTGGCACAATCTGGACGATCCAATCAGCGATTCGGCCGTATGGGGCCAGCTGAGCCTTGGCAGTGGCAACCGTGTCCGAGAACGCGACATCGGCGTTGTAGGGGACCACATGGGTGATCTCATCGGCAGAGAGCGGAGACGCTCCCGCCCTGGCCGAACTGAAGGGCTCAACCCACTCCTCCACCCAAGACTTGGCTCGCTCCGCCAGCCGGGTCGCACTGAGGCCTGGCGGCATGGGGGAAACGACAAACCGTGGTTCGGGGGTCAACCCTCTGTTCCCGCGACTTCGCCGTGTGGTGGACCTCAAGAGAGCTCTGGCCAGCAACTCGGTCCCGAGTCGCGCCTGGCCGTGAGGGTGGAAGCAGACCACCGCCATGTCGGAAACATCGAAGAGTAGTGGCGCTGCTACGGGGCTCACACCCGTACGGGAGTCGATCAGGATGACATCCGGGCGCAGGTTGGAACCGCGGGCATCATCAAGAAGCTGATGGAGCGCATTGACACTCTCGCGGTACCAGATCTCCGGCTCCAGCGAGCGGAGCTGAGTGGCATATGCACTGTCCAGCTTGCCGGCAGGCATGCAGTACAGCCGTCCGGCATCGTCTACCGGGATCACGTGTTCCAAGATCGAGACATCGGCACCGAACTCATACTGCAAGAGCGCGGACACCACACCCTGATCAGCACCGACCTCCCGATCAACGCCGAACAGGGCATCAAGACCCGGGGCTTCCAAGTCCATATCAATGCAGAGCACCTTCAAGCCGTGCTCCGCGCTCAGTTTGCGCGCCACAGCTGCAAGCGCAGTGCTGCGCCCCACCCCGCCCTTGAGGCTGTAGAAGGTGACCACCGGCGCAGAGTCCAGGTCCTCGTCCAGGTCACTGGCAAAGACGATGCCAGCGGGCTCGCTGCCTGTCGCCCTATCGAAAGCAGCAGACCATCCTGGCTGACTCCCCTCCTCCCCGGCCAGGTCTCCGTACCAGGAAACTTCCATCGGCGCGAGGAGCTCCCACGTGTGAACGGCTTCGCGGACGCCAGGCGCAAGATCACCGAAAGTGTCTTCCATCCGATCGGCATACGGAACAGCCGCATAGCGGTCTGAAACCACGCGCACGATGAGGCCGGACGCATCCTCGACCACATGGACTTCGGCGCTGGGGGCGCCGGCCTCAGCGCATCGCTTAATCTCGCCGATTTGCTCATCGCGGTCCGACATATTGAGAGAAATCTCCTTCATCCCCGGGCTCCTCTGCCTCTGCCCGCCTGCCTCGACTTCGCGCCTCGGATGCGCGTTGACACCCACGCTGCCAGGCTTACGCCACCTTTCAGGAGGTCCGCGGCATCGACACCCTTCGGCAACTCCACTGCGTAGCGGAGCTCGGTCCCCCAGTGCCTCAGGAAGAGTTCACTATGGCCCCTCGGGGGCGAGAATCCCGCCGAGGACCACAACCCCCGCAAGTTGTGCCCCGCCCCGCCGCTGCGGGGGAACGGAATACCGCTCAGGTGCAGGTACGACTTCAGGCGGCACTCCACGACGTACCCCGCTAGGTAAACCGCACCAAGGGTGTGCCCTGACGCCTCCAGCACCTTCGCCTCAGTCGCGCGAAGCCCAGCGACAGCATGGAAGTCACTCACACCCAGCCCTCCCCCATCATCCCAGGGATCATGGTGACACTCCCCGCGGCAACAGGGGGGCGAAACCAAGCTTTCCCGGAACGGCGAAGAGGCCCTCCGCGATGAACGCGGAGGGCCTCTTCGATGCGTACCCCCGACCGGATTCGAACCGGCGCTACCGCCTTGAGAGGGCGGCGTGCTAGGCCGCTACACAACGGGGGCTAGCTGGTGCTGCTGTTACTGCGCTGGGCTACCAGGACTCGAACCTAGAATAAGGGAACCAGAAACCCTCGTGTTGCCAATTACACTATAGCCCAAAGTGGTCTAGACCAGACCAACAGTACCCCCGACCGGATTCGAACCGGCGCTACCGCCTTGAGAGGGCGGCGTGCTAGGCCGCTACACAACGGGGGCCCTAGCGATCCTGCTTCGAGACGTCCGGGTGCGACCCAGGAGATCTCGCGGGAAGGATCTGTACCCCCGACCGGATTCGAACCGGCGCTACCGCCTTGAGAGGGCGGCGTGCTAGGCCGCTACACAACGGGGGCAAAGCACTGCGTTACTGCTGCACTGCGCTGGGGTACCAGGACTCGAACCTAGAATAAGGGAACCAGAAACCCTCGTGTTGCCAATTACACTATACCCCACCAAAAGTCAACCCCTTGCGGGGCCTTTTCTTTGGGTGGCGCCTCCGTCCGGCCTTTCGGCCCGCTCCGGCGGCGCAGAAAGAACATTACCGGATGCCTGACCGTGCTCCAAAACGGGTATCCCCTGCCAGCAGCTCCGGAAGCTGGTCAAGGCCCTGGATGCGGTACGCGCCGTCCGGTCCGGGCCCGCGGGCACCGTCGCGGTCGATCCAGACCGCCAGCAGCCCGGCGTCACGGGCCCCGCGCGCGTCGATCTCGGGCTGGTCCCCCACGTACGCCACCTCGCCCGGCGGCAGCCCGAGCGCCTCGCACGCGGCGAGGAACGCCGCCGCCTCGGGCTTGCTGACGCCGAGTTCGACCGCGCAGACCAGCACCTCGAAGCGGTCGCGCAGCCCGAGGTGACGCAGCTTGGGGTCCTGGTTGGCGCTGGAGGAGTTGGAGAGCACCCCGTGCCGGTAGCCGGCCGCGAGGAGGTCCAGTACGGGCACCACGTCGGGGAAGACGGTCCAGGCGGCCTTGTAGTGCTCGACGTAGCGGTCGAACCAGGCGTCGGCCTCGTCCGCGGTCATCCCGGGCTGCTCCAGGAACTCCCGCACCCGGTCCCGCCGCTGCCCCTGGAAGCTCCCCTCACCGGCGGCGAAGCGCGCCCAGTGCCGGTCGGTGATCTCCCGCCACAGCGCGAGCGCCTGCGCGGGGGTGCCGTACCGCTCCGCGAGCTCCTCGGTCTCCAGCTGCCGCGCGAGCCCGGCGGCATCGGCCCCCGTGTAGTCGAAGAGGGTGTCGTCGATGTCCCACAGCACGGCGCGGATCGGCATGGGGCCGAGCCTACGCCGCGGGCACCAGCGCCGTGGGTACGACCAGGAAGTCGGTCACGAAACAGGTGACCCGGCCCTCGGTGTCGCGCCCGATCCAGGTCGGGTAGCAGCCGTCGCCCCACCCGGAGGTGAAGCCGGCGAGGGTGTGACCGTCCTCTCCCTCGGCCAGGAAGACGTCCGGGCCGTCGCCGACCGCCTCCATGGCGGCCCACACCGCCCCCTCCTCGTCCTCGGTGCCGGGGAAGGAGCCGTCGGCGGCGGCGTCGTAGAAGCAGCCGGTGCCGGCGTCCACGCCGTAGCCGTAGAACTCGTCCTCGCCGAGGACGGTGGGGTCCTGGCCCTCGTCGACGGCCATCTCCCAGCTCGCGGTCGGGGTGTCACGGATCACCAGGCGGGCGGCGGCGACCCGGGTGTGCGGGCGGGGTCCCTGCGGGACGCCGGGGCGCACCAGCGTGGCGATCGCGGCTTCCGCCCGGTACCGGCCCGGCTCCACGACAACACTGAACGGCTCGACCTCGTCCTGCCCGAGGCAGACGAAGGGGTCGCAGGCGACGACCCGGCCCGTGGGCAGGGTCACGTCGCCGACGACGACCGGGACGAGGGTCCCCGTCATGCCGTCCTCGTAGGCGAAGGCGGCGCCCGGGGTGAAGTGCCAGGCGTAGTCGGGCGGGGTCATCGGCACGGGGGCCTCCGGAGGGCGGGAGCGGGCGGTGATCGTTCTCCCGGAGCCTAGGACCCGCCTCCGACAACGCCGCAGGGGGCGGCGGCCGGGGATCCGGCTGCCGCCCCCTGCGGGACGTACGGGGAGTGCTACGCGGCCAGCTTGGCCAGCGTCGCGTCGATGCGGGCCAGGGAGCGGTCCTTGCCCAGGATCTCCAGGGACTCGAAGAGCGGCAGGCCGACCGTGCGGCCGGTGACGGCCACGCGGACCGGGGCCTGGGCCTTGCCGAGCTTGAGGCCGTGGGCCTCGCCGGCGGTCAGGACGGCCTGCTTGAGGGACTCCGGGTCCGACCAGTCGGCGTTCGCCAGGTTCTCGCGCGCCGTCGTCAGGAGGGCCGCCGGCTCGCCCTTCATCGCCTTGTCCCACGAGGCCTGGTCCTCGACCGGCTCCTTCAGGAACAGGAAGTCGACGTTGGCCGTGATGTCCGACAGGACGGTGACGCGGGTCTGGGCGTACGGGGCGATGCGCTCCCAGGCCGCGGCGTCGAAGTCCTCGGGCGCCCAGTTGGCGTGCGGTGCCTGCAGCCACGGGGCGCAGGCGTCCGCGAAGGCCTTCGGGTCGAGGAGGCGGATGTGGTCGCCGTTGATCGACTCGGCCTTCTTCAGGTCGAAGCGCGCCGGGTTGGCGTTCACGCCGTCGATGTCGAACTTCTGGACCATCTCCTCGATCGAGAAGACGTCCTGGTCCTTGGAGAAGGACCAGCCGAGGAGCGAGAGGTAGTTCAGCAGGCCCTCGGGGAGGAAGCCGCGCTCGCGGTACAGGTTGAGCGAGGCCTCGGGGTCGCGCTTGGAGAGCTTCTTGTTGCCCTCGCCCATCACGTACGGCAGGTGGCCGAACGCGGGGGTGGACTTGGCGACGCCCAGCTCGATCAGTGCCTTGTAGAGCGCGATCTGGCGGGGGGTCGAGGAGAGGAGGTCCTCGCCGCGCAGGACGTGCGTGATCTCCATGAGCGCGTCGTCGACCGGGTTGACCAGCGTGTAGAGCGGGGCGCCGTTGGCCCGGACGATGCCGAAGTCCGGCACGTTCTCCGGGGTGAAGGTCAGCTCGCCGCGGACGAGGTCGGTGAAGGTGATCGGCTCGTCGGGCATCCGGAAGCGGACGATCGCCGGGCGGTGCTCGCCCTGGTACGCCTCGAGCTGCACGGTGGTGAGCTCGCGGCAGTGGCCGTCGTAGCCGGAGGGCTTGCCGGCGGCGCGGGCGGCCGCGCGGCGCGCGTCGAGCTCTTCGGTGGTGCAGTAGCAGTGGTACGCGTAGCCGCCGTCGAGCAGCTTCTTCGCGACGTCCTTGTAGATGTCCATGCGCTCGGACTGGCGGTACGGGGCGTGCGGGCCGCCGACCTCGGGGCCCTCGTCCCAGGTGAAGCCGAGCCAGCGCAGCGAGGCGAGCAGCTGGTCGTACGACTCCTCGGAGTCGCGGGCCGCGTCGGTGTCCTCGATGCGGAAGACGAACGTGCCGCCGTGGTGGCGGGCGAACGCCCAGTTGAACAGGGCGGTGCGGACCAGGCCCACGTGGGGGTTGCCGGTCGGGGAGGGACAGAAACGTACGCGGACAGGTCCGTTAACCACGCTTGATCACCTTGTTGGTGAGAGTGCCGATGCCTTCGATGGTGACGGCGACCTCGTCGCCGACGTTCAGGGGGCCGACTCCGGCCGGGGTCCCCGTGAGGATGACGTCGCCCGGGAGCAGCGTCATGGCCTCGGTGATGTGGACGACGAGGTCTTCGATGGAGCGGACCATGTCGCTGGTGCGGCCGAGCTGGCGCTGTTCGCCGTTCACGGTGCACTGGATGGTCAGGTCGCCCGGGTCCAGGTCGGTCTCGATCCAGGGGCCGAGGGGGCAGGAGCTGTCGAAGCCCTTGGCCCGGGCCCACTGCTTCTCCCGCTGCTGGACGTCGCGCGCGGTGACGTCGTTGGCGCAGGTGTAGCCGAGGATGACGTCCTTGACGCGCTCCCTGGGGACCTCCCGGCACATGCGGCCGATGACCACGGCGAGCTCCGCCTCGTGGTGGACGTCCTGGGAGAAGGAGGGGTACGCGATCGGATCACCGGGGCCGACCACCGAGGTGGAGGGCTTGAAGAAGGTGATCGGCGCGTCCGGAACCTCGTTCCCGAGCTCTGCCGCGTGCTCCGCGTAGTTGCGGCCGATGGCCACGACCTTGTTCGGGAGCACGGGCGGCAGCAGCCGGACCTTGCTCAGCGGCACCTTCGTGCCCGAGAGCTCGAAGTCCGCGAACGGGATGCCCTTGATGATGTCGAGCACGAGCGTCGATTCGTCGCCGGGGGCGGTGCTGCCCTCGACCGCGCCGAACGCGACATTTCCGTCGATCGAGAACCTGGCGATGCGCACGTGTTGCGTCTGCCCCTCTGTATGTCCGCGGCTGGAGTCTGCGGACCCCAGGCTAACGCGGCGGGCAGGGACGCTTCGCGTTCCGCAGCGGTACGGCTACTGCGCGGCGGCGGCGACCGGCGCGTCCATGAGGACCGTGCGCCGCGGGTTGGCCGTCTGCGTGGGCAGCTCGACGGAGTGTTCCGGGGTGGCCGGCGCCGCCTGCAGCTCTTCGGCGTCCTTGAGGTGCGCGAGGGTGGTGCGGCGGGGGTTGGCTATGTTGCGGAACATCATCGTCGTCTTCATGGGAGTTCGGGGTCCTCGGTTCGATCTGTGAGTGTCGGCTGTCGATGCACCAACCCTGGCGCCAACCCTTTAAGGGGCAAGGCTAAACATCTGAATCCCCCGCCGAACCAGGAAGTAATGGCCACGGCTATGTGAGTTTGCTCACCCGTGACCAGTCATTTCAGGCATAGCGGACAGTCAACTTCACCCGTCGAAACGGACATTGCGCCACTGAATGCGTCATTCCGCTCCTGATCATCAGGACTGGGACACCTTGCCAGCCTTGTTGTTTGGATGACGTAAGTCCGGTTTCTACCGAATGCGGTCGCACATCGCGTAGCGCGACCATCACGTGCCGTGACCGACTCTCCGGGCCGACACGCGCACCTTGTTGGAGATCCTCCACTGTGCTGGAATTCGCGGGACCGCCGCGGGAATCAGCCGGCGCGCAGGTGGCGCGACTCAGCGCCGAGCGCGGTGGCAAGGAGAGGGAGACGCGCCGGTCACCGACGACCACCATGGGGCCGCACGTGCCCCACGACTCGACACCGTCCCACCGGTCGCCCGGCGGGACGCCTGGTCCAGAGGTTGCGACGCTAGTGCAGGGACGATTCAAGAGGGATGGCAGCGCTGCGGCGGAGCAGGAGCCGCGCGGCGGGACCGACCGTGGCTCCTCGCCCCAGCACGCCCAGAACCGCGGGCCGGCTGTCGAGGGCGCAGGCCCCGACTCCTCCGCCGCGGTGAAGGCGAAGGGCCGTGGGAAGTCCGCGAAGGCCGGCAAGGCCAAGGCCGGGCCGGCTGAGCAGGACGTGGCGATACCGAAGGCCCCCAGTGGGCCCGGCTCTCGCCTCGCCATGCAGAACTGGCGCATCAGCACGCGACTCGTGTCGCTGCTGACCCTGCCTGTCGTCGCCGCCACCACGCTCGGTGGCTTCCGCATCAACGACTCGCTCAACGACATCGCGCAGCTGGAACACATGCAGCTGCTCACGACGATGACCCGGCAGGCCACCAACCTGGCCGCCATGCTCCAGGAGGAGCGCGACCTCTCCGCGGGTCCGCTCTCGCTCTCCAAGGGCAAGAGCACCAGCAGCGTCGACGGTGTCCGCCAGCAGACCGACACCGCCGCCAAGGCCTTCGCCGCCGCGACCGACAAGGTCGACAGCACGGGCGAGAAGGACGACACCCTCAAGTCGATCCGCAACAACGTGCTGCAGATCGGTCGTCAGATCGCGAACATCCAGACGGTCCGCGACAAGGCGTACGTCAACGGCGCCCAGCAGACCGTCAGCGAGTACAACGCGATGATCGTCTCGCTGCTCTCGCTCTCCCAGGACATGGCGCAGGCCACCTCCAACCCGGAGATGATCAAGCGTACGCGTGCCCTGGCGGCCTTCTCCGCCGCCAAGGAGTACGCCTCCATCCAGCGCGCGATCATCGCCGCCTCGCTCCCCGACACCTCGGAGAAGCAGGGTGAGCTGAAGGAGAACGACCGGCTCTACGCCCTCTCCGCGCAGAAGGGCGAGCAGCAGTCGAAGACCACCTTCGAGCTCGTCTACCAGGGCCGGACCGAGGAGCTCCTCGCCGGTCTGGGCGACAGCAACTCGGAGATCTCCACCGCCGACCACTACGCGCGCCGCGTGCTGGCCAGCCAGGACGCCTTCCTCCGCGAGAAGAACCGGTCCTGGCTGGACTGGTACGACGCCGACGGCACCAAGCTCCAGGCCATGAAGGTCATCGAGCTGACCCTGCTCGAGGAGATGGAGCAGAAGGCCCGCGAGCTGAAGAACGAGGCCCAGCAGGACGCCATCATCAACGGTGCCCTGATCCTCCTCGTCCTCGGTGTCTCCCTCGTCGGCGCCTTCGTCATGGCCCGCTCGATGATCCGCTCGCTGCGCCGCCTGCAGGACACCGCGACGCGGGTCGCCCAGGACCGGCTGCCCGAGCTCGTCAAGCAGCTGTCCGAGTCCGACCCGCAGGACGTGGACACGTCCGTGGAGTCGGTCGGTGTGCACACCCGCGACGAGATCGGCCAGGTGGCCGCGGCATTCGACGACGTGCACCGCGAGGCCGTCCGCCTCGCCGCCGAGCAGGCCCTCCTGCGAGGCAACGTCAACGCGATGTTCACCAACCTCTCGCGCCGCTCCCAGGGCCTCATCCAGCGTCAGCTGTCGCTCATCTCCGAACTGGAGTCGCGCGAGGCCGACCCTGACCAGCTCTCCTCGCTCTTCAAGCTCGACCACCTCGCGACCCGCATGCGCCGTAACGGCGAAAACCTCCTCGTCCTCGCGGGCGAGGAGCCGGGCCGCCGGTGGACGCGCCCCGTCCCGCTCGTCGACGTGCTCCGTGCCGCCGCCTCCGAGGTGGAGCAGTACGAGCGCGTCGAGCTGGCCTCGGTGCCCGGCACCGACGTCGCCGGCCGCGTCGTCAACGACCTCGTGCACGTGCTCGCCGAGCTGCTGGAGAACGCCACGTCGTTCTCCTCCCCGCAGACCAAGGTCAAGGTCACCGGTCACGCGCTGCCCGACGGCCGCGTGCTCGTCGAGATCCACGACACCGGTATCGGCCTCTCCCCCGAGGACCTCGCCGCGATCAACGAGCGGCTCGCGTCGCCGCCGACCGTGGACGTCTCCGTCTCCCGCCGCATGGGCCTGTTCGTGGTCGGCCGCCTGTCCCTGCGACACGGCATCCGCATCCAGCTGCGCCCGTCCGACTCGGGTGGTACGACGGCCCTCGTCATGCTGCCGGTGGACGTCGCCCAGGGCGGCAAGAAGCCGGGTCCGATGCCGGGCCAGGGCGGTCAGGGCGGCCCCGGTGGCGCCCAGGGTGCCCCCGGCGGTCAGGCTTCCGTGCCCGGTGCGGCCGCACGGCCGTCCGTGGGCGCGGGCCCGCAGCGCGGTCAGGTCGGTGCGGGCGGCCAGCGCGCCGCCCTCCCGGGCCGCGACGGCTCCGGTCAGCGTCCGCAGGGCCCGCAGGGCGGTCGGCCCCCGCAGCAGGGCGGCCCCGGTGCTCCCGGTGCCCGCCCGCAGCAGGGTCCGACCACCGCGGGCCAGGGCCAGGGTGCCTTCGGCGCCGGTGGCCCGCTGCCGGCCCGCGGTCCGGTCGCCAGTGCCGGATTCGGCGGCGGCCCGCAGGCCCGTCCGGCCCAGTCGCCCTCCGCGGCCGGTCCGTCCGGGTTCCCGCAGGGCAACGGCTTCGAGCGTCCGCAGCAGCCGCCGCAGCAGCAGGCCCAGCCTCAGCAGCAGCAGCAGCCGGCCCCGGGTCCGAACGGCGCCCGCCCGCAGCTGCCGCCGCGCGGCGGCGCCCCGCGTCCGGAGCTTCCCGGCCCGCAGACCACCAGCTGGGGCGCCGACCAAGCGCGCGGCCACGACGAGCTGTCGGGCCCCGGCTCGACGGCGGAGTTCGCCCGCCCGGACTTCAACGCCCCGATGCCGCAGGGCGACGGCCTGGCCGGCACGACCGGACAGTTCGAGCGTCCGGACGTGCGGGGCGCCGTGGACCCGTCCAGCACCGGACAGTTCGAGCGCCCGGGCTACCAGCCCCAGCGGCCCGGCGGCCCCGGTGTCGGCGGATTCGCCCGTCAGCCCCAGGCCCCGCAGCAGCCCCAGCCGCAGCACACGCAGCCGCAGCCTCCGCAGCCCGGCGCCGGGTACGCACCCGTACCGCCCGCGCGCCCGGAGACCCCGCGACTGCCGCAGGCTCACCGGCCGGAGGCGCTGCCGCCGGCCCAGAGCTCCGGCGACGGCCGCAGCCCGATCTTCGACACGCTCGAGTCGAACTGGTTCCGCGAGGAGGGGCAGCAGCCCCCCGCGCAGGGACCGGGCTCGGCGATGCCCCAGCAGGGTCAGCAGCAGTCCGCTCCGGCGGCCCCCGCGCCGCAGCAGCAGCTGCCGCAGCGCGGCCAGGAGTCCGCGGCCGAGCCCGCCGCGGCGGCGACCGGCAGCATGCCGACCGTCAGCTGGAAGTCCTCGCCGAACGACGAGCTGATGCGCCAGGCCGAGCGCGTGCGCCAGCCCGCGGCCGGCGGCATCACGACCTCGGGGCTGCCCCGCCGGGTCCCGCGGGCGAACCTCGTGGCCGGCACCGCGCAGCAGCAGGCCGAGGCACAGGCGGGTCCGCAGGTCTCGCGGGCGCCCGACGACGTCCGCGGCCGTCTGACCAACCTCCGACGCGGTATCCAGCAGGGCCGTCAGGCCGGCAACAACGGACCGGCGACCGGCAGTTACCACATCGACCCCACTTACCAGCAGGAGCGATAGTTGAGTTCGATGAGCCAGGCGGCACAGAACCTGAACTGGTTGATCACCAACTTCGTGGACAACACCCCCGGGGTGTCCCACACGGTGGTGGTCTCCGCCGACGGACTCCTTCTGGCGATGTCCGAAGGATTCCCCCGCGACCGCGCCGATCAGCTGGCGGCCGTGGCCTCCGGACTGACGTCGCTGACCGCCGGAGCCTCCCGCATCTTCGAGGGTGGCGCCGTCAACCAGACCGTGGTCGAGATGGACCGGGGATTCCTCTTCCTCATGTCCGTCTCGGACGGATCCTCGCTGGCCGTACTGGCGCACCCCGAGTGCGACATCGGCCTCGTGGGCTACGAGATGGCTCTTCTGGTGGATCGCGCGGGCAGTGTCCTCACCCCGGACCTGCGCGCCGAACTTCAGGGAAGCCTGCTCGGCTGACTTCCCCCCTCCCGGCCGGACGGTACTACCGGCCGGGAGACCGGGGCCCCGCCCCCGGAATCCAGTACCCCCGCCAGGCCGTCATACAGTCCCCCCCACCGGCCGCCCCGTCAGACGGCACGCTGACCACTGCTGTCCAGCCCGGAGGATCCATGACCCCGCCCCCCGCCTACCCCGATGCGTACGGAGATTCGTACTCGGAAGGCGATCAGCCGCTGGTGCGTCCGTACGCGATGACCGGCGGCCGGACCCGGCCCCGCTACCAGCTCGCCATCGAGGCACTGGTCAGCACCACCGCCGATCCGATGCACCTGTCCGGCCTGCTCCCGGAGCACCAGCGCATCTGCACCCTGTGCCGCGAGGTCAAGTCGGTCGCGGAGGTCTCCGCGCTGCTGTCGATGCCGCTCGGAGTCGCCCGGATCCTCGTCGCCGACCTGGCGGAGGCCGGAATGGTGGCCATCCACCAGCCGGGCAATGGAGAGGCCGGCGGCACGCCAGACGTAACGCTGCTCGAAAGGGTGCTCAGTGGCCTTCGGAACATCTAGCGGAGCGGCTCCTGCTCGCTCCACCACCTCCGCCAAGATCGTGGTGGCGGGCGGCTTCGGCGTGGGCAAGACCACGTTCGTCGGAGCCGTGTCCGAGATCAACCCGCTGCGCACCGAAGCCGTCATGACCTCCGCGAGCGCGGGGATCGACGACCTCACGCACACCGGTGACAAGACGACCACCACGGTCGCCATGGACTTCGGCCGCATCACCCTGGACCAGGACCTGATCCTGTACCTCTTCGGTACGCCGGGCCAGGACCGCTTCTGGTTCATGTGGGACGACCTCGTTCGCGGCGCCATCGGTGCCATCGTGCTCGTGGACACGCGCCGCCTCGCCGACTGCTTCCCCGCGGTCGACTACTTCGAGAACAGCGGCCTGCCCTTCGTCGTGGCCCTCAACGGCTTCGAGGGACACCAGCCGTACACGCCGGAGGAAGTCCGCGAGGCCTTGCAGATCGGCCCCGGCGCCCCCATCATCACGACGGACGCCCGCCACCGTGCGGACGCCAAGAGCGCGCTCATCACGCTCGTCGAGCACGCCCTCATGGCGCGTCTCAAGTAACACCACGCAGGCGGCCCGGCTCAAGCGGCACCACTCAAGTCCCACGGGTTCTTCACAACATGAGAGGGCGGGCTGTGTCATAGGACACGGCCCGCCCTCTCGGTTCATAACGTTTCGACAGACAATTGCCGCCAGTTGGCCACGGGGTGCGTTCGGTTGGTGCCGCTACGCGCACAACTCCCCCGATTTTTGCCGCAGGAAGCTCTTTATGTCCGATTTACGTGGGGCATAAGGATCTTGGAATGGCTGATTCCAACTGTTTGGAACACGGCCGTCAACCGTGCTGGAATTCAACGAACTAGCTAGTAGCACCGCCGGAAGGTTGTTGGTCGAGTGAGGCGAAGCAACGCAAGCCCCGCGGTTGAACCCGCGCGCGGCAACTTCACCCCGCCGCCGCGAGCGGCCGCGTCGCCCGTCGACGTGCCCGTGGAGCCACCCGCGCGTCCCGGGAGCACCAGCAGGTTCTCGCCCCGCAACTGGCGCGTGCCGACCCGCCTGAACGCGATCCTGCTCGTGCCGGCCCTCGTGGGCCTGGTCATGGGCGGCTTCCAGGTGAAGGGCTCCGTCGACCAGTGGAACGAGGCCAAGGACGCCGAGCAGATAGCCCGGGTCGTCCAGGCGGCCTCGGAGTACAGCCAGGCACTGCTCAACGAGCGTGACCTGACGGCCGAGCCCCTCCTGAACGGCCAGACCAACTCCGAGCAGGTCACCAAGGCGTACGCGGTCACCACCGGCGCCAAGGAGAAGTTCGACAAGGCCGTCCAGGACATGCCGAAGAACCAGGGCCTGGAGCGGCGCCTGGACCTCTTCCGGGCGGAAGAGCCCAAGCTGAAGGAAGTCCGCGAGAAGGCCTATCAGGTCGCCTTCGAGACCCCGAAGAAGAACCTCCCCTCCGCGGCCGGCCCCATCCCGACCGAAGAGGGCTACGTCGGGGTCGAGCACTACCTCATGCAGTTCTCCAACGAGCTCGGTCTCGGCACCGGCAACGTGACCTCGTACGGCCGCATGGTCTACGCGGTCGAGCTGGCCAAGGCGGCGAACTCGCTGCAGCGCTCCGTCGGCACCCACCTCCTGGTCCGTCCCAGCACGGACGAAAACATCCGCAAGGCCCAGCTGGTCGCCTTCTCCTCTTACGCCTACCTCGAGGAAATCGCCATCGGCGAGTACGT
This sequence comes from Streptomyces sp. NPDC048424, assembly GCF_040651555.1. Lineage (NCBI taxonomy): Bacteria > Bacillati > Actinomycetota > Actinomycetes > Kitasatosporales > Streptomycetaceae > Streptomyces > Streptomyces sp. NPDC048424. Next base: position 12,541 of record NZ_JBEZKE010000042.1, on the reverse strand, counting down.
CGCGGCCGGTACCGAGGCGGACGTGAACCGCCTCAAGGAGGTCATGGGCAGGAAGTCGGACGAGGGCAAGGCCAAGCTCGCCGAGGCCAAGCACCAGGCCGAGCAGGCCGGTACCCGCTTCGTGCCGCCGCCCGCCCCCAACGGCAACCCGCTGCTCGGCATGACCGAGGCGATCGCCAGCGGCGAGAGCAAGAAGAAGCTCGCCGAGAACGGGACGAACCCCGTGTTCTGGCAGGCCGCCGCCACCGCCAAGTTCGACGGCTACGACGAGATCGAGAAGGAACTCCTCGACAAGGCCGTCAAGGACGCCGTCGCGGTCTCCGACGAGGCCCGCACCGACGCGATCGTCAACGGCGCCATCGTGGTCGTGTCCCTGCTCGCCGCCTTCATCATGGCCGGCCTCATGGCCCGCCAGATGGGCCGCGCGATGCGCCGCCTGCGCAGCTCGGCCTTCGACATCGCCGAGCAGCGCCTGCCGATGCTCGTCGACCAGCTCTCGCGCACCGATCCGGGCAAGGTCGACACCCGGGTCCATCCGATCCCGATCGACTCCCAGGACGAGATCGGCGAGGTCGCCCGCGCCTTCGACCAGGTCCACCGGGAAGCCGTACGGCTCGCCGCCGAGCAGGCTCTCCTGCGGGGCAACGTCAACGCGATCTTCACGAACCTCTCCATGCGCAACCAGTCGCTGATCGAGGGCCAGCTGACCCTCATCACCGACCTGGAGAACAACGAGGCCGACCCGGACCAGCTGGAGAACCTCTTCCGCCTGGACCACCTGGCCACCCGCATGCGCCGCAACGGCGAGAACCTCCTCATCCTCGCGGGTGAGGAGCCGGGCCGCCGCTGGGACCAGCCGGTGCCCCTCGTCGACGTACTGCGCGCCGCCTCCTCCGAGGTGGAGCAGTACGAGCGCATCGAGCTCTCGGGCGTCTCCGAGGCCGAGATCCACGGCCAGGCCGTGACCGACCTCGTGCACCTGCTCGCCGAGCTCCTGGAGAACGCCACCACGTTCTCCTCCCCGCAGACCAAGGTCCGCGTGAACGCGACCCGTCTGCCCGACGGCCGCGTGATGGTCGAGATCCACGACAAGGGCATCGGCCTCACCGCCGAGGACTTCGCGGACATCAACCACAAGCTGGCCAACCCGCCGACCGTGGACGCCGCGATCTCGCAGCGCATGGGTCTGTTCGTGGTCGGCCGGCTGGCGGACCGCCACAGCATCCGCGTCCAGCTGCGCCCCTCGGGCGAGGCCGCCGGCACCACCTCGCTGGTCATGCTCCCCGACGCCATCACCCACGGTGGCGGTGGCGAGGGCGTACCGGACGACGACTTCACGGTCTCCCAGATCATCCCGGAGCAGAAGGCCCAGCAGGCCGCCCCGCTGCGCACCGCCGCCGAGCTCGGCTTCGACGACTCGCGGTACGACCAGCAGGGCGCCGACGGCCTCCCCGCCGACCCGGTCGGCCGGTCCCTGGGACAGCAGGAGCGCCGGGCCGCGTTGGCGGCCCAGGTGAGCTTCCCGCAGGACCAGCAGCAGTACGCCGACCCGGGCACCCAGGATTATCCGGAACCACAGCCGGAGCACGGGTACCAGGAGTACCAGGGCTTCGAGCAGCAGTCCGGGCAGGCCTACGACACCTCCTACGAGGCGCAGCAGGGTCAGCAGGGCTACGAGGCGTACCCGCAGCAGGACTACGGTTATACGGAAGACGGCTACCCGGACCAGCAGCCGGCCACTCAGGGCTACGACAGCGGCTACGAAGCCCGGGCGGAGCAGGCCGAGTGGCCCGATCAGAACACGTATCCGGCTGCCTACCAGCAGGATTACGGGACCGAATCGGAATCCCAGGCCGTCCCCGAACCGGCTCCGGAACGCGTAGGCTTCGACCGTCCGGGCGCCGCTGCCGACACCGGTCACGTGATGACCGGAGCGGGCCTGCCGCGCCGCGGCAGCCAGCAGCAGTGGCAGCCGGCACAGCAGGAAGCGGAGTCCACCGGATCCCTCTTCGAACAGCGGTCGCCGCGTCAGCAGCCCGCCGTTCCGGAACAGGCGAAGGAAGGCGGCACCGACTGGCGCTCGGGTAACGACGAGCGCTGGCAGCAGGCCGCCAAACTCCGTGAGCCGAAGGCGGGCGGGGTCACCCCGTCCGGTCTCCCTCGGCGCGTGCCCAAGGCCAACCTGGTCGAGGGCGCGGCGGAGACGACCCCGCAGGGCGGCCCCCAGGTCTCCCGCGCTCCGGAGGACGTCCGCGGCAGGTTGAGCAACCTGCGGCGAGGTGTCCAGCAGGGACGCAGCGCGGGTTCTGAGCAGTCAAGTAACAGCTATGACCAGGAGCGTTAGTGTGAGCCCGATGAGCCAGGCGGCACAGAACCTGAACTGGTTGATCACCAACTTCGTGGACAACACCCCAGGGGTGTCCCACACCGTGGTGGTCTCCGCCGACGGCCTTCTTCTGGCGATGTCCGACGGGTTTCCGCGCGACCGCGCCGATCAGCTGGCGGCCGTGGCCTCCGGTCTGACGTCGCTGACCGCCGGAGCCTCCCGCATCTTCGAGGGTGGCGCCGTCAACCAGACCGTGGTCGAGATGGACCGGGGATTCCTCTTCCTCATGTCCGTCTCGGACGGATCGTCCCTCGCGGTGCTCGCGCACCCCGAGTGCGACATCGGCCTCGTGGGCTACGAGATGGCCCTTCTGGTGGATCGTGCGGGCAGTGTCCTCACCCCGGACTTGCGCGCCGAGCTGCAGGGAAGTCTTCTCAACTAGCAGACAGGCAGTGCGTTTCGCGCCATCGCACCATAGGGTGCGGTGGCGCGGTTACACAGGGAGTACTGCGTACTTGGAGTCGGAGGAGGAAACGTGACAACACCCGGAGGACATCCTTATGGCGGCGCGCAGCAGCCGCAGGGTGGGCACGACCAGAACCGCTTCAACTTCCCCTCCACGCCCAGCCGGCCCGTGCCGGAGCAGAACCCGTACCAGCAGCAGCCGTACGGACAGCCCCAGCAGCCTCAGCACCAGATGCCCCAGCAGCAGCCTCCGCGCGCCGCTCGGCAGCCGGCGCCGAAGGCCCACAACCCGCTGGTGCGCCCGTACGCGATGACCGGCGGCCGTACCCGGCCGCGCTACCAGCTCGCCATCGAGGCGCTGGTCAGTACCACGGCCGATCCCGCGCGTCTGCAAGGGCAGTTGCCCGAGCACCAGCGCATCTGCCGCCTGTGCCAGGAGATCAAATCCGTCGCGGAGATCTCGGCACTTCTCTCCATTCCTCTTGGTGTCGCCCGCATCCTCGTCGCCGACCTGGCGGAGGCGGGCCTTGTCGCCATTCACCAGCCCGGCGGCGACGAGTCTGCCGGTGGCCAGCCTGATGTGACACTGCTCGAAAGGGTGCTCAGTGGACTTCGCAAGCTCTAACGGCGGAGCGGCTCCTGCTCGCTCCACCACCTCCGCGAAGATCGTGGTGGCGGGCGGCTTCGGCGTGGGCAAGACCACGTTCGTCGGAGCCGTGTCCGAGATCAACCCGCTGCGCACCGAAGCCGTCATGACGAGCGCCTCCGCCGGCATCGACGACCTCACCCACACCGGTGACAAGACGACCACCACGGTCGCCATGGACTTCGGCCGCATCACCCTGGACCAGGACCTGATCCTGTACCTCTTCGGTACGCCGGGCCAGGACCGCTTCTGGTTCATGTGGGACGACCTCGTCCGGGGCGCCATCGGCGCCGTCGTGCTCGTGGACACGCGCCGTCTCGCCGACTGCTTCCCCGCGGTCGACTACTTCGAGAACAGCGGCCTGCCCTTCGTCATCGCCCTCAACGGCTTCGACGGGCACCAGCCGTACACGCCGGAGGAAGTCCGCGAGGCCCTGCAGATCGGCCCGGACGCCCCCATCATCACCACGGACGCCCGCCACCGCGCGGACGCCAAGAGCGCGCTCATCACGCTCGTCGAGCACGCCCTCATGGCGCGCCTGCGGTAGCGGTCGCGTTCCGCAGCATCCGAAAGGCCCCCGTGTCACACGACGCGGGGGCCTTCGGCGTGGGCGGGCCCGGCCGTACGCGAGGGCCCCGGCGGGACAGACCGTACGGGACGGCCCCCGCGCCCCGGACCGGGTACGCGCAAGGCCCCGCACCCGGAAGGGGTGCGGGGCCTTGCGCCGGGCTCGGGACTCAGCCCTGCCAGCTGTGCGGGGCGCGGAAGCCCGGGGTGCGCTCCAGACGGCGCCAGCCGGCCTGGCGGGGCGTGCGGACCGCGGTCTCCTCGGGGGTGGCGGCGGCGCGGGCGAGCAGGATCGCGGTGATCGCGGCCAGCTCCTCGGGCGCGGCGTTGCCCTTTTCGACGCGCAGCAGGGTGTCGGTGGCGGTGGTCATGGGGTGGCAGGTCTCCTTCGCGGTTACTGCGGCGGGTTGCCGTGCTTGCGGGACGGCAGATCGGCGTGCTTGTTGCGGAGCATCGCGAGGGCGCTCACGAGCACCTCGCGGGTCTCGGCGGGGTCGATGACGTCGTCGACGAGGCCGCGCTCGGCCGCGTAGTACGGGTGCATCAGTTCGGCCTTGTACTCCTTGACCATGCGGACGCGCATGGCCTCGGGGTCCTCGGCGTCCGCGATCTGCTTGCGGAAGATGACGTTGGCCGCGCCCTCGGCGCCCATGACGGCGATCTCGTTGGTGGGCCAGGCGTAGGTGAGGTCGGCGCCGATGGACTGGGAGTCCATGACGATGTACGCGCCGCCGTAGGCCTTGCGCAGGATCAGCGAGATCCGCGGGACGGTGGCGTTGCAGTACGCGTACAGCAGCTTGGCGCCGTGGCGGATGATGCCGCCGTGCTCCTGGTCGACGCCCGGCAGGAAGCCGGGGACGTCCAGCAGGGTGACGATCGGGATGTTGAAGGCGTCGCACATCTGGACGAAGCGCGCGGCCTTCTCGGAGGCCTCGATGTCCAGGACACCGGCGAGGTGGCCGGGCTGGTTGGCGACGATGCCGACGACCTGGCCGTTCATCCGGGCCAGGGCGCAGATGATGTTGCGGGCCCAGCGCTCGTGGACCTCCAGGACGTCGCCCTCGTCGACGATCTCCTCGATGACCTTGAGCATGTCGTACGGGCGGTTGCCGTCGGCGGGCACCAGGTCCAGCAGGACCTCGCTGCGGCGGTCCGCGGGGTCGCTCGTCTCGTGGACGGGCGGGTTCTCGCGGTTGTTGGAGGGCAGCATCGAGATGAGGTAGCGGACCTCGGAGATGCAGGTCTCCTCGTCGTCGTACGCGAAGTGCGCGACGCCCGAGGTCTCGGCGTGCACGTCGGCGCCGCCGAGGCCGTTCTGGGTGATCTCCTCGCCGGTCACCGCGCGGACCACGTCCGGGCCGGTGATGAACATCTGCGAGGTCTCCCGGACCATGAAGACAAAGTCCGTGAGGGCCGGGGAGTACGCGGCGCCGCCGGCGCACGGGCCCAGCATGACCGAGATCTGCGGGATGACGCCCGAGGCCTTGGTGTTGCGCTGGAAGATGCCGCCGTAGCCGGCGAGGGCGGAGACGCCCTCCTGGATGCGGGCGCCGGCGCCGTCGTTCAGGGAGACCAGCGGGGCACCGGCCGCGATGGCCATGTCCATGATCTTGTGGATCTTCGTGGCGTGGGCCTCGCCCAGGGCGCCGCCGAAGATGCGGAAGTCGTGCGCGTAGACGAAGACCGTGCGGCCCTCGACCGTGCCCCAGCCGGTGATGACGCCGTCGGTGTAGGGCTTCTTGGTCTCCAGGCCGAACCCGGTCGCCCGGTGGCGGCGGAGCTGTTCGACCTCCTTGAAGGAACCTTCGTCGAGGAGCAGCGCGATGCGCTCGCGGGCGGTCAGCTTGCCCTTGGCGTGCTGGGTCTCGGTCGCGCGGTCACTGGGGCCGCGCCGCGCCTGCTCGCGCAGGGAGTGCAGCTCGGCCACGCGCCCACGGGCGTCCGTCGGCTCGCTCGGGGTCTGGTCCACAACGGTCATGTACCGACCTTACGAAGATCGCGATGAAAAACCTCCGTTCATTCCGCACAGTCTCGGGAGTCTTCCGCTGTGTGGCCCGCACAGTACGACCGGAGGATGTAGGGACTCCGCCAGACGGGACCGCCGTCCTTTGTGGGATCTTCACAAAATGACCTGACACCCCGCCTAGATGTTGAAATTTGAACGGAATGGGTCTAGCGTCATTCCCGTCGAAGTCGTTGAAGTTTCAACAGTCTCTCGACCGAGTCATCCGAGCGAACCACCCCCCACAGAGGAGCAGGCCATGGGTCTCTTCAACCGCCGCAGCCAGACCACCGACCACCAGAACGCCGGCGCCGCCGTGACCACCCTGGACGTGGACCCGGCGCTCGCCGCCCTCACCGGCGACTACGTCATCGACGCCGCCCACAGCAGCATCGGCTTCACCGTCCGCCACGCCATGGTCACCAACGTCCGCGGCTCCTTCGCGGAGCACGAGGGCACCCTGCACCTGGACGGCGCCGACCCGGCCCGCTCCAGCGCCTCCATCGACGTCAAGATCCCCTCGGTGAGCACCGGCATCGCCGACCGCGACGCCCACCTGCTGGGCAGCGACTTCTTCGACGCCGAGCTCTTCCCGCTGATGACCTTCCGGTCCACCGAGGCGCGCGCGCTCGGCGGGGACGCGTACCGCATCACCGGCGAGCTGACGATCAAGGACGTCACCCGGCCGCTCTCCATCGACCTGGAGTTCACGGGTTCCGCCAAGGACGTCTACGGCAACGAGCGCGTCGGCTTCGAGGGCTCCGCCCAGATCCTGCGCTCCGACTGGGGCCTCACCTGGAACGCCGCGCTGGAGGCCGGCGGTGTCATGGTCAGCGACAAGGTGAAGCTGACCTTCGACATCTCGGCCATCAAGCAGGGCTGACCGGTAGGATCCGGCACACCCGGGGGCGGCCAGGCCCTCCAGGCCTAGAAGCCGCCCCCGCCGTCGAATCCGCCGCCCCCGTCGAATCCGCCACCGCCGCCGAAGTCCCCGCCGCCGAAGTCGGACGGGTTGAAGTCGGCCCCGGAGACGTCCCCGCCGTCGAAGCCGCCGCCCATGCCGCCGCCGAGGTCCGAGGCGTAGGCCGGGCTGGACATCATCGAACCGAGCATCGTGCCCACCAGCAGGCCGGGCAGGATGCCGCCGCCGAAGTAGCCGCCGGCCCAGGGACCGTACGCCGGGCCGGCGTCGTAGTACGGCCGCGGCCCGTGCTCGGTGTCGACCGTGCGGACCGCCGGGTCCAGGCCGTCGCGCAGGCGTACGGCGTCCGCCGCGCAGACGGGCACGGTACGGGCCGCCCCGCCGGCCGGAGCCCAGTCGGCGTCCTCGGTGCTCGGCCCGTGGCGCGGGTCGAAGAAGCAGGGCGAGCGGCGCTCGGGCACCGGCTCCCCCTGCCTGCGTGCGTCCAGACAGGCCAGGGCGTACCGGCCGTCCTCCAGGGCCTGGGTCACGCCCTTGACCTCTTCCGGGTACTGCACCGAGCCCATGATCTGCTTGGCCTTGTCGTACGAGTCGAGCCCCTGCTCGTAGTCCTTGCGCATGGCGTCGTCGGCGCCGGGTTCGGCGGGATGGAAGTCGAGCCGCTCGAGCTCCTCGCCGAAGGCCGTGATGTCCTCGTCGACGACCACACTGAGGCGCTCCAGGGCCTCGCGCCGGGCCTCTTCCTTCTTCTTCCGGTTGCGGCGGACGAGCGCGTACGCCCCGCCGCCGCCGATCACGGCCACCGCACCGAGGGCGATCAGCCCGCCGACCGGAGCGCCGGCCTCGGGGCCCGTGGTGCCCCAGGAGGCCGGGGCGCTGCCCTTGGCCTGGCTCAGGGCCTGGTCGACGAAGTTGTCGAGCTGGGTCGCCGCGTCGGGCGTCCCCACCTTCACGGCGTCGGTCAGGTTGCGCACGGCGTTGGCCGGCATGACCGACTGGTCGGCGCGGGCGCTGAAGCCGTCGCCGAGCCGGATCGCGTAGAGCCCGGTGATGCCGGTCTCGGCCCGGACGGCACCGAACACCTTGTCGGCGGGGAACTCGCTCGTGGCGGGAAGCACGGCGACGAACACCGGCTTCCCGGCGTCCTTGATCTTCTTCGCGAGCGCGTCGGCCTCGGCCTGCGACAGCTGTGCCCGCGCCCCCGGGTCCACGTAGACGGGCCCCTCCTTGAGTGCCTCCCCCACGGCGGCGACCCCGGTCGCCGCCGACGCCTGCGGGGCGAGCGCGAGCGCGGTCCCCGACAGGCCCAGCAGCAGACCGGCCAGCACTGATCCAAGACGTACGGATATAAGCCTGGTCCTCATACGGACGACGCTACCCGAACCCGGACTCTCCTGTGTGAGCAGGACATAAGGCCGCCACGGGGCTACTCGGCCGGTTCGACCCCCGCGTGGAGGAGGCCGTACGTGAACGCGTCCTCCAGGGCCTGCCAGGAGGCGGCGATCACGTTCGGGGCGACGCCGACCGTGGACCACTCGCGGACGCCGTCCGTCGTGGCGACCAGCACGCGGGTCGTGGACTCCGTGCCGTGCGTGCCCTCCAGGATGCGGACCTTGTAGTCGACCAGCTCGAACTTGGCCAGCTGCGGGTAGAACCGCTCCAGCGCCACCCGCAGCGCCCGGTCCAGCGCGTTGACGGGGCCGTTGCCCTCGGCCGTCGCGACGATCCGCTCGCCCTTCGCCCACAGCTTGACCGTGGCCTCGTTGGCGTGGGTGCCGTCCGGGCGGTCCTCGACGATCGCCCGCCAGGACTCGATGCGGAAGTACTTGCGGGCCCGGCCCTCGGCCTCGGCGCGCAGCAGCAGCTCGAAGGAGGCGTCGGCGGCCTCGTACGTGTAGCCCTTGAGCTCCCGCTCCTTGACCCGCTCCACGACCCGGGAGATCAGCGCGCGGTCCCCGCCGAGCTCGACGCCGAGCTCCTTGCCCTTGAGCTCGATGGAGGCGCGGCCGGCCATGTCGGAGACCAGCATCCGCATGGTGTTGCCGACCCGCTCGGGGTCGATGTGCTGGTAGAGGTCCGGGTCGACCTTGATGGCCGAGGCGTGCAGGCCCGCCTTGTGCGCGAAGGCGGAGACGCCGACGTACGGCTGATGCGTGGAGGGGGTGAGGTTCACGACCTCGGCGATGGCGTGCGAGATGCGGGTCATCTCGGCGAGCGCTCCTTCGGGGAGCACCTTGCGCCCGTACTTGATCTCCAGGGCGGCGACGACGGGGAAGAGGTTCGCGTTGCCGACGCGCTCGCCGTAGCCGTTGGCCGTGCACTGGACGTGCGTGGCGCCCGCGTCCACGGCGGCCAGGGTGTTGGCGACGGCGCAGCCGGTGTCGTCCTGGGCGTGGATGCCCAGGCGGGCGCCGGTGTCGGCGAGGACGGTGGCGACGGTGGCGGTCACCTGGGCGGGCAGCATGCCGCCGTTGGTGTCGCAGAGGATGACCACGTCGGCGCCGGCCTCGTGGGCGGTGCGGACGACGGCCTTGGCGTACTCGGCGTTGGCCCGGTAGCCGTCGAAGAAGTGCTCGCAGTCGACGAAGACGCGGCGGCCCTGGCCGACCAGGTGGGAGACGGTGTCCCGGACCATCTCCAGGTTCTCGTCCAGGGTGGTGCGCAGGGCGAGTTCGACGTGGCGGTCGTGGGACTTGGCGACGAGCGTGATCACGGGGGCGCCGGACTCCAGCAGGGCCCGCACCTGCGGGTCCGCGGCGGCCGTGCCGCCCGCCCGGCGGGTGGCGCCGAAGGCGACCAGCTGGGCGTTCTTGAAGTCGATCTCGGCGCGTGCCCGGGCGAAGAACTCGGTGTCACGGGGGTTGGCGCCGGGCCAGCCGCCCTCGATGAAGCCCACTCCGAAGTCGTCCAGGTGCCGGGCGATCGTCAGCTTGTCGGCGACCGTGAGGTTGATGCCCTCGCGCTGGGCGCCGTCGCGCAGGGTGGTGTCGAAGACGTGGAAGCTGTCGTCCAGGCCCCCTGAGCGCACAGTTGCCGCCTCTGGTGTCGTCGTCATGCTGATCTGACTCCTGTCGGATGAGTGGTTCCGGATGCCCGCCAAAGGGGCAGGCCGCCGTCACTGCCCCCATCATCGCGCGCGGTCCGGTCCCGGTTCGGATGGTCCGGGAAACGAAAAAACCTCTCGCGGGTAGCGAGAGGTCTGCGCGCGGGTCCGAGGCACGGTGGCCGCTTCCGCGAAGTTCTTCCGCGGTTCAGCGGCCACTGGGGACCGGCGCGCTGCTGGCGATAATCATGAGCTGAGCAGGCACGCTGGCAGTGTGCCACACCGCTCGCCGCGGATGGACGGGGATCTCAGCATGCGGGCACCTCGGCCGGCGGGCCCGCTCGGACCCGCCCGTGGCCCGGTGCAGCGCCGTCGCGGGGGCGCCGCCCCTAGCCCCCGCGCCTCAAACGCCGGCGGGGCTGAGGGTGTGCGGGGCTGAGACTGCTACGACCGAAGCGACAAGGTGTCCGTCAGGAACTCGCGGACGTGATCGAGGATGGCCATCCTGTCGAGGGTCGGCAGACCCACCGCCAGCTGGATGCTGAACCCGTCGAGCAGGGCCCGGATGCGGGTCGCCACGCGGTCGGCGTCCACCGGGCGGAACTCACCGCGCGAGATGCCCTCGGCGAGCAGGGCCACCAGGTCGCGGTGCCAGGCGCCCTCGATGGCCGCCTGCCGCTCGCGCTCCTGGGGGCCGGCGTTCTGGGAGCGGTTCCAGACCTCCAGCCACAGCGTCCAGTGCGGGTCGCGGGCCTGCGTGGGCACGTAGAGGTCGACGTACGCGCGCAGGCGCTCGGCGACCGGGCCGCGCCGGGAGAGCAGGGCCCGCCGCTCGCTGCCCAGTGCCGCCTCGCTCCACTCCAGGGTCTGCAGCAGGAGCTCGTCCTTGCTGCGGAAGTAGTAGAGGAGGTGGCCGCTGCTCATGCCGACCTCGCGGCCCAGACCCGCCATGGTCAGGCCTTCCAGGCCGCGCTCGGCGATCGTGGCCATGGCGGCGACGAGTACGTCCTCGCGCGGGGGCGCGTTCTTGCGCGCCGCCCGTACCGGTACTCCACCCGCCACCATGGGCCCACTCCTCGTTCGTTTCCCGAAGGTCAGACCTTCGGCTGCTGCTGGGTGATGCAGTGGATACCGCCACCCCCGGCGAAAATCGTACGTGCGTCAACGAGTGTCACGGTCCGCTCGGGGAACAGTCCGCGGAAGATCTCCGCCGCTTCCTCGTCGCGCGGGTCGTCGAAGGAGCACAGCACCACGCCGCCGTTGCACAGGTAGTGGTTGATGTACGAGTAGTCGACCCACTCCCCGTCCTCCTCCAGCACGGTCGGCGCGGGGATCTCCACGACCTCCAGCTGCCGGCCCCGCGCGTCGGTGGAGGCGCGCAGGATGGCGGCGATGGTCTTGCAGCGCTCGTGGTCCGGGTGGGCCGGGTCGGGCTGGCTGTGGACCATGACGACGCCGGGGCGGGCGAAGGCGGCGACGATGTCGACGTGGCCCTGGGTGCCGTAGGTGCCGTAGTCGCCGGCCAGGCCGTACGGCAGCCAGATCGCCTTGGTGGTGCCGAGGTGGGCGTGGATCTCCGCCTCGACCTGCTGACGGGTCCAGCCGGGGTTGCGGCCCTCGCCCAGCTGCACGGTGTCGGTGAGGAGCACGGTGCCCTCGCCGTCGACGTGGACGGCGCCGCCCTCGTTGACGAGCGCGGTGCTGTACGTACGGGTGCCGGCCACGTCCGAGACGTGCCGGGCGATCTTCGAGTCGTGGTCCCAGCGGGCCCACTCCTGGGCGCCCCAGCCGTTGAAGGTCCAGTCGACGGCCGCGATCTCGCCGGCGTCATTGGTGACGAAGGTCGGGCCGATGTCGCGCATCCAGGCGTCGTCGAGTTCCTGCTCGACCAGCTGTACGTCGTCGCCGACGATCGCGCGGGCGCTCTCGGCGTCGCCGGGCGAGACGACCAGGGTCACGGGCTCGTACGAACGGACCGCGCGGGCGACGGCGCCCCAGGCCTCGCGGGCCTCGGCGAGCTCCTGCTCGTTGGTGAAGGTCGGGTTGGGGCTCGGCCAGGCCATCCAGGTGCGCTCGTGGGGCGTCCACTCGGCGGGCATCCGGAAGCCGTCGTTCGCGGGCTTGGCGGGCTGTGCAGTCATGGCAGGGGTCCTAACGGGCTTACGGACTGTGCTCTTACAAGAAGTACAGGCGGTTGAGGGAGACCGACTCGGCGGCTTCGGAGCGCAGCGGTTCCCCGTCGAGGGAGACGAGCCCGCTGCGCGCGTCCACATCGACCGCGCCCACCCGGGAGTTGAGGAGGAGGTCCTTGGGGCCGATGCCGCGGGTGCCGCGGACGGCGACCCGGCGCCGGCGGGTCGGCATCTCGTCGGAGCCGAGCGCGGCGGCCGCGGCGGAGACGAAGGCGACGGAGATGTCGGCCGCGGTGGCCCCGTACGAACCGAACTGCGGGCCGAGCACCAGCGGTTCGCAGGTGTCGGTGGCGGCGTTGGGGTCGCCGGTGACTCCGTACGCGGGGAAGCCGGACTTGAGGACGAGTTGGGGCTTGGCGCCGAAGAACGCGGGGCGCC
>NZ_JBEZKE010000041.1:0-54524 GCF_040651555.1 Streptomyces sp. NPDC048424 | reverse complement strand
GCGAGGTCATCAAGACCGTCCCCGAGTCGAAGATCGTGGAGACCCTCATCGAAGAGGCCATGAAGATCGCCGAACAGATGGAGAAGGACGGCGTCGAAACCGGCGCACCCGCCGTACTCGTTCCCTGACCCCCACCCGCCACGGCATACGAAGGGCGGAACATGTCACTACTCTCTTCCATTCGGGGACCGCGCGACCTCGATCGGCTCGGCCCGGCACAACTCACCGCGCTGGCCGCGGAGATCCGCGGCTTCCTGGTCGAGGAGGTCTCCAAGACCGGTGGCCACCTCGGGCCGAACCTCGGCGTCGTCGAGCTGACGATCGCCCTGCACCGGGTCTTCGACTCGCCGCGCGAGCGCATCCTCTTCGACACCGGCCATCAGAGCTACGTGCACAAGCTCCTCACCGGCCGGCAGGACTTCTCCGGGCTGCGCGCCAAGGGCGGCCTGTCCGGCTACCCGTCCCGCGCCGAGTCCGAACACGACGTGATCGAGAACTCCCACGCCTCAACCGCGCTCGGCTACGCCGACGGCCTGGCCAAGGCCAACCAGATCCTGGGCCACCGGGGCCGTCCCGTGGTCGCCGTCATCGGCGACGGCGCGCTCACCGGCGGCATGGCCTGGGAGGCGCTCAACAACATCGCCGACGCCAAGGACCGTCCACTGGTCATCGTCGTCAACGACAACGAGCGCTCATACTCCCCTACCATCGGCGGCCTCGCCAACCATCTCGCGACCCTGCGGACCTCCCAGGGGTACGAGCGCTTCCTGTCCTGGGGCAAGGACGCGCTGCAGCGCACCCCCGTGGTCGGCCGGCCGCTCTTCGGGACGCTGCACGGAGCCAAGAAGGGACTCAAGGACTTCATCGCCCCGCAGGGCATGTTCGAAGACCTCGGCCTCAAGTACATCGGCCCGATCGACGGCCACGACCTCGAGGCCATGGAGTCCGCGCTCGTCAGGGCTCGCGGATTCGGCGGCCCGGTGATCGTGCACTGCCTCACCGAGAAGGGCCGCGGCTACCACGCCGCCGAGAGCCACGAGGAGGACCGCTTCCACGCGGTCGGCGTGATCCACCCGGAGACCGGGCTGCCGGTCAAGACCGCGGGCAAGGACTGGACCTCGGTCTTCGGCGAGGAGATGGTCGCCCTCGGCCGCGAGCGCACGGACATCGTCGGCATCACCGCGGCCATGCTGCACCCGGTGGGCCTGGCGCCGTTCGCCGAGGTGTTCCCGGAGCGCACCTTCGACGTCGGTATCGCCGAGCAGCACGCCGCGGTGTCCGCCGCGGGGCTCGCCACCAACGGCCTGCACCCGGTCGTCGCGCTCTACGCGACCTTCCTGAACCGGGCCTTCGACCAGGTCCTGATGGATGTCGCCCTGCACCGGCTCGGCGTCACCTTCGTACTCGACCGCGCGGGCGTCACCGGCGCCGACGGCGCCTCGCACAACGGCATGTGGGACATGTCGATCCTGCAGGTCGTCCCCGGCCTGCGGCTCGCCGCCCCGCGCGACGCCGATCAACTCCGGGCCCAGCTGCGCGAGGCCGCGGGGGTCGGCGACGCGCCCACCGTGGTGCGCTATCCCAAGGGCGCGGTCGGTCCCGCGGTGCCGTCGCTGGGCAGGATCGGCGGCATGGACGTGCTGCGCGCCAAGGCGGGATCGGGCGGCGTGCCGCATCGAGCCGACGCGCTTGACGACGTACTGGGCGGCGCGCTGGTCGGTGTACGGGCCGACGCATCACCCGACGTACTGGCCGACGTACTGATCGTCTCGGTCGGTGCCATGGCCCCCGTCTGTCTGGAGGCCGCCGAGCTGCTGGCCGCCCAGGGCATCACCTCCACCGTGGTCGACCCGCGTTGGGTCATACCGGTGGACCCCGCCCTGCCGGGCCTCGCCGCGCGGCACCGGATCATCGTCACGGTGGAGGACAACGGCCGGGCCGGCGGCGTCGGTTCGGCGATCGCCCAGGCCCTGCGCGACGCCGATGTGGACCTGCCGCTGCGCGACTTCGGCATACCGCAGCAGTTCCTGGACCACGCGAGCCGGGAGCAGATCACGGCCGGGATCGGACTGACCGCCCCGAACATCGCCCGCCGGGCCGCGGCCCTCGTGAGGGCCGGCCGCCCGACCCTCGAACACAGCGGAGGAATAGCATCGTGACCACGAGCCAGCGTGTGCCGGATCCGGACCCCGCCCCCGTCCCCGCGGCGGCCCCGGCACCGCGACGCCGCGTCCTGCTCGCGTCCCCGCACGGCAGCTGCGCGGGCGTCGACCGTGCGGTCGCGACCGTCGAGCGGGCCCTGGAGATCCACGGCCGGCCCGTGTACGTCAGGAAGCAGATCGTCCACAACTCCTTCGTCGTGAAGGACCTGGAGGACAAGGGCGCGGTGTTCGTCGAGGAGACGGACGAGGTGCCCGAGGGCGCCGTGGTGATCTTCTCGGCGCACGGGGTGGCCCCCGCGGTGCGCGGCGAGGCCGCGTCCCGCAACCTCCGCGCCATCGACGCGACCTGCCCGCTGGTGGCGAAGGTGCACCACGAGGCCAGGCGGTTCGCCGACGACGGCTACGACATCCTGCTCATCGGGCACGAGGGCCACGAGGAGGTGGTCGGCACCCTCGGTGAGGCCCCCGGCCGCATGCAGCTGGTCGACGGGGCGGACGACGTGGCCCGGGTGGAGGTGCGAGATCCGGCGAAGGTGGCCTGGCTCTCCCAGACCACCCTGTCGGTGGACGAGACGAGGGCGACGGCGGAGTTGCTGAGCCGGCGGTTCCCGCAGATCGTCGCACCGCCGAGCGGCGACATCTGCTACGCGACGCAGAACCGGCAGCAGGCCGTCCGTGCCATCGCCGGCGACAGCGATCTCGTCCTGGTCGTCGGCTCCCCAAACTCCTCGAACTCGATCCGCCTGGTCGAGACCGCCCTCGCCGCGGGCGCCCCCGCGGCCCGGCTCGTCGACGGTTTCCGCGACATCGACCCCGCCTGGCTCGCCGGGGTGTCGACGGTCGGCCTGACCAGCGGCGCCTCGGCACCGGAGGTGTTGATCACCCAGGTGCTCGACTGGCTGGCGGAGCAGGGGTACCTCGAGACGGTGAGGGTCAGCCCGGTCGAGGAGAACGTGACCTTCGCCCTGCCCGCGGAGGTGCGTGGGGAACGCGGTACGTCGACCGCGTGAGCACTGCCCCGGCCGCTCTCCGCGCCCCCGCGAACACTCGCACAGGCCTTCGAAAATCAAGGCGGGCGGGCGGGGCTCGCGTTGTAGCGTGAGGCCATGTCGCAACGATTAATTCGCCTTGTTGCCACGCTGGTTGCCCTCTTCGGCGTCCTGGTGACCGTGGCAACACCGTCCTCCGCCGCCGCCCCCCGCCCGCCCGTCGTGCGGACGGCCGCCAGTGGTCCCGAGCTTCCCGCGCCGACGGGCAGGTACCTGGTCGGCGCCAGGACTCTGCATCTGAAGGACACCTCACGGCCCGACCCGTGGAAGCCCGGCACGGCCTTCCGCGAGCTGATGACCACCGTCTGGTATCCCGCGCTCGTCCCCTCGGACCGCGAGACCCCCTTCATGTCCGCGCCGTTGTCCACCGCGGCGTTCGGCACGGCCGAACTCAGCACCGTACGCACCCACTCCACCACCGACGCGATCGCCCTCCCCGGCCGCAGGCCGCTGGTCGTCCTGTCCCCCGGCTTCGGGATGAGCCGCGCCTCCCTGACCGGGCTGGCCGAAGACCTCGCCTCCCGGGGGTACGTGGTCGCCGCGCTGGACCACACGTACGAGGCGGTCGTGGAGTTCCCCGGGGGCCGTCTGGAGCCCTGCCTGAACTGCACCGGCCAGGGTGGTCCCGATGTGGTCCGCAGCCGCGTGAAGGACATCCGCTTCCTGCTCGACCAGCTGACCAGTCCCTCCTCCGGACTGCCCGTCGACTGTTCACGCATCGCCGTCGTCGGCCACGCCATCGGCGGTACCAGTGCCGTCGAGGTCCTGGGCGAGGACGCGCGTGTCGACGCCGCCGCCAATCTGGACGGCACCTTCTTCACACCTCCGCCCGCACGGCCGGTGACGCGGCCGGTCCTGCTGATGGGTGCCCAGTGGCCCACGGCCAACGGGACCCCCGCCGCCAACTGGGTCGACCGCTGGTCCGCCCTCGGCGGATGGAAGCGGTGGCTGAGCGTACCCACCGCCGGCCACATGTCCTTCAGCGACGCCCACTGGCTCTACGAGCACATCGACCTGACGGGAACGATCCCGCCCGTCCTGGCACCGGCCCTGTTCGGGACCGTCGGTGGCGAGCGCGCCACGGCGATCACCCGGAGCTACGTCGGTTCCTTCCTCGACCTCCAGCTGCGCGGGGTCCCGAGCCCGCTGCTCGACCGCCCCTCACCGGCGCATCCCGAGGTCTCGTTCGTCCGCCCGTGACGGACGCGGCGGCTTCGACCGTGCCGTCGGCGCCGCCGTGGCCGTAAGTCGTAGCCGTAGCCGTAGCCGTAGCCGTAGCAACGAACCGGCCCGCATCCGCCCCCGTAGGGGACCGGTGCGGGCCGGTTCGGCTCGTTGCGACGGCCGGTTCCGGCCGGGTGGACGGCTCTACGGACGGCCGCCGGGGCGCTCGGCGACGACGATGCCGTAGCCGAATCCGGCCGCCTCCAGCCGCAGGACGATGCCGTCGAACTGGTCGACGACCTGGGCACCGAAGCGCCGGGTGAGCGGGGCGCGGTCGGCCACCAGCTTCTGCCGCATGGAGGCCATCGTCCGGGCCACCGTACGGTCGCTCACGTCGGTGATCTCCACGGGGACCAGACCTGCCTCTTCGAGCAGCGACGGGTAGTCCCGCAGTGCCATCAGTTTGTCGGCCAGGACGGCGTACTGCGGTGCCGCCGCGTCGCGTTGGACGCCGTCCCCGGACACCGTACGGTCCAGGAAGTCGGTGAGGGCGAGGCGGCCGCCGGGTCTGAGGACGGATGCCGCCTGCCGGAGCACGGCGAGCCGGTCCGGCATCGCCATGATCGACTCGAACAGCCAGACCGCGTCGAACGACTCCGCTGCGAAGCCGAGGTCCACGGCGTCCTCGCACCGAAAGCTCACCAGGTCGGCCGCTCCGCTCGCTTCGGCGTGCTGCGTGGCCAGACGTGCCTGCACCGGGCTGTTGGTGATGCCGACGACCGAGGCGCCCGTCGACCGTGCGAGCTGGACGGCAGGCGCGCCCGTGCCGCAGCCGATGTCGAGGACCCTGGTCCCAGGGCCGGCCTTGATCCGTTCCGCCATGAGATCGGTGAGGCGGCGGGACGCCTCGGCCATCGTCGCCCGGTCGGACGGGGAGTCCCAGTAGCCCATGTGGAGGCTGCCGCCCGACAGTTCGGCGAGGAACTCGCTCGTGTCGTTGTAGAAACCGTCCTCCGCCTCCTGCTGCGAGAGGTGTTCCGCCGGGGCGCCGGACCCGCGCGTCATCGCCCCTCACCGCCGATGCCGTCGAGCACGCGCTGCTCGACGGCGGGCTCCAGCCCGCGGGTGCCCCCCGCCTGCCACGGCGGCTCGCCCTCCCGCTCCAGCCAGGACCATGAATCGGCCAGGGTGTCCCGGAGCGGTCGGGTGGTGTCGAGTCCCGCGCCGTGGGCGGCGGAGACGTCGACGTCGTTGATGCCTCCCCGCATCGCGGCGGGCAGCCACAGGGGGATGTCGAGATAGGGGCGGATCCCGGCGGCCAGGAGTTGCTCGTCGGGGACCCAGACCGGTTCCGCGTCGGAGCCCGTCACCTCGCGCATCGTCTCCAGGAGATCGCCCATCGTGTGGCGGCCCCGGGCGCACACGGTGTTGAACGCACCTCCGGTACCGCGCTCGACGGCGTCCAGCATCCAGGGGGCGTGGTCGCGGACGTCGATGTACTGGAACGGGTCGGACGGCCGGCCGGGGGCCAGCACCCGCCCGCCGCGTCGTATGCGGCGAAGCCACCAGGTCAGCGAGCCGACGTCCTCGTACGGGCCCAGCATCGGCCCGGGACGGGTGATCAGCGCGCGCTCGCCGAAGGTCCGCTGGACGGCGAGTTCGCAGCCGCGCTTGGCCACCGGGTAGAAGGCGTCGGCCTCGTCGTCCGGATCGCCCTCGACGGTCGCGGCGCTCTCGTCGGCGCCGGCCGGAGCCGGCGGCCGGTACACCGCCCAGCTGGATACGTAGCCGTAGTGCCCGACCCGATCGGCCAGCAGTGCGCAGGTGTCGCTCAGCACGCGGGGGGAGCCGGTCCAGGTGTCGATCGCCCCGTCCCACTTCTGGTCGCCGATCGCCCGGCGCAGGGCCGTTGGATCGGTCCGGTCCGCGACCAGGGGCTCGACGCCGTCGGCGGCGGGGCGGCTGCCGCGGTTGAGGGTGGTGACGTCGTCACCGCGCTCCAGTGCCGCGTCGACGATGCTGCGTCCCACGAAGTGGGTTCCGCCCAGCACCAGAAGTCTCATGACGTCCTTTCGGAGGAAGGTGATCCGGGCCGGGCCCGCGGTGGCACGGGCCCGCGGACGCCCGGCCGGCGGCCCGGGTGTCGCGACGCCGGGGGTGTCGGGCCGTCTCACGGCCCGACCACCGCGGGACCCTGGCCGCCGGCCGGTGCCCCTCCCGCAGCGGACGGACCGTGCGGGTGGATCAGGGCCCGGTTCCTGGGGCGCCGTGTGTCAGGCGCCGTGGGTCAGGAGCCGGTGCGCACCGCGGAGATGGCCACCGTGGCGTAGTTCATCGTGAAGCTGCCGCCCATCGCGTCGATGGCGGCACCGGCTCCGTCGAGCACCTCGGCCATCTTGTCCGGGGGAAGCCGGGTGAAGGCGCCCAGCGTGGGCATCTGGTCCAGCCAGGCGTCCCGGGTGTAGGTCCACTCCCAGTCGAAGCGCCACTGCTCCGGCTCCCCGAAGCCGCCGGCCTCGCGGATCCCGTCGGAGGTCTTCGCGAAGAAGGCCTGGTAGCCGTCCATGGCGCCGGTCAGCATCGCCCGGAAGTCGAACGGCGCGTCGGGCATCACCCGCTGGCAGACCTCGGCGATCGCGTCCGCCACCTCGGCCGGGAAGTGGAAGACGTTCCAGAAGGCCGCCAGGCGGCCGCCGGGGCGCAGGATCTGCGCGGTCTTGGCCGCGCCCGCGACCGGATCGACCCAGTGCCAGGCCTGTGCGGCCACCACCGCGTCGTATTGCCGGCCGGCCGGATCCCAGTCCTCGAACGTCGCCACGTCCACCGCGAGGCCGAACTGGCGGGCCAGTTCGGCGAGTCGCGGATCGGGCTCGACGCCGGACACCTGGCAGTCGATCGCCTGGAACTGCCGGGCGGCGATGCCGGTGCCGGTGCCGACGTCGAGGACGTCCTTGCCGGAACTGCCGGCGACGATCCGCTCCACCATGGTCTCGGGATACCGGGGCCGGGCCCGGTCGTAGCGTTCGGCGTCCGCGCCGAAGGACTCCGCGACCTGTCGCTGCTGATGTACTTCACCGTGAGGATTAGTGGGCATGCGCCCACTTTAAATGGGCGGGCGCCCACTCGTCAACTCCGCCCACGGAAAGCCCGCTTCGGGGCTCCGCGCGCCGGTCCGGCTACGCGGGAGCCTGCGCGACCACGACGCCGTAGCCGAAGCCCGCCCGCTCCAGGAGGGGCAGGACCGTCTCGTACTGCCGCACGACCTGGCCGCCGTACTTCCGCACGAGCTCCTCGTGGTCGTCGGTGAGCTTCCTGCGGAGGCAGTCGAGCGTCCGGGCCACCGTGTGCTCGGTGACGTCGGTCCCCTCGACCGGCACCAGCCCGGCCCGCTCGAGCAGGGACGCGTACTCCTCCAGGCGGATCGGCTTGGCCACCAGCGGGGAGTGCCCGTGCTCGCGCGAGTGCTCGGCCAGGTCACCCACGGCCTGGCGCATCGGGTCCGGCGCCGGGTCCAGGTCCAGGAGGTCCGTCAGCGCGACCCGTCCGCCGGGCTTGAGCACCCGCGCGACCTGGCGCAGCGCGCCGAGCCGGTCCGGCAGGTGGAAGATCGACTCGATCATCAGGACCGCGTCGAACGACTGCTCCTCGTAGTCGAGGACGGTGGCGTCCGCGCACCGGAACGCCACCTGGTCACCCAGTCCGGCCTCCTGCGCGTTGCGGACGGCGGCTTCGATCTGTACGGCGCTGTTGGTGATGCCGACGACCTGCGCGCCCGTCGTCTGCGCGAGCCGGACGGCCGGCGCACCGGAGCCGCAGCCCAGGTCGAGGACCCGGTCCCCCGGCTTGACCGCCATCTTGCCCACCAGCAGATCGGTGAGCTGCCGGGACGCCTCGGCCATCGACGCGGGGTCGGACGAGGAGGTCCAGTACCCCTCGTGCAGGCTCCCGCCGAACAATTCGGTCAGCAGGCCGCTGAGATCGTTGTAGAAGCCGGCCACCTCCTTCGACGGCGGGGCCTCCGCTCCCGCCTCCTGCGCGCCGACTGCCGTGATCTGATCACTCACTGAGCTCATCTCCTGTCGAATGGGGGCGAGGGACGTGCGGCGGAGTCACCAGGTGACGGGGAGTTCCCGCATTCCGCTGATGAGCCGCCCCTCGGCGTTGGCGAGTTCACCGGCGGGTACGGCCAGCCGCAGTCCGGGGAACGCGGCGAGCACGGCGCGCAGCGCCACCTCCAGCTCCATCCGCGCCAGTTGGGCGCCCAGGCAGCGGTGCGCGCCGTGGCCGAAGGTGAGGTGTCCGCCGGCACCCTCGCGGGCGACGTCGAACCGCTCGGGCTCGGGGAACGCCTCCGGGTCGAAATTGGCACCCGGCAGGCTGGCGAAGACCACGCTCTGCGCGGGGATGACGACGCCGCCGAGCTCCACCTCACAGGTGGTGGCCCGTACCTGACCGGCGTTCTCGCGGGCGCTCAGCGGCGCGTACCGCAGCACTTCCTCCACGGCACCGGGTACCAGGGAGGGATCGGCGCGCAACGCCGCCAGCTGGTCCGGGTGGTCGAGCAGGGCCGCCAGCCCCTTGCCGAGCTCCGTCGCGGTGGACTCGTTGCCGGCCATGAGCAGGCCGCAGCCGAGGTGGACGAGCTCCGTCTCGCTCAGCCGGTCGCCCTCGTCGCGGGCCGTGATCAGCTCCTGGAGCAGGCTGTCGTCGGGGGCCAGGCGCTTGGCCGCCACCAGGTCGGCCATGTACGAGACGACCGCCTCGAGGGCCTGCAGGGACTCTCCGGGCGGGTAGGCGGTGGTGGCCATGACGCGATCGGCCCAGCCGCTGAACAGTTCCCGGTCCTGTTGCGGAACACCGAGGTTCTCGAAGATCACGGTGAGTGGCAGGGGGCGGCACAACCCGGCGACCAGGTCGGCGGTGGGCCCGGCGGCGGCGAGACGCGCGACGAGCTCGTCGGCGATCTGCTCGATGCGCGGCCGGAGGGCGCGGATCCGGCGGGCGCTGAACGCCCCCGCCACCAGGCGGCGCATCCGGGCGTGTTCGGGTCCGTCCAGGTCGTTGATCCCGGGTTTCGCCAGGACCGCCGACGGAACGACCACCGCGCCGATCCGGCGCGCCTCGGCCCGGCTGAACCGCGCGTCGGAGAGCACGGTGCGGACTTCGTCCATTCCGGTGACGAGCCAGCCCTTCTGGCCGGACTCGGTGGTGACTTCCCGCACCGGCGCCTGCCGCCATGCCGCGAGGACCGGCGCGGGTACCGTATAGGCGTCACGCCCTGCCACTGCCGCCGTTTGCGGGCACCCCGAGGGCATGCCTGTAGACGCATTCAAGGGTATAGTGGGCATGCGCCCACCGTAGTGGGCAGATGCCCACTCGTCAACGCCTGGGCTCGTTACGCATGAAACGCACGAGGTCCGCGAGAAAGGCGAGGGAGGCCCGAATGCCGACAGGGGTAGCGATCCGCGACGTGTCCCAGCAGCTGTTCGACGCAGCCGAGCGAGTCCTGCTCCAGCACGGGCCGAACGCGCTGACCAGCCGGGCGGTCACCGCCGAGGCCGGCTGCGCCAAGGGCGTCCTGCACCGGCACTTCGCCGACTTCGACGCCTTCCTCGCCGAGCTCGTCCTGGACCGCATCGGCCGGATCCAGGCCCAGGCCGCCGCCATGTCGGCCTCGGTCGGCACGGGGACGGTCGTGGACAACCTCACCACGGCGCTGACGGACCTCTTCGAGTCGGTCGCCGTGGCGATCGTCGGCCTCGTCACCGCCCGGGACGAACTGCGCGCCCGGCTGCACCAGGCGGGCTCCATGGGCGTCCCGGTCCTGGCCGAGGCCACCGCGATGTTCGCCGCGTACCTCGCCGCCGAGCGCGAGCAGGGCCGCCTCGTGAGCGACGCCGACGTCGACACGCTCGCCCTCACCCTGATCGGATCCGGCCACCTGCTGTTCGCCGGCCGCGGGGGTGTCGCGCCCGACGTCGCCGACGTCCGTAAGGTCGTGAGCTCGGTCGTCGCCGGCGCCGCTCGACCGTAGCGACGCCCCGGGACCCCGGACCGGGGTCTGCGGACCCGCCTCCGACCCGGCCCGAACCCTTCGGCGGGACGAGCGCGTCCCGACGGCCTCGTTGACGCGTGGGCGGTCGCCCACTATCGTGCGGGCATCTTCATCTCCGCGCTGACGCAAGCGAGTTGCGCCGTCGCCGGCGTCCATGACGCCGGGCCGGGTGCCGCTCGCAGGGACGGACCGCAGCACGGGATCAGGAGCTCCGGCGCCACGGCCCGGAGCCCGGTGCCGCGGCTCTGCGCCCGATCGGCGCTCCCCGTACCGAAACGCCCTCCGGGATCCGGCCGAACGTGCCGGTGCGGCACCGGCCTTGACGCCTCCACCGCCGAGTACGCCCGACCCTCCGCGCAGCCCGGAAGAACGGCGCGCCGGAGTCCCGCGGCCCCCGCCGCCCGCTCGGGCACGGCCGGCGGGACGTCCGCCGGCAGCCGTCACACCCGTGCCGTGGCAGACGAGTTGCCGGCCCGCCACGCACCGGCTCCCACCCGTCCGACAGAAACGGGTCACATGAAAGCCCAGCACATCACGGAACTGCTCATCGGGCTCGCGACGGTCGTGCTGCTCGCCCGCCTGCTGGGCGCGCTGGCCCGGCGCCTCGACCAACCGGCGGTGATCGGCGAGGTCCTGGCCGGCATCCTGCTGGGGCCGACGCTGGCCGGCGACGTGATCTCCGACCACCTCTTCCCGACGGACATCCGGCCGCAGCTCACCGCCCTGGCCACGGTCGGGGTCGCCGTCTTCATGTTCACCGTGGGCCTGGACTGGGACCTCGACCGCGCCCGGCGCTCCGGTACTCTCGCGGTCACCGTGTCCCTGAGCTCCGTCCTCCTTCCCTTCGGCCTGGGCAGCGCTCTGGGCCTGTACCTCCTGCGGGATCACCACAGCCCGAACGACGTGGCGTTCGTCCTCTTCATGGGCATCGCGATGTCGATCACGGCGTTCCCGGTACTCGCCCGGATCCTCACCGAACGGGGCCTGGACCGTACGGCCCTGGGCGCCCTCGCGCTCGCCTGCGCCTCCATCGACGACGTCCTGGCCTGGTCGGTGCTCGCCGGTGTGACCGCCGTCAGCGGTGCGGCCGGTGTCGGCCAGTGGCGGCTCCTGCTCATGGTCCCCTACCTCCTGGGCATGCTGTTCGTCGTACGGCCACTGCTGCGGCGCCTGTCGGCGCGCGGCACCGGCACCGGCACCGGCACCGGCAGCTCACCCCGACCGGGTTCGCGTGCGTCCTCGCCGGGCTGCTGCTCTCCGCGGCCGCGACGGAGTGGGCCGGCCTGCACTTCATCTTCGGCGCGTTCCTCTTCGGCGCCCTCATCCCGCGCGAGCAGTCCGCGTCCCTGCGCGCGCAGATCCACGACCGGCTCGGGCAGCTGAGCCAGACCCTGCTGCTGCCGGTCTTCTTCCTCACCGCCGGCCTGGCGGTCGACCTGTCCGGGATCGGCCTGGGCGGCCTCGCCGACCTGGCGCTGATCCTCCTGGTCGCCGTGGGCGGGAAGTTCGTCGGCGCGTTCCTCGCCGCACGCGGCCACGGGGTACCGGCCCGGCAGTCCGCGGCGCTGGCCACGTTGATGAACACCCGCGGACTGACCGAACTCGTCGCGCTGAGCGTGGGGCTGAGTCTGGGCATCATCGACCGGGACCTGTACTCGCTGATGGTGGTCATGGCGGTGGTGACCACGGCGATGGCCGGGCCCCTGCTGCGGTGGTTCCTTCCCCGGCGCCGCCCCGAGGCCGAGGACGACTGGGAGCCGGTCGCCCGGGACACGCCCGCCGCCGTCCGCCGCTGACTCCCGGTGGACCGCACCGGCGGACGGGTAAGGACGGTGGCCCGGCTGATGCTCAACCGGGCCACCGCCCCTTGCGTCGTGCAGGCGCCTTCGGGAACGGACCGTCAGAACTGGACGATCCCGGAGGCGACCGCCCACCCGATCAGCCGGGACTTGGTGCGTGCCCCGACCCGCACCCGGGCGTCACGCAGGTGCTCGTCCACCGTGTTCTTCGAAATGCCCAGTCGACGGGCGGTTTCCTTCGCGGTCAGGCCCAGAACGGCGAGCCGGACCACCTCGGTCTGCCTGGGGGTGAGTAGTTGCGATGTTCCTAACACGTCACTCAACACCTCGCTTTAGCCTGCGCATGAACGCATATGAGATCGAGCTGTCCGTCGGATCCGTCGCGAAAAGGCCGTCAGTAGGACTCCTTGGCATTGATCCGGGCCGGCGCGTAGCGCTCGCCCGGCTTGGGCTCGTACCGCGCCCACCGGGCCTCGTTCCCGGTGGGCGTGTCGCCGAGCACGACGACCCGCAGACCCGTGCGGCGCTGTTCGTAGTCGTCGACGGCGTAGTGCTGCGTGACCCGGTTGTCCCAGATCGCCACGTCCCCCTGCCGCCACCGGTACCGGCAGGTGAACTGCGGGGAGGTGGAGAACTCGGCGAGGTACTGCAGGAGAGCATCGCTCTCGGTCCGGCTGAGCTGCACGATGTGCGAGGTGTGGGCCCGGTTGACGAAGAGCGAGCGGCGGCCCGTCTCGGGGTGGACCCGGACCACGGGGTGCTCGGCCCGGCTGTCCAGTCCGGGGATGTGGATGGCGTGGACCGCGGTGAGCCCGTCGAGCAGTTCCCGCAGCGGGGCGGAGAGCGCCTCGTAGGCCAGGTACTGGTTCGACCACATCGTGTCGCCCCCCACGCCGGGGCTGCGCACGATCTGCAGGATCGACCCGATCGGAGGGTTCGGCGAGTAGGTCATGTCGGTGTGCCAGATGGGGATCTTGCCGTCCTGCTCCGAGTCGATGATCTGGATCTCGGGATGTCCGTCGAGGTGGGGCAGGTAGGGGTGGACCTCCAGTTCGCCGAGTCTGCGGCCGAAGGCGGTGCGCGCCTCGGGCGACCATCCCTGCTGGTCCGGGATGAAGAGAACCAGGTGCTCCAGCAGCAGACGGCGCAGCTCGGCGAACTCCTCGTCGGTGACGGCCTCCAGTCGCAGGCCGTGGATCTCCGCGCCGAGAGCAGCGGTCAACGGGCGGACTTCGAAGGCCGTCCCGCGTAAGTTCGACATGGTTGCAACCCTTTCACTCGTCTTCCAACCCCTGTATGGGTCCTGCTCGTTCGGCCCGCGGCGACGGATCACCCGGCCCCGCCGACGGGCCGTGCCCTCCGCTCGGGCAGCAGCCCGAGCTGGACCAGCCGGTCCAGAGCGGTGAGCGGGCGCATGCCGAGGCCCGACATGTTGTAGGTCGTCAGGTGGCGCAGCCGGGGGCTCCTGGACGTTCCGGTGAGCAGGCGCCGGCCCAGCATCCGGCCGCCGCGCGAGGTGCTGGTCATCATCCGCGCGGCGTTGTGGCTCATGGTGTGGATCGCCTTGACGCTGCCGAGGCGTTCGCCCTCGTACGCGCGCAGCGCGGCGTCGGCGGCGGCCGGATCGGTGAGGTCCACCGCGGCCAGCCGGGAGGCGAACGCGGCGGCATCGGCGATGGCCGTGTTCATGCCCTGGGCCGCCAGCGGGTGCACGCCGTGCGCCGCCTCACCGATCAGCGCGATGCCCGGCCGTACCAGGGACGGCGCCCGGAACTGGAAGACCGGCAGCAGTTGCCGGCTGTCCAGGCCGCCCTTCAGCGCCGTGGCGAGCGGAGCGAGGGCGGGCACGTCGGCGAGGAGCTCGTCGCACCACTGCTGGAGCCGCGCCTGGTCCGCCTTGCGCAGCTCGTCCGCGGCGACCTGGACATAGACCCGGATCCGCTCGTCCGGCAGCGGATAGACCATCACCAGCCCGCGGTCCGTGACGTAGGCGGAGACCTCGTCGTCCACCGGCGGCTTCCCTTCGAGTTCGAAGGAGAGCAGCCGGTGGTCGTACGCGACCGGGTCCGCGGTCATCCCGGACAGGCGGCGCAGGCGTGAGGACCTGCCGTCGGCGGCCAGCACGACCCCGGCGCGGATCTCGCGCTCCTTCCCGCCTTCGGTGACCCGCAGCCCTACGACGCGGCCTCCGCCGTCCCTGACCAGGTCGTTGACCAGTACCCCGCGCCGCCGGCGCACGACGGCGCCGAGCGACTCCTCCAGGCATTCCAGGATCGTCGCGTAGTCGAGGGAGAGCATCCAGGGCCGCTCGCCGTCGAGCGCCCCGAAGTCCATGGTGAGCAGTTCGCTGCCGTCGGCGCGCCGGGCGACGAGCCGCTCGAGGCGGACCGCCCGCCGGGCCTCCAGCGCCGGCAGGACGCCCCAGCGGTGCAGGAGGTCCAGCGAACCGGGCTGGAGCACCTCGCCCTTGGCGACCGGGGGCTGCTTGCGCTGCTTCTCCAGCAGCAGGACGTCCACGCCCTGCCGGCCGAGTGCGCAGGCCGCCGCGAGGCCGGCCACTCCGGCCCCGCAGATCACGACACCGGCCTCCTCGGCTGCGTTCGTCTCCCGCACGTGCCCCTGCCCCGGGCCCCTCACACCTCCTCCTTCTCGGCAGCCGTCGTGGTCGTGGTCGTGGCCAGAGCGGACCGGTAGCCGCCCAGTGCCGTCAGGGCGAGACCGTTCACGATGAGTCCGTCCACGTAGTAGGCGAGGTTGCGGACGTGCATGCAGACCTGACCCGCCGGCCACAGCCCGTCCGGCTGCTGCGCCGCCAGGATCCAGTCCGCCGCACTCCGGATCCGGGGGGCGTCGGCCGGCATCCCGCCGGCGAGGAGTGCCCGCAGGGCCCAGGCGGTCTCCTCCACCGTCCCCCGCGCGGGGTCGTCGCCGAGGATCCCGGTGTCGCCCGGCCCCCAGGAGCCGTCGGGGAGCTGGGCCCGCAGCAGGGCCTCGCGGGCCCGCCGGGCCACCGGATCCGCGGTGAGCCCGGCACGGCCGAAGGCCACCAGCACCATGGCGGTCCCGGGGGTGAGCCCCCGGTACCACAGGGCCTCGTAGGTGCCGTCCGGCCGCTGGCGGGCGCGCAGCCAGTCCAGGGCACGGCGCACACTGGGGTGGTCCGGGGAGGCGCCGCCGGTCAGGGCGACGTCGACGGCCTGTGCGGTGACGTAGGGGCAGGGGCCGTCGTTGGCGAGTGTGGTGTCGGGGACGAAGGTGCCCCACGAGCCCGTACGGTCCTGCCGGGACTGGAGCCAGCGCAGCCCGCGGCGCAGTTGCTCCTCGCCTTCTGCCTCACCGCCGGTCTGGAGGGCGGACAGTACGTTGGCGCTGTCGAGGAAGTTCGGCCAGCCGCGCGGGCCTTCCCACCCCCAGCCGCCGGGCGGAGCGTCGAACACGGGGAAGGGCTGGTCCTGCTGGCAGCCCCGCAGCCACTGCCGTGCCCGCGCCAGGCGTTCGTCACGGGCGTAGCCGGCCTGGGCCAGGCCGCGGGCAACGAAGGATCCGCCGATCAGGTCGAGGCCCTGCATGATGTGCCAGGAGCCGTCCGCCTGCACGTGGGAGCGCAGGTAGTCGACCGTGTCCGCGGTCATCGCGGAGGGGGCCCCGGCGCCGCTGAGACCGAGGCACACCACGGCGACCAGCCAGTTGTCCCCGCCGTATCCGCCGCGCTCGTTCTCGCCCGCTTCCACCCGGGCGAGCGTGCGCAGACCGGCCCGCCGGGCGGAGCGGTACAGGAGGCGGCCGAGCCCGGCCGGCGGGGCGAGGTGCGCCTGGAGGAACGCCATCGCGACGAACGGCGCCACCCGGAAGGACAGCCTGCCGCGCCACAGCCGGCGGGGCAGGAGGAGGAGCTCCAGCGGGATGCGCCGTGAGCCCTTGACGTCCCCGAGGCCCGCGAGGGCGAGGAACGTCCTCGCCAGGTGGGCGATGCCGGGATCGGCGAGCGCCTCCACGCCGCCGTGCGCGCGGACCAGGTCCAGGGCGCGGCGTACGGGCTCCCGGTGCCCGGCCGGATCCAGCAGGTGCAAGCTCGCCGCCGCGATCACGGTGGGGACGAGCTGGGTGGGGGCGCCGCCGACTCCGCCCCAGCCGCCGTCGGCGTTCCTGGCGGCCAGCAGCCACCGCGCTCCGCCGTCGACGAGATCACGGGAGCGCTCGCGGTCGGCGATGTGCAGGGCGGCCACCGCTCCCGCCGTCCCCAGCACGGCGGTGGGCCGTCGGTTGGGCCAGGAGCCGTCGGGGCGCTGTAGGGCGAACATGGTCTCGGCGGCCTGCGTGATCGACGCCTCGACGCGACTGTCCAGAGCTGAGCACACGGAATGCGTTCTCCTTCTCCCCGCCAGGGGTCGGTCGGTTCATGGGGCGGACGGTGCGCGGTCCCCCGGTGCGAACTCGTGCCGGGAACGCATCGTCCGCTGGGTGCCGATGGTCAGTACGAGTGCCAGGGCGAGGATGCCGAGTGCCGCCGGCAGCCCGAGGCCCGGCACGAGCAGGGCGTCGGCGAGGACGAGCCGCTCGGCGACCAGCACTTCGTGCGAGCTGAGGGCGACGCGCGGGGTGAGGGCGCGCCCCGGGACGAAGAGCAGCCGGAAGGCTCCGCATCCGCCGATCGCGGCGAGCAGCACCAGCAGGAGGTAGCCGGTCTCCCGGCCCGGTACCACCGCCGCCCCCGCCAGCGCGGTCGCGACGGCCGCGCCGTAGAGGACCGCCGCCGTACGCGCCGCCGTACGCAGGCCGTGGCGCACGGCGAAGGTGGCGTATCCGCCCTCGCGGTCCCCGGCGACGTCGCGCAGGGTGCCGACGAGGTTCGAGGCGGCGTCGTGCGCCCAGAACACCGCGGCGAACAGCAGCAGTCCGGCCGGCGGAAACGGTGCCGCGGTCATCGTGCCGAAGACGAACGCCGCGCCGGTGAGGGCGCCGCGGACGATGTTGCCCCAGATCCCACGGGCCTTGAAGAGGCCGTTGTACGCGATCGCCCCTCCGATTCCGACCGCCAGGAGCAGGATCGTGTGCCAGTTGAGGACCACCGCGACGACGGTCGCCGCCGCGGCCAGGACGGCGCCGCAGGCGAGCGCTGTCGGGGGGCTCATCCGGCCCGAGGGGATCGGCCGCTGCGGCTTGTCGATGGCGTCGAGGTCCCGGTCGAGGTAGTCGCCCAGGTAGTGCGCGGCCGTCCAGACCGCGGTGGGGACCAGCCAGGCGACCAGCATCCGCGCGGCCGAGAGCGGGGCGGAGTGCGCGGCGGCGGTCAGGGTGGCGCCGGCCAGCCCGACCAGACCGGGATACCAGAGCGTGTAGGGCCGCCAGGTGTGCAGGTGCGCGCCGAGCGTCCGGCCGAGCGGGGTGCCGGCCACGTCAGAACGCGCGGCCGGACGAGTAGTCCGCGATCTGGGCGAGCGTCTCGGTGCTCTCGCCGGCGGGCAGTCTCGTGAGGCAGTCCTTCGCGTCGGCGATCAGGTCGGCGGCGAACTGCTGCGCCGCCTCGCGGCCTCCGGTGCTCTCGACGATCTTGCCGACCACGGCGAAGGACTCCTCGCTCGCGGAGTCCTCGCGGAACACCCGCTCCAGCTCCCAGCGTTCGCCGGGTGAGGCACGCTGGTAGCTCAGCAGGATCGGCAGGGTGGGCCGCCGGTTCTCCAGGTCGCTCTCGCGCGGCTTGCCGATGGGCGCCGAGGAGTCGTCGAAGGCCAGGAGGTCGTCCCGGACCTGGAACGCGGTCCCGAGCCGCATGCCGAAGGTGCCCAGGGCGTCGATCCAGTCCTGGCGGTCGGTGCCGAGCACCGCACCGATCCGGCAGGCCGCCTCGAAGAGCGCCCCGGTCTTCAGCTGAGCCATGGTCACGTACTGGTCCACGCCGCAGTTGAGGTCGCCGACGAACTCGGACTCCAGTAGCTGTCCGCGGCACACTCCCACCCCGGCCGAGGCCATGATCGACGTGACCGCCACGATGTCGGCGGCCGAGACCCCCGCGGGCCGGGCGCCGGTGAGGGCGGCGAAGGTCTCCAGGATCAGACCGTCGCCGGCCACGATGGCCGCGGGGATGCCGAAGGCGGCCTGGACGGACGGGCGCCCGCGCCGGATGTCGTCCTCGTCGATGATGTCGTCGTGGATCAGCGTGGCCACGTGCAGGTACTCGACGGCCAGGGCCAGTTCGGTCAGCTCTTCCGGGGACCCGCCGACGCACCGGGCCGACTCCAGCACCAGGAGGGGCCGGAGCAGCTTCCCGGCCGGGACCAGGGCGTGCTCGGCGATGGCGCCGAGCGGCTCGCGGCGTCCGCTCCAGATCGCGGTCAGCTCGCGTTGCAGCAGGTCGCCGCCGGCCAGGAAGGAGGTCAGGCCGGACAGCCCCGACTCCCCGGGCCGGGTCATGTTGTTGACGGTCGTCATCCCTCGCACTGCCTTTCTTCCGGCTTGCCGATGGTGGTGGTGAGGGTGCCGATGCCCGCGATGGACACCTCGACGCGGTTGCCGGGCGACAGCGGACCCGACCCCGCCGGTGTCCCGGTGAGGATCACGTCTCCGGGCAAGAGCGTCATGTGCTCGCTGACCGCCGCGATCACCTCGTGGACGGGGGTGAGGAGGTCACGGGTCGTCGCGCGCTGGACGGTCTCGCCGTCCACCGCGCAAGTGATCTCCACGTCCGCCGGATCGAGGTCCGTGGCCATCCAGGGGCCGAGGGGCGTGAACCCGTCGAAGTGCTTCGCCCACACGGGCGGGTACGGCGTCCGCGCGGCTCCGTCCGAATCGTCCGCGGCGGGCAGCGCGTACGCCGTGAGGTCGTTGGCGCAGGTGTACCCCGCGACCACGCGGGCCGCGTCCCCGGGCCGGACCCGCGTACAGCGCACTCCGACCACGACGGCCAGCTCGGCCTCGTACTTCAGCTCCCAGGCGCTTCCCGGATGGACGACGGTGTCTCCGGAGCCGGTCAGCGAGGACGGCGGTTTGAGGACGACCGCGCACGAGGCGGCGCCGGCCGGACGCCCGCCGGCGCCGGGCACGTGACCCTCGGGCGCCCGGTTGAGCGCGACGCAGACGATCTTGCTCGGCTCGGCGGGCGGCAGGAGGGTGACCTCCGGGAGCGGGCGGGCCGGGCCGCCGGCTTCCACCCAGCGGCCGGCCGCCCGGTCGTACGCCACGGGAACGACGTGGCTGCCGTCCCCACGGAGCTCCAGGCGGCCGTTACGGGGCCGCCCGTCATCGATATATCGACAGACAAGCATGTGCAGGTTTCCTTCCTGGCCGTGACAGACGAGGACGGACGAGGGGGGAGGGCCGTACCGG
The DNA here is from genome assembly GCF_040651555.1 of Streptomyces sp. NPDC048424. Classification (NCBI taxonomy): domain Bacteria; kingdom Bacillati; phylum Actinomycetota; class Actinomycetes; order Kitasatosporales; family Streptomycetaceae; genus Streptomyces; species Streptomyces sp. NPDC048424. The sequence goes on along the minus strand of NZ_JBEZKE010000041.1, from coordinate 34,972 downwards.
GGAGGCCGGTCCTCGCCGCGTGACGGGATGCCGTCACGTGCGGCGGGCACGCCTCACCCGGTGACGGGTGGGCCTCACCAGGCGACGGGCAGCGCCGTCAGCCCCAAGGTGACGTGGCCGCCGCGCCAGCGCAGGCTCTCCGGGGGCACCGCCAGGTGCATGTCGGGGAAGCGCCGGAGGATCGCCGAGAACACCGCTCTCATCTCGACCCTCGCCAGGGCGGCGCCGAGGCAGTGGTGGGCTCCGTGGCCGAACGCGAGATGCGGGTTGGGTCGGCGCTCCACGTCGAACCGCGCGGCGTCGGGGAAGACCTCGTCGTCACGGTTGGCGGCGTTGACGGAGATCTGGACGAGTTCGCCGGCGCGCACGAGCCGGCCGCCCAGCCGGACGTCCTCGGTCGCCACCTGGACCCGGTTCAGGTCGATGACCGGCTGGTGGCGGAGCAGTTCCTCGATCGCCGGGTCCAGCAGCCCGGGGTCGTCGCGCAGTCTCGCCAGCTGATCGGGATGCCGGAAGAGGCGGAGCAGTCCGGCACTGATCGCGGTCTGGGTCGTCTCCAGTCCTCCCGCGAGGACCACGATGACCAGCGTGACGAGTTCCTCCTGGGTGAGCGCCCCCTCCTCGTCGTGCGCGCGGACCAGGGTGCTCAGCACGTCCTCGTCCGGCGGGGCTTCCTGCCCGAGCGCGGCGCGCTTCGCGTCGGCCGCGCGGGTCACGTAGCCGCTGAGCTCCCGCCACGCCTCCTGGTCGACACCACCGGCGCCCACCGTGGTGATCCGGTCGCACCAGTGGCCGAGCACCTCGTGGTCGGCGACCGGGAAGCCCAGCAGTTCGCAGATGACGATGGCGGGCAGGGGGGCGGCGACATGGCGGACCAGGTCAGCGGGTCGGCCGTCCTTCTCCATCGCGTCCAGCAGGCCGTCCGTCAGCTCCGCCACGCGCGGGCGGAGCGCGTCGATCCGGCGGACCCCGAAGGCCTTCGAGACCAGACGGCGGAGTTCGAGGTGCGGACGGCCGTCCATGTTCACGGTTCGCATGGGGCTCGCACCGGCTGCCGGCCGCGCGCCAGCGGCAGCGGCCGACAGGTCGCGGGTGAAGCCCGCCCCGGAGAGCACCGTCCGCACGTCCTCGTGGCGCGTCACGAGCCAGGCGGTCCTCCCGTCCGGCAGGCGGACCCGGGAAACCGGATCCGCCCGGCGTAACCGTTCCAGCTCTTGCGGGACTTCCCCCGCATGGTCGGCCGAGCTCGGGTAATCGGCGATGTGGTCCATAGACTGAATTCCGATCTGCACGCGTTCGCGACGGAGCGCGCGCCGAAGCGGCCCACGATGTCGGACACCGCGCGGCACAGGTGACAGGGAATACCGGTGGACGTGTGAAGAGGAAATGACCGGAGGCCGGCGGCGTCTCAGACTCGGGCTCGGCCCGGGAGCGCCGAACGGGTCCACGGGAAACCAGGAGCACCCTGTTTCGGAATATCAGATGCCATCTCACTACCCCCGTACGATCGCAACTCTTCGGCAACGAAGCAGCGATGAGGGCGGAGTCGGGGAGCCGACCCGCCGGAACATCTCGCGCTTGTACCGCTTCCGTATCAATAGAAACATCGCCGAGGGACCCTCGACGTAACAACCCTCATTTTGGAGGGTACCCAAATCCCTTAGGACTCGCTATAATTCGCCCGCCGTCGGGCCCGCGTGGACGCGAGCGTGAATAGCTCACGACTCCCCTCCATTCGCAACTCATTTTCCGCAGCCCCGGCGATGATCTCCGACGTCGGCCGGCGTGCGCGGAGTCGGTCCATTAGCAGACGAATGCCCGATCGGGTACCCCAGCAAAGTGAGGGTTGTTGGCGCAACCCCTGTCCCGGCAATGTGCCTGTTGCCGATCAGGACCAGGAATACCGAGAGAGGGGGGAGGTGTTCATCCATGTCATGGATGGCTCAACTACTGGAGAGAGGCCGGCAGCGCCAGGGCGAGCGGATTGCGGTCCGCGACGGCGAGAGGCAATGCACCTATGCCGAGCTGGACCGGCGGACCGACGCTCTGGCCACGGCTCTCCTCGGCCTGGGTATCGGCCGCGGCCACCGGGTCGTGGTCGTCTCGCACAACCGCCTGGAGGTGCTGGAGACCTACTTCGCCCTCGGCAAGATCGGGGCCGCCGCGGTTCCGCTCCACTACGGGGCGGTGGCCGGGGAAGTGGCCTCCGCAGTGCGGAGGTTCGAGGCCGCGGCCGTCATCGGCGAGGCGGGGCTCCCCGGTACGGCGGATCTCGGCCACGGCCTTCCCGTGCTGCGGTACGAGAGTGAGGAGTACCGGCAGGCCGTTTCCCGCGAACCCGACCTGCCCGACGGCGAGGTTCCCGACGACGAGTTGATGTTCATCCTGCAGACGTCGGCGACGACGGGCCGGCCCAAGGGCGTCTGTGTGGACCACCGTTCGCTGCGCTCCGTGGCCCTGGGCTACCTGGCCGACGTCCGGACGGACCAGGACACCGTCTTCCTGCACTGCGGGCCGCTTTCCCACGGGGCGATGGTGATCCCGCTGATCTACCTCGCTGCCGGCGCGACGGTGGCGCTGATGCGCATGTTCAGTCCGCAGGAGTGCCTCGCCACGATCCGCCGGGACGCGGTGACCCACCTGTTCGTCGTCCCGGACATGCTCAGGTTCCTGCTCAGGGCCAAGGGGTTCGCGCCGGAGCGGATGGCCGGCCTCCAGGAGGTCGTCTACGGTGCGGCGCCGATGCCGCGGTCGCTGCTCCTCGAGGCCCACGACGCGCTCGGATGCGGGTTCCGCCAGCTGTACGGGCTGACCGAAGCCGGCGGCCCGGTGGTGACCCTGCCACCCGCCGACCACGACTACACACCGGGGGAAGCCCGGGGCCGGGCCGCGTCGATCGGCCGGGCCACCGCGGGCACGGTCGTCCGGAGCCGCGACGACCGGGAGCACCCCTCCCCCACCGGGCGGATCGGCGAGCTTTGGGTACGCAGTCCGGCCGTCATGCGCGGCTACTGGGCGGACACCGCGGCGAGCGAGGACGCGTTGCGCGACGGCTGGGTGCGCACGGGGGATCTCGGGACGGTCGACGAGCAGGGCTACATCCACCTCACCGGCCGCGTCAAGGACGTCATCGTCCGCGGCGGCCAGAAGGTCTATCCCGCCGAGGTCGAACAGGTCCTTCTCGGCCATCCGGCCGTACGCGAGGCGTGCGTCGTCGGAGTTCCGAGCGAGGACTGGGGCGAGCTCCCGTACGCCTGCGTCGTGGCCGACGGACCGGATCCGGGGCTGGCCGGCGAACTGCGCGACCTCACCATCCGAGAACTGGCCCGCTACAAGCGGCCGGTGGAGTTCCTGACCGTGCCGGAGCTGCCGCGCAACAACGCCGGGAAGATCGACCGGCGCAGCCTCCGCGCGGCGGCGGCCGAAGCGGCCGCCCTGACCGCCCGACCGACGCAGGGAGAGTGAGCATGGCGAGCACCGAGCTGGAACACGTCCTCACCCGACTCGAGTCCCTCCTGGTGGAGGTCTGGGACGAGCTCCCCGACGGTACGCCGGTCCCCCACGACGTCTCGCTGCTGGACCTCGGCGTCGATTCGCTCACCCTGACGATCCTCCTGGACCGACTGGAGAACGAGTTCCGAGTCGAATGGGACGCGGACCGGCCCCCCTCCGCCTTCAGTTCGCTCCTCTCCCTCGCCGAGTCGGTGACCGGACGGTCGGAGTGAAACCCCTTCCCACCGCCGCCCCCGGCCCCGAGCCGGCGCGCGCCGCCGACCGGTGCCACGTCGACGGAGCCGGTTTCCGGTCGCTGATGAGCTCGTTCCCCACCGGGGTGACGGTCGTGACGAGCACCGGCTGGGACGGGTCGCCCCGCGGAGTCACCTGTTCCTCGCTCAGCAGCGTGAGCCTCGATCCGCCGACCCTGCTCGTGAGCTTGAAGACCCAAGGCAGCACCCTCGACGCGATCAGGTCCCGGGGCCTGTTCGCCGTGAACCTGCTGCACGCGCGGGCGCGCCGTGCCGCGGAGGTCTTCGCCTCCCCGGTGGAGGACCGCTTCGCACACGTCAGCTGGCGCCCGACCGGGGCGGAGGGACTCCCGCGGCTGGTCGAGGACGCCTTCGCGGTCGCCGAATGCGCCGTCTCCTCGCTGTTCGACGTCGGCGACCACACGGTCGTCCTCGGCGAGGTGGCCGCGGTGGACGCCCGGCCGGACGTACCGCTGCTCTACGGCCTCCGGGAGTTCTCCGCCTGGCCTGCGACCGGCCAGGACCACCGTGCCGACCGAACGAGGGGGATACCGCGATGACCGCAGCCGAACGCGGGGCAGGGCTGGCCGACCAGTCCGCAGACGCAGAGACCGTACTGGCCTGGTTCCGGCGGATGAGGAAGGAGGAGCCCGTCAGCCACGACGAGCAGGCCGGCGTCTGGCACGTCTTCCGGTACACCGAGGCGGAACAGATCCTGGCCGACCCGGTCACCTTCTCCTCGGACTTCAGCGATATCACCCCCTCCCAGGAGGACGTCGACCTCTTCTCCCGGGGCAACCTCATCCGCAAGGACCCTCCCGACCACCGCAAGCTGCGCGCCCTGGTGGGCAAGGCGTTCACGCCGCGTGTGGTGGCCCGGCTGGCACCCCGTATCGCCGAGATCACCGCCGAGCTGCTGGACGACATGCGGGGATCCGAGCGGATCGAATTGGTCTCGGACCTGGCCTACCCGCTGCCCGTCATCGTCATCACCGAGCTCCTGGGCATCCCGGCCGAGGACCGGAAGACCTTCCGGCGGTGGGCGGAAGCCCTCGTGTCGCCGGACGGACAGACCGGGGGCCTCATCCCGAACGAGCAGCGCGTGCAGTCCATGGCCGCGGTCATGCGCGAGATGAACCCCTACTGCCTGGAGCACATCCGCTCCCGGCGCGCCCGGCCCCAGGACGACCTGATCAGCGCGCTCGCCGCCGCGGAGGTGGACGGACAGCGTCTGGAGGACGAGGAGATGGTGGGCTTCGTCAGTCTGTTGCTGCTCGCCGGCCACATCACCACCACGGTGCTGCTCGGCAACGCCGTGCTGTCCCTGTCCGAGCACCCCGAGGCCGCCCGGGCACTGCGCGCGGACCCGGGCGGGCTGCCCACCGCGATCGAGGAGGTGCTGCGCCACCGCGCGCCGCTCGCCCCCATGACGCGGAGGACCAGCAGGGACGTCCGGATCGGCGGGCACACCGTGCCGGCGGGCCAGATCGTCGTCACCTGGCTGTCCTCGGCCAACCGGGACGAGCACCGGTTCGCCGACCCGGACCGCTTCGACTTCCGCCGCACGCCCAACCCGCACCTCAGCTTCGGGCACGGGATCCACTTCTGCGTGGGCGCTCCGCTGGCGCGCCTGGAAGCCCGGATCGCGCTGGAGATGATGCTCGACCGGTGGAGCGGCTTCTCGGCCGGCCCGGACGTCGAGTTCCACGACTCGCGCGGGATCTTCGGCCCGAAGCGGCTCCCGCTGCGGCTGAGCTGGGCCTGAGCCCGGTCCAGCCCGCCGCCGCGCCCGCGTCTGCGGGACACAGACCACGAGAACCAGAGAGAGGACGAGCCGGACATGGCGACGACCACCGACCCGACCGCCCGCACGCTGGACGTGCCGGGCGCACGCATCTGCTACGAGACCAGCGGAACGGGCCCGCTGCTCCTGCTGGTCGGTGCGCCGATGGGCAGCAGGGGATTCGCGACCATCACACCGCTGCTCGCCGAGCACTTCACCGTCGTCACCTACGACCCCCGCGGCATCCTGCGCAGCACCGTCGAGGACCCGGACGCGGAGGTGACGCTCGACCTGTTGACCGACGACGTGCACCGCCTGTTGGAGGCGCTCGGCGGGGAGCCGGCGTACGTCTTCGGCAGCAGCGGCGGCGCCTCCATCGGCCTCGCGCTGGCCGCCGGCCACCCCGCGCAGGTCCGCACCCTCGTGGCCCACGAGGCACCCCTGGTCGAACTGCTGCCGGACCGGGCGGAGTTGCGTGCCGGGATCGAAGAGGTCTACGCGACCTACGCCGGCGAGGGCCGCAACGCGGCGCTGAAGAAGTACGCCGCCCTGACGGGCGTCGAGCGCTTCTCCCGGCCGCCCGGCGGCGGCCGGCACGAGGTGACCGACCTGGAGTCGTTCACCCCGCCGGACGACGTCCGGGCCATCCTCGACCGGTTCTTCCTGCACATCCTGCGCCCCACCGCTCTCCACCGCCCCGACCTGGCCGCGCTGCGGGCCGTGGCCGACCGCATCGTGGTGGCGGGCGGTACCGCCGCCGAGGGTCAGCTCTCCCACCGGTCCGCGACCGCGCTGGCCGAGGAGCTCGGCACCAAGCTCTTCGAGTTCCCCGGCGACCACACCGGCTTCCAGGGCGAGCCCGAGCCGTTCGTCCGTCTCCTGCGCCAGGTGCTCACCGAGACGGCCTGAGCCGGCGCCGTGCCATCGACCGCGTGCTGCACCCGGAGTGACCCATGACCGATCTGACCACGACCGATCCGACCTACTCGGACTACCTGCAGGTGGACACCCTGCTCTCGCTGCAGACTCCCCGTACGCCCGCCACCGCCGACCGCGCGGTGGCACTGTCCGAGCACTTCTTCATCGTCGCGCACCAGTCCTGCGAGCTGTGGCTCAAGCAGGTGATCGCCGACCTCGACGCCGTGGTGGAGGCCCTCGCGCCGGAGTCCGGCCCCGAAGGCATCGAGACCGGCGTGGAGCTCCTGCGGCGGGCGGGCGATCTGCTCCGGGTGCTGCACGAACAGGTCCTGGTGCTGGAGCGGCTGCCCCTACGGCACTTCGCCGAGTTCCGGCCGTACCTCGGCACCGCGAGCGGTGCCCAGTCCGAGCAGTTCGCCCGGCTCGCCCGGCTGATCGGGGACGGCCGGCGGGCGGGCGCGCTGTACGAGGCGTTCGCGGCCGCCGCGGCCTGCCGCGGCGCCTCGGTCGCCCAGGTGTGCCGCCCCGGGAACGACGAGGGCGGGCTGTACCGCGTCGGCGAGGGGCTGCTCGACGTCGGCGACGGATTCTGGCGCTGGAAGGTCGCCCACCTCGGTCTGATGTCGAGGATGGTCGGCGACGAGCCCGGCACGGGCGGCAGCAGCGGGGTCGACCACCTGGTGCGGCGCATCGTCCTGCCCTTCGCCGAGCTCCGGCGGCACCGGGGCGCGTCGCACGCTCCGGAGCTCGCCGGCAGCGCCGGCTGACGACCCCTTCGACTACGGAAAACCGAGGTGAGGACCAAATGATCTCCCGTGTGGTAATCGTCGGCGGCGGGACCGCCGGGTGGATGACCGCCACCTACCTCAAGGCCGCCCTCGGCGAGCGGATCGATGTGACCCTCGTCGAATCGGAGAACGTCTCGACGATCGGGGTGGGCGAGGCGACGTTCAGCACCGTGCGGCACTTCTTCGAGTTCCTGGGCCTGGCCGAGCACGAGTGGATGCCCGAGTGCCACGCCTCGTACAAGCTCGCCATCCGCTTCGAGGACTGGCGCGCCAAGGGGCACCACTTCTACCACCCGTTCGAACGCCCGCGGTCCGTCGGGGGCTTCTCGCTGGCCGACTGGTGGCTGCACCTGCGGCCGGGTGACCGGTACGACCGCGACACGTCCGTGCTGGCCGCGCTGTGCGAGGCGAAGAGCTCGCCCCGGTACCTCGACGGGACCATCTTCGAGCAGGAGGTCACGGCCGGCGGCGACCGCCCCATGCACCGCGCGGCGCCGACCGGCCAGGGCACGCAGTTCCCGTACGCCTACCATTTCGACGCCACCCTGCTGGCCCGCTTCCTCACCCGGTACGGGACCGAGCGCGGTGTCCGGCACGTCGTCGACCACGTCCTCGACGTACGCCTCGACGAGCGCGGCCACATCCGGAACGTGCTCACCAAGGACCACGGCGAACTCGCCGGAGACCTGTTCGTCGACTGCACGGGCTTCCGCGGCATGCTGCTGAACCAGGCCCTGGGCGTGCCCTTCCTCTCGTACCAGGACAGTCTGCCCAACGACAGCGCGGTGGCCCTGCGCGTGCCGGTGGACGTGGCCTCGCGGGGAATGCGCCCGTGCACCACGGCCACCGCCCAGGACGCCGGTTGGATCTGGACGATCCCGCTGCTCGACCGGCTGGGCACCGGGTACGTGTACGCCGGCGACTACCTGTCGAAGGAGGGCGCGGAGCGGACCCTGCGGGAGTTCGTCGGCCCGGCGGCGGACGACCTGGAGGTCAACCACATCCGGATGAGGATCGGGCGCAGCGCGCAGTCCTGGGTGAAGAACTGCGTGGCGATCGGGCTCTCCAGCGGGTTCGTCGAACCACTGGAGTCGACCGGCATCTTCTTCATCCAGAACGCCATCGAACAGCTGGTGCGCCACCTCCCCGACCGGGAGGACGACGAGCGCCTGCGTCAGGCGTACAACCGGCAGGTCGGGCGCGTCATGGACGGTGTCCGGGAGTTCCTCGTCCTCCACTACTACGCCGCCGCCCGCGACGACAACCAGTACTGGCGGGACACCAAGACCCGTCCGCTGCCGGACGGCCTCGCCGAGCGCATCGAGCAGTGGCGCACCAAACTGCCCGACGCGGACTCGGTCTACCCCTGTTTCCACGGCTTCGAGCCCTACTCGTACACCGCGATGCTGTTGGGCCTCGGCGGTCTGCAGATCCCGGCGCTCCCGGTGCTGGGCAGGCTCGACGAAGCCGAGGCGGTCAGGGAGTTCGAGCTGGTGCGCCACCAGGCGAAGACCTTCGTCGACCGGCTGCCGAGCCAGTACGCCTACCTGGCGCACCAGCACGGCGCCGCCGCGGCCCGGACCCCCGCGGGCACCTGATCGCATGTCGCACCGAGAACGACACTGGCTGGTCAGGTTCACGGAGTGGATGCAGCCGGGGTTCATGGCCTTCGGCACGCTCTGGGGCCTCACACCGCCCCTGGAATGGATCACCGCGGACGAGGTCCACCCGCCGGAGCGCCCCTCGCCCCCCGGCCCGGGCCACCCGGAGTCCCTCGTCCCCGACCTCCCGCCCTCCCCCGCCGAGCGGGCGCTGTGGAGCCAGCTCACCACCGTCAGCGGACGACGACGGTGCGCAGGGCAGGGGGGAGTTCGGCACGATACGGGATCAGGCCGAGGCGGCGTTGTCTGACGGTCGCGGCCACCGTGATGTGGGCCCGCGTCGGCGCGCCGGCCGGGGTGCGGACGATGACGGCGAGCGATTCGTCGCCGACCAGGGGGGTGCCGGGGGTGGCGGTGAACCTCCACTCGGGATCGCTGTCGCGTTCGCCCATGCCGACCACGAACAGCTTCTCCTGTCCGCCCTGGTGCGGCGTGTACTCCACCCCCGCGTCGACGAGCATCAGATTGGCGGTGAGCGTCAGCGAGCCGGAGGGGGTGACGGGGACGGCCCGCTTCTTCGGCGAGATGGACCACGCGATGGGCTGCCGGTCCGCAGGCTCTCCGGGGGCCTCCAGCAGGATGCCGATGCCCGCGTCCGTGAACGGCGCCCCGTCGGAGACGGGGCGGAACGAGCAGACGAGGCTGAGGAGGAGGTAGTCGTACTGGTCGGCCTGAGACTCCAGGAAGGCCCCCCAGTCGCCGTCGCCCTCGGCGGCCTGTACGCCGGTGAGCGGGCGGACCACCGGCTCGCCCAGCGAGATCCGCCCGGTCAGCGGGGGTTGCGGGGTGGGTGTCTGCAGGAGGAGCGTCGGCAGCAGGGTGAGGTCGTAGGAGGCCCCTCCCCCCGCTTCCTTCGCTCCCGTCGGCCGGTCCGGAGGGATCATTCGGTGGCTCCGTGTGAGTCGTCGGTGGTGGTGGTGCCGGTGCGCCAGTCCCCGATGAAGCAGAAGGCACCCCAGTCCCGGTATGCGGGGTGGCGGGCGCGGGTCGTGGACTGGGCCGTACGGAACGCCGTGCGCCGGTCCCGGGTGAGGGCGAGCTGTTCGTACAGGGTGCCGAAGAACGCGGTGGCCACGTCCGGGGCCACCGGCCAGAGGCAGCCGACGATGGCGGCGGCGCCGGCCTGGAGGAACGCGGCGGGCAGGCCGTGCAGGTTGTCGTTGATGTCGAAGCGGCCGAGCGCCGACTCGCACGCGCTCATGGTGACGAGTTCGACCCCGCGCAGATCGGTTCTGAGGACGTCGTGGGCGTGGACCCGGCCGTCGTCGCCCCGTTCCGGATCGGGCGACAGGAACAGGCACTGGTGCCAGGGCGCCCACTCGTTGTGCGAGCCGTGGGCCGCCACGTGAACGTAGCGGGCCCCGGACAGTGCCTCGAGGAAACGGCGCGGGGTGGCGGCGGCCCCCAGGACCGGTGCGGCGCTGCCCATCGAGGCCGCGACCCGCGCGGTGTGGGCCTCCAGGGTGTGCGTACCCGCGCTGTCGAAGGCGAAGGCGGCCAGCCCGCGATGGGGTGACGAGGATGCTGCGGGGCGGCTGAGGAAGGAGAGGCTGGGCACCTGGGTGACGGTCCAGTCGTCGGCCAGCGGGCGGCCGCCGGCGGACAGCAGGTGGAAGGGAAGGTAGTGCAGGGGCCCGTTCGGCCAGACGCAGAGGTGGGTCTTGCCCCGGCGCAGCCAGGACGGCAGGGAGTCCGTGAACCCGGCCAGGTAGGAGGCGGAGTCGTCGGCGAGCAACCGCGCCGCCGTGCGGGTGACTTCGCGGTGCAGCGGGTCGGCGGTGATCTCCTCGCGCACTCCCGCGACCTGCAGTGCGGCGGGCGACACGTTGAGCGTGTGGCCGGCCTTGGACATCCGGAACAGCGTGCCCTCGTACGTCGGGAAGAGCATGGTGCGGTGGAACAGGTCCTCGCGCGTCATCGCCATCCCCTGCAGGGACATGACGGTTTTGCCGGAGGCCTGGTGGTGGGCCTGGCCGAGGAAGAGGGAGAGCAGCACGGTGTCCGGTGGCAGGAGCTCCCGGACCTCGTCGACCTGCATCAGCGGGAACCACGTCGAGCCGCGTGCGGCGCGCAGTTCCCCGCTGATCCAGCGGTCGGCGGCCCGCTGCAGATTGCGCACTTCGGCCTCGGCGTCGCCGTCCGGTTCGGATTCGCCCGAACCGAGGTAATAGAGCATGGCCGTCTCGGCCCCGCCGGGCAGGTCGAAGTCGGGCAGCGGTCCCGGCAGGGCCGCCTCGGCGCGCCGGGCGCGGTCGAGGATCCCGTGCAGGCCGCGCGAGAACTCCAGTGCTCCCGGGCGCCCCGCCGAGATGGTGAAGTCCATGCCCTTGGCGGCCTGGTGGATGCCGGACATCAGCGACAGGTTGACGGTCGGGCCGCTCACCTTGAAGGCCAGTGACTGGTAGAGGTCGCGCAGCTTCCAGTCCACCGTCTCGTCGGATCCCTGGCGCAGGAACACGGAGGCCGGGATCAGCGCGGTGGCCGCCCGCTCGGCCGCCTCCCCTTCGGCCTGGGTCGCGCACCCCAGCCCGGCGTCGAGGGCCGCGAGGGCGAGATCGGTCTGCCGGCACAGCGCGAAGAGGAAGGCGGCGGAGGCGAACCGACCCGCCGCGGTCTCCGGCTGCCGCTGCGCCTGGGCTCCTACGCCCAGGTCGTGGGCGAGTACGGCATCGAGGTAGTCGACCGCGTCTGCGTGCTCGCGCACGAGGTCGGGCGCCAGCCGCCGCGCCTCGTCGACGAGTGCGCGGCAGGCCTCGCCGTCCTGCGCCGGGTCGGCGTGCGCTGCGAGGTGGAGGAGCGTCGCCGCGCGGTCCGCGGCGGGCCACGCCCCGGCCTCCGCGGCGGACCGCACCCGGTCGGCGAGCGGGCCCACCGCCATCGGTCCCGGATCGCAGATCAGGTGGCCTCCGGCGAGGCAGTGCACCTCGCTCGACCAGCGCAGCCGGCGGTGGGCGTCCATCGAGAGGCGCGGCAGGTCACGGTCGGCCGTCGCGAGCAGCCGGGCCTGCAGGTCGACGCGGTGGGCCTCCTGGGCGAGGGTGAGCGCTTCGGCGAAGACGCAGGACGCCTCGTGGTCCCCCTGCCGCTCCCTGATGGCCGCCAGGGGTACGGGGAGCAGCCCGGGCAAGCCGGCGGGCAGGGCCAGTTCGCCGCACCGGTACAGGATGCGCAGGACGTACAGGCGGCCCAGCGGATCGCGTCGCGGATCGAGGACGTCGAACGCCTTCCGGGCGGCGAGCAGGATCTCGCCGTCGTACGACTCCTCCCGCATCCCGGCGAGGAAGGTCAGCGCCTCGGCGAGGGCCTTGAGCACCCGCCCCAGCTCGTGCCCCGACGCGAGGCCGGCGGCGTCCACGAGGTACTCGACGGCGGCCTCGGCCGCGTCCGCGGGGGACGGCATATCGGGGGCCGTGGCGTGAGCGGGGTCGTCGGGGTGGAGGGACCGGTACCGCTTCTGGCGTTCCTCGCGGATGCCGAGCCCGCCGGCGAAGTCCAGTCCCGGCTGTTCGCCGAAGTACGGGCTGAGGTGGAGCAGTCCGGCGGCGAAGAGGGTCTCGGCGAGCTCGTGGGCCGCCTCGGCGCCGGGGGTCGCGCGCAGTGCGTCGATCTGGGTCCGTACGGTGTCGTGCGCGCGCCGGAACAGCAGTCCGTCGGGGCGCGCGACCAGGCTGAGCCGCGCGGCCTCGACGTAGACGTCGGCCGCCCGCCACCAGGGGCTCTCCGGCCCCGTTCCCCAGCGCGTGGCTGCGGCCTCCAGTACGAGGGTGAGTACGGGCACCGCGTCCCGGGGCGATCCGGAGCCGACGAGTCGCGCGGCGCCGGTCAGCACGGAGGTGACGGCCTCCTCCGTGAGCGCGAAGGCCGGGTCCACGACCCGGCGCATGGCTTCGGCCTCCGGGAGGATGCGCGCGATGATCTTCGAGCCGAGTCCGGCGAGGTCCCGTGCCTGGCGCACGGTGTCCGGGGACACGACCGCCGGGGCGGCGCCGGCCGCCTCGGCCGCTCCCCCGTCCTGGTCTTCGTGTTCCGCGTGTTCCTGCGCGGGTGGCGGGGCCGTGCGGTCGAGGAGGAGCCCCATCGCCCTGCGCAGGTTCGCGCGGTCCGGCTCCCGTCCCGAGGCCGTTTCGAGGTCCACGGCCAGGCGCAGCCATGCGACGGCTTCCCGCAGCAGGTCGGCGTCGTCCGGGCGGTCGGCCGCCTCGGCGCGCCGGCCGAGGGACATTCCGATGGCCGCCGCCGCGTCGGCCCGCACGCCCGAGCCTTCCGGAGCCTCGGCGAACGCCGTGCGTGCGACGGATCCCGCCGCGGCGAGGTCACCCGGCTCGGCGCAGAGCGCGAAGCGCTGGATGTGGGCCGAGGCGAGGGTGAGCCGGCGCCTGGCCCTTCGGCCGGGCGACTCCTCGGGGAGCGCGGCCACGCGGGCGTGCAGCTCCACGGCCGCGTCGGCGTCGGCCAGGCGGTCGGCCGCCGGGCGGGCGGGGTCCGCCGCCCGCCCGCGGAGGGCGAGGCCGAGCGTGGTGTCGCGGTAGGGGCCGGCAGGCGCGCCGTGCAGGAGGTCCACCGCCTCGTCGAGGGCGGCCGGATCGCCGCCTTCCTCCACGTCCATGACGAGATCGCTCGCGTGGTCCACCGGATCCTGCCACGGGTCGTGGCCGGTCGCCTCGGTGAGCCGGGGCCACAGTGCGCGGGGCACGCGCCGGTGGTCGGCCAGGTACAGGAGCCCGAAGACGTCCATCGCCCGCGCGTGCTCGGCGGCCGACAGCGCGGCGTCACCGTGGGCGAGGGACCGTGCCCAGTGGTAGGCGGCGACCGTGTGCAGGATGTCGGTGTCCACCGCCCGGGGGTCGCCCCGCTCCAGGCCCGCGAGCCCCAGCAGCTGCGCGGCGGTCCTCGTCCCCGCTTCGTCGAGCACGGCGTCCGGCGCCCGGCCGTCGCCGAAGTCCCGGATCCTGTCGGTCAGTTCCCTGAGCAGTGCGTCCCTCACGCCCGTACCCCCTGAGGTCCCAGGGTAGACCGGCCGGCGTCGGCCGGGCGGCGCATCTGCGGTCAGGGGCGGCGCCAGAGGTCCCGCAGGAGCCGGCCCAGGACGGCCGAGGCCGGGAAGTAGCCCAACTGCCGGGAGTCCAGGCTGTGTCCGGGGTTGTCGCCGACGAGCACGAGCCTGCCGGGGGGCACGTACTGCTCCGGTACGCCGGCCAGGGCGGGGGCGAGGTCCCTCGGGACGGGGTCGCCGGGCACGGCGAGCACCCGCTTGATCAAGTGGGCCCCTTCCGTACGCGGGTTGACGACCACGACGACCCGGCCCCGGCGGGCCTTCGTGCCGCGGACCACCAGGACCCGGTCCCGCTCGTGGTAGGTGGGCTCCATGCTGCGGCCTCGTACCGTGACCAGGACCAGCCGGCGCGCCGGCAGTGCGGTGAGGGCCCGCGCGAACCGTCCGGGCCGGGACCCGTGTGCTCCGGGGGCCCGGGGCGAGGGCCAGGACCCCGCGAGCGCGTCGAGCTCTTCCCGGCTCGGCATCACCCCGGCCGCCGGATCGTACGAGGGGCCGCTCCCGGAACCGCGGCCGGTACCGGCACGCGCCGGACGGGGCCTCACCGCGGTACCGCCGCGTCGGGGACGGCCGGGGTCCGGTGCGTGGACCCGTCCTGGTAGTCCTTGGCCTGCAGGTGGAACAGGTCGGCGTACGCCCCGCCCGCCGCCAGCAGTTCCTCGTGGCCGCCCTGCTCGACGATCCGTCCGTTCCGGAGCACCACGATGACGTCGGCTTCCCGCACCGTGCCGAGCCGGTGGGAGATGAGCACGCTGGTGCGCCCGGCGCGGAAGCTCCGCAGTGAGGCGTGGATCTCGTGTTCGGCCTCGGCGTCGAGGCCGGAGGAGGGTTCGTCGAGGATCATCAGTTCCCGGTCGTGCCGCATCAGGGCGCGGGCGAGGGCGACCCGCTGGTGCTGTCCCCCGGACAGCAGGACGCCCACCGAGGGGTCGGACTCGTCCGGTGCCGTCATGAACTTCCGGGAGAGCAGGGTGTCGTAGCCCTGCGGCAGCGAGGCCAGCACGCCGTCGATCCCCGCGCGGCGGGCCGCCTCCCGGATGCGCGAGCGGTCGCCCAGCGCCTCCAGGTCGCCCAGCCCGATGTTCTCGGCGGCGGTGAGGTCGTAGTGCATGGAGTCCTGGAAGACCGCACCGATCCGGGACCGCAGCTCGGCCGGGTCGATCTCCCGGATGTCGACCCCGTCCCACAGGACCGCGCCCCGCGTGGGGTCGTAGAGCCGGCACAGCAGTTTCACGAAGGTGGACTTGCCGGCGCCGTTGAGGCCGATCAGGGCCAGGGCCCGGCCGTGGGGGATGAAGACGTTCACGCCCCGCAGCACCCACGGCAGTTGATCCGCGTACCGGAACCACACGTCGCGGAACTCGATCCCGCGGCGCATCGGGGGCAGCGGCTCGGGCCGCTCGGCCAGGGGCAGGTCGGATCCGAGGGCCGTGACGTCCCGGTAGCGCCGGAAGAGGAGCAGGGCCTCGGCCGTCGACGCCATCTGCGTGGCCAGCGCGCCGAGCGCGCCCTGGACAGCGGTGACGGCGGCGACGAAGAGCGCGATGCCGCCGACCGTCATGCTGCCGTCGCGGGCGGCGCCCACGGCCCACAGCAGGCCGCCGCCGGACACGGCCGCGGCCACGCCTTCCAGGCAGAACTGCACGGACAGTTCCTTGCGGTCCATCCGTTTGCGGGCGGTGTTGTTGGCGAGGCGTTCACGGCGCATCGACGTCCTGAAGAACCCGCCGAGCCCGAAGAGCCGTACTTCCTTCGCGCCCTCGACCGTGCTCAGGAGCTGGCTGTAGAAGAACTCCTTGCGTTCGATGGGGCTGACGTCCATGACCAGTTGGGCGCGCCGGCGCGAGAGCAGCCATTCCGCGATCACGGCGGGGACGGCGGCCGCGAGGACGACGAGGGCCATGACCGGGCTGAGCGCGAAGAGGGAGGCCGCGAATCCGAGGACGGGGAGCACCTGGCCGGCGATGTCCAGTCCCCCGCTGACGATCTGGACCGGTGCGCTGCGGCTCGCCGTCTGGGCGAGCCGCAGTTCGTCGAGGAAGCGGGGGTTCTCGAAGCGGCTGATGCCGATGGACCGGTCCACGGCGGCGAACAGCCGGTCCATGGCCACCACGCCGGTCCTGCGGTCCAGCTCGGCGTGCAGGTACTGCGACACCAGGGGGGTGACCGCCGAGGCGACACCGACGGCGGCGAGGGCGCCCGCCAGTCCGACCAGGCCCGACAGTTCGACGCCCCGGACGAGGTCGTCCAGCAGTGTCTTCATGAGCCATGCGGTGGCCAGCGGGAACGCCCCCCTGCAGAGGGTGACCACGGCGAAGGCCGACAGGTGCCAGGGGACGGTCCTTCCCACCAGCAGCAGGGCCGCGGCCACGAGGCGGACGGTCCGCAGGAGCCCGGACGGTGCGGCGCGCATGCGATCGCCCCTGGTCATACCGCTGTCGCGGCGGGCATGGCCAGGACCCGGTCGGAGGTCACCACGGTGCGGCCGCCGGTGGTGCCGATCCGGAGCACGGTCGGCGTGCCGGAGGTGCGGAAGGCGGTTCCGACGGGTCCCAGGGGCTCCTCGACGACGACGTGCGCGACGGGGCTCAGCAGGGCCACGAGGTCCTGGGAGGCCTCCGCGGTGCCGATCACGACCGCTATCCGGTGCTCCCTGCCGTGCTCGTCGGTTTCCGCGAACCGGATGAACTCGGGGAGCAGGACCTTGCACGGCGCGCAGTCGGGGGCGAAGAAGGCGACGACGCTGTCGTCCGCCAGGGAGCCGCGCTCCAGCGGCCGGCCGTCGACGGTGACGGCCTGGAAGTCGCCGACCTCGTCTCCCGTCCGGATTCCGGCCTGCTGCCGGATGGGGGCGAGGATCTCGGTGTGTTCGCGCAGCCGTTTGACGACGCCGACGGTCAGCAGCAGGTTCAGCAGGCACAGCGCCGAGAGCAGCGCGGCGGCTGCTGTCAGGACATACATCGGGACTCCTGGGGTTCGGTCATGGGGCGTACGGACGGACGGGCGCTCGGGACGTGCCGGTGTCCGGGAGGGGCCGCAAGAGCGCGACGATCTCGTCGAGGGCCGTGGTCACCAGGCCGGTGACCAGGCCTGCGATCGCCGCCACCAGTACGTGGCCCGCGCCTGCCGGGCCGCGCGCGGCGGGCGCCAGCAGGCAGCCGAGGGCAACGGCCGCGAGCAGGACGTTGCGTACGAGGTGCCGCCCGCCGACGGGTGTGGTGGAGAGCCCGAAGCAGTTGCAGGCCACGGGAGAGCGTCGGCGCAGGGTCCGGGCGATACCGAACGTGAAGGCGGCGAGCAGCAGGGTCGCGAGGAGCAGCCCGAGCCGGCCGGCCGGCGCGGTCGGTACCGCCAGGAGCATCCAGGTCGCGAACTCCGCGGCCAGGACCGTCCTCGCGGTCGGCTCGTCCAGGGCCGGGGGTCCGACGCGCATGTGGGCCAAGGACCGTACGAACCCCCGGTACGCCGCCCGGTTGCGCGCCTTGCTCAGGGACGAGACCAGGAAGACCGTGCCGATGAGGCTCCGCACGGCGATCTCGAACGAGGACATGGGCGTTCCCTTCGGCGGTGGGCCCCGCCACCGGTTCGTCCGGCAGCGGGGCGGTGTTTCACCCGTGTGTGTTTCGGGTTCAGCCGCAGATGCCGCGCGTGAACTTGGCGCCGTTCCAGTACGCCTCGCAGGGGGCGTTGTAGCCGAAGTGGCCCCACGGGCCGCTGTTGCACTGCCAGCACTGGGCGTAGTGGTACCAGCCGGGCGCGGCGGCGGCGTCCGCGGTGACGGTGGGGACGACGCGCTCGAGCAGGGCGGCACCCATGGCTTCGATCTTGGCGAACATGTCTGTCTCTTCTCTGTCGTGGTGTGTCCACCGCTCCGTCGTGGCGCTTGCGGTGGTATGTCATGAGCATGTCGGAGCACGGTCAGCGTGTCGTTGACTGCGCGAACACGCTTGTTGACGGTTCTTGTACGCCGTGCGGGAGCGCGGCCGCGTGCCGGTACTCCTTCGGCGACATCCCGTAGGCGGCGCGGAAGGCCCGGCTGAAGTGGGCGTTGCTGAGGAAGCCCCAGCGCGCGGCGATCACGTGGACGGGGTGGGAGTCCAGGCGGGGGTCGGACAGGTCGCGGCGGCAGCTCTCCAGGCGCCGTTGCCTGATCCAGGCCGCGACGGTCAGCCCCTCCTCCTGGAAGAGCTTGTAGAGGTAGCTGACGGAGATCTGGTGGGCCGCCGCCACGACCTGGGGCGAGAGGCGGGCGTCCCCGAGGTGGCGCTCCACGAAGCCCTGCACGCGGAGCATCAGCGCGCGCCGGTACGACTCGGGCGCCGCGCAGGCCGCGGTGTCCAGCTCGTGGGCGAGCAGGGCCGTCAGCAGGTCGAGGAGGACGCCGCCCAGCCGGGCGGTGTCGGCCGGCCGGTAGTGCCGGGCGTCCCTGACCAGGCGGACGAGGAAGTCCGTCAGGAGCGGGCCGATCCCCTCACCGCCGGACAGCCGCCGGCCCGCGAGACGTTCCATGCGTACGGGAGGCAGGGGCAGCAGGGTCCCCGGGAACCGGATCTGGATGAGCTCGACTCGGTCCCGGTGTGCCGTCACCACCGAACGGAACGGCTGCGAACCGTCGTAGAGGACCATCTCCCCCGGTCCGAGCACGGTCTCCCGGCCGGCACGGGTCAGGAGCGGCCGGCCGTGCAGCGGGAGCGCCAGGTGGAACAGTTCGGGATCGGCCCCGCGGATCAGGTGCGGGGTCCGGAGCACTTGCAGCGAGCGGAAGGCCAGCGCGGGCACGTTCGTGACCTGTGCGGCGTCGTCCTCACCACGGATGGCCGTCTGTAACAGGATCCTCTCCTTCCCGGTGGATTCCCCCGAAGGGGACGGGGTCGGTGCGCCAGCCGGCCAGTGCGGGTGCGCCGGCCAGGGCCCTGCGAACGATCCGCCCGCCGGCCGAAGCGGCCTCCTCCGCGCCGGCGGCCAGGAGGAACAGGGCGATGTCCAGGCGCCCTTCGGCGGAGCGGGCGTACACGTGCTCCAGCCGGTCGGCGGGGGCCGCGGTGGCCCAGATGACATCGGTGACGAGATGGCGGTCGACGCGCCGGACGGGATGGTCGGGCGGCGCCGACAGGGACACGAGGGTCATGACGAGGTGCACGACCCCGGTCAGTCCCAGATCAAGCCGAAGAAGATGAAGAACACGGCGTGCCTCGTTTCTGACGGTCGAGGGAGATCACTCGGTCGGTGTGCAGGGAGGCGGGCCCGCCTTGTTCCTGGTGACGAGTCTTGCGACCGGCCGCGGCGCGCGGAAGGCGGATCGGGTGAGAGCAACCGCTCCGGAGCGCTTGGTGTCACCCGCTCGCCCGCGTGCGGTGTCATGCACGAAGCCCCTGGCGGAGCCGGGGATCTCGGTCGAGAACCCGTCCCGCCAGGGGCTTCTTCGTACGCTGAGGACTGCGGCCGGCGCTAGCAGATGCGCGGCAGCTGCTCCCCGAGCGGGAGGTCGACGACGCGGGTGCCGCCGAGGGCGGTGCGGGAGACGACCATGCCGGGGTGCGCGTCGACGGCCTCGCCGATCACCGTGGCGTGCCGGCCCAGGGGGTGGGCGCGCATGGCGTCGAGGACGGCGTCGGCGTGTTCGCGCGGGACGAAGGCGACCAGCTTGCCCTCGTTGGCCACGTAGAGCGGGTCGAGGCCGAGGATGGAGCAGGCGTTCGCGACGGCCGGCGGGACCGGGACCCGGCTCTCGGTGATCACGACGCCGGTGCCCGAGGCGGCCGCAATCTCGTTGAGCGCGGCCGCCAGGCCGCCGCGGGTGGGGTCGCGCAGGACGTGCAGGTCCGGGGTGACGGCGAGCATGCTCTGCACGAGGCCGCCCAGGGCCGCACAGTCGCTCTCGATGTCCACGCCGAATTGCAGCCCCTCGCGGACGCTCATGATCGCCACCCCGTGGAGGCCGATCTCGCCGCTGACGATGACGACGTCGCCGGGCACCACGCGCTGCGGACGCAGGTCCACCCCGTCGGGGATGATCCCGATGCCCGCGGTGTTGATGTAGACGCCGTCCCCGTGGCCCACTTCGACCACCTTGGTGTCGCCCGTGGCCACCTCCACGCCCGCGGCCCGCGCGGCGGCGCCCATGGCCTCGGCCACGCGCGCCACCGCGGACATCTCGACGCCCTCCTCCAGGATGAAGCCGCAGGAGAGGTAGGCCGCCCGGGCCCCGCTCATGGCAAGGTCGTTCACCGTGCCGTTGACGGCGAGGTCGCCGATGGTGCCGCCGGGGAAGAAGAGCGGCCGCACCACGTACGAGTCGGTGGAGAAGGCCAGTCGCACTCCCCCGAGGGAGATGGCCGCGGAGTCCCCGAGCTGGGCCAGCGCCTCGCCGCCGAAGGCGGGCGCGAAGAGGTGCTGGACCAGTTCGGCGGAGAGCGCTCCCCCGCCGCCGTGGCCCATCACCACACGGGGGTGGTCGCGCAGCGGGGCCGGGCAGGTCCAGCCCGTGATGTCGAGTGCGGTGTCAGACAACGGGACTCGCCTCCAGCGGAGCGGTCGGGGCGGCGGGCACGGTCTTCAGTTCCAGCCGCCGGTAGAGGTAGTACGCGGCGCAGGCCCCCTCGCTGGAGACCATGGTGGCGCCGAGCGGGCTGCGCGGGGTGCACAGCGTGCCGAAGGCCTCGCACTCGTGCGGCTTGAGCAGCCCCTGGAGCACCTCGCCACTGCGGCACGCCGCCGGCTCGCGGGTGTTGATGCCGGTCACCGAGAAGCGGTGCTCGGCGTCGAAGTCCCGGTAGCGGGCGGACAGCCGCCAGCCGCTGTCGGGGATGACGCCGATGCCGCGCCAGGCCCGGTCGGTGACCTCGAAGACGTCCTCCAGCATGGCGAGGGCCGCCGGGTTGCCCTCCGGGCGGACGGCCCGCGCGTACGCGTTGTCGACGGTGTGCTCGCCGCGCTCCAGCTGCCGCACCGCCCGCCGTACGCCCTCCAGGATGTCCAACGGCTCGAAGCCCGTCACCACGATCGGCACGCGGTGGCGCTCGGCCAGCGCGGGGTACTCGCCGACGCCCATCACGCTGCACACGTGCCCGGCGGCGAGGAAGCCCTGGACCCGGCAGCTCGGCGACTGCATGATCGCCTCGATCGCCGGGGGCACCCGGACGTGGGAGACCAGCAGGCTGAAGTTGCGGATGCCCAGCTTCTTCGCCTGGTGGACCGTCATGGCGTTGGGCGGCGCGGTGGTCTCGAAGCCGATCCCGAAGAACACCACCTGCCGGTCCGGGTTCTCCTGGGCGACCCTCAGGGCGTCGAGCGGGGAGTAGACGACGCGTACGTCGCCGCCCTCGCTCCGCACCCGGAACAGGTCGCGGCCGGTCCCGGGCACCCGGAGCATGTCCCCGAAGGAGCAGAAGATCACGTCGGAGCGGGAGGCGATCTCCAGCGCCTTGTCGATGACCTCCAGCGGGGTCACGCACACCGGACAGCCCGGACCGTGGATCAACTCCACCTGATCCGGGAGGAGTTGGTCGATGCCGTGCCGGATGATGGTGTGGGTCTGACCACCACAGACCTCCATCAGCGCCCAGGGGCGGGTCACGGTGGCGTGGATGTCGTCGAGCAGCCGGCGGGCCAGCTCCGGGTCCTGGAACTCGTCGATGTACTTCACGGCGCGACCTCCCCCTGCGGCGCGGCGACGGCCGGTCCGTCGGAGAAGGGCCAGGCGTCGCCGCCGGCTTCGGCGGCCTGCTCCCACGGATCGCCGAACTCCTCCTGGAGCATGCCGAGTTCCGCGAAGAGTTCGAGGGTCTTGCGCGCCGACTCCTCGTCGAGGCGCTGGAGGGCGAAGCCGACGTGGACGATGGCGTACTCACCCACCTGGAGGTCCGGCAGGTACTCCAGACAGACCTCCTTCTGCACGCCGCCGAAGTCGACGGTAGCCATGCGGGTGCCGTCCTTCTCCCCGATGTCAAGCACTCTGCCGGGTACCGCCAGGCACATGGGCTTCTCCTTGCTGTGAGTGGTGCGCGGTGTCGGCGGCGGCCGCCACCACGAGCTGACCGAGGGACAGACCGCCGTCGTTCGGGGGGACCCGGCCGTGGCGCAGGACGGTGAAACCGCTCACGCGCAGGGTTCGGGCGCACGCGGACGACAGCAGGGTGTTGGCGAAGACCCCGCCGGTCAGTGCGACGGTCTCCAGTCCGTGCCGCTCGCGCGCGAGGGCGCAGAGCGCGCCGACGAGGGAGCCGACGGCGGCGTGGAAGCGGGCGGCGATCAGCCCCGGGGGCGTGCCCGCGCGTACGTCGGCCACCACGGCGGCCAGTACGGGCGCGGGATCGGCGGTGACCGGGCCACTGCCGGCCGGGCCGGGCGGGAGGCGCAGGCCGAAGGAGTAGCCGGGGCCGGCCGCGCCCGCGCCGAGCGCCGCGCCCTCCAGCTCGACCGCGGCCTGCGCCTCGTAGCCCGCCCGGTGGCAGACGCCGGCCAAGGAGGAGACGGCGTCGAAGAGCCGGCCCATGCTGGAGGTCGGGACGCAGTTCAGGCCGCGCTCCAACTGGCGTTCCAGTAGCGGGATTTCGTCCGGCGGGCAGGCTGCGGCGCAGGGCAGGTCCGGGCTCCAGTCGATGCCCGCGGCCCGCAGATGGGCCAGCGCCATGCGGTACGGACGCCGCACGGCCGCGTCCCCGCCCGGGAGCGGGACGTACCCGAGGTGGGCGAAGCGGGTGTACCCGGCGTAGTCGGCGAGGAGGACCTCGCCGCCCCACACGGCCCCGTCGTCGCCGTAGCCGGTGCCGTCGAAGGCGATGCCGATGACCGGGCGGCCGCCGTCCAGGCCGTGCTCCGCCATGGCGGCGGCGATGTGCGCGTGGTGGTGCTGGACGCGCACGAGAGGCCGGCCGGCGGCGGTGCGCCGCGCCCAGCGGGTGGAGCGGTAGCCGGGGTGCCGGTCGGCGGCGAGGAGTCGGGGGCCGACGCCGGTGATGGACTCCAGCTGGTGCTCGGCGCGTTCGAAGGCGTACTGGGTGGCGAGGTCGTCCATGTCGCCGACGTGGGCGGACAGCCAGGCCTGGCGCCCCGCCCCGAGGCAGAAGGCGTTCTTCAGGTCCCCGCCCACGGCGAGGGTCGGGGGGACCGGCAGGGGCAGGGTCAGCGGGAGCGGGGCGTACCCGCGCGAGCGCCGCAGGGTCAGGGTCTCGCCGTCGCAGACCCGCACCACGGAGTCGTCGCAGGGCACGTGGATGGGACGGTCGTGCGTGAGCCAGGCGTCGGCGAGGCCGGCGAGCCGGTCCAGGGCCTCGTCGTCGTCGGTGACGATGGGCTCGCCGGCCAGGTTCCCGCTGGTCATGACGAGCAGGCGGGGGCCCGGTGGGTCGCCGGGCAGGCCGAGCAGCAGGTGGTGCACCGGTGTGTACGGGAGCATCACGCCGAGGTCGGGACAGCGCGGGGCCACCCCGTCGGCGAGGGCGCCCGGACCCGCCGCGCCGCCGTCGCGGCGGCGCAGCAGCACGATGGGCCGTGCGCCTCCCGCCAGCAGCGTGCGCTCCTCGGGGCCGATGTGCGCGAACCGCTCGGCGTCGGAGAGGTCCCGGGCCATCAGGGCGAAGGGCTTGTCACCGCGGTTCTTGCGGCGGCGCAGTTCGGCCACGGCTCCCGGGTGGGTGGCGTCGCAGGCCAGGTGGTAGCCGCCCAGGCCCTTCACGGCGAGGACCGCCCCGGCCGCCAGGAGCCGGCGCGCCTCGGCGACCGGGTCGACGCCCGGGGTCTCGCGGGGCGGCCGCCCGGTGAGCAGCCTCAGCCGGGGGCCGCAGGCCGGGCAGGCGACCGGCTGGGCGTGGAACCGGCGGTCGGCGGGGTCGCCGTACTCGCGGGCGCAGTCGGCGCACATCGGGAAGCGGGCCATGGTGGTGTGGGCGCGGTCGTACGGCAGCCCGGTGACGATGGTGAACCGCGGCCCGCAGTGGGTGCAGGTGATGAAGGGGTGCCGGTGGCGGCGGTCGGCCGGGTCCGCCAGTTCGGTGAGGCAGTCGGCGCAGGTGGCCACGTCCGGGGAGACCAGGGTGCGGGCCGGGCCGCCGGTCCGGGAGGCGATGATGGTGAATCCGGCGCCGCCCGAGACCGGGACCTCGCAGTGGTCGACGGCGTCCACGACGGCCAGCGGGGGCGCGTCCGCGGCGAGCCGCTCGCAGAAGCGGTGGACGGCGGCCGGGGCGCCCTCGACCTCCGCGACGACGCCCTCGGGGGTGTTGGTGACGTGCCCGGCGAGGCCGAGTCCGGTCGCGCGGGTGTAGACGTAGGGCCGGAAGCCGACGCCCTGGACCACGCCGCGAACGGTGACCCGGCGGCGCTGCACGGCCTCCATCAGCGGGTCTGCGCGGCGGAACGCACGTGCGGGTGGTGGTCGTGATCGTGATCGTGATCGTGGCT
This sequence comes from Streptomyces sp. NPDC048424, assembly GCF_040651555.1. Lineage (NCBI taxonomy): Bacteria > Bacillati > Actinomycetota > Actinomycetes > Kitasatosporales > Streptomycetaceae > Streptomyces > Streptomyces sp. NPDC048424. The sequence continues at coordinate 10,622 of NZ_JBEZKE010000041.1, read as the reverse complement.
GTGGTCGTGGCCGTGACCGTCCCCGTGGTCGTGGCCGTGCGACTGCTGCATCCCGGCCATGACCGGGGTGTGCGTCCCGGCGCCCTCCCCCGCCGCCAGCGCCCGGTCGAGGAGCAGGCCGATCCCCTCGCCCGCGCGGGCCGAGGTGAGGACCACCTCCACACCGGGATTGACCTGCTCCACGTGGGCGCGGAAGGCGGCCTCGTCGAATTCGACGGCGCGCGCGATGTCGGTCTTGGTGACCACCACCAGCTGGGCCAGTCCGAAGGCGGTCGGGTACTTCAGCGGCTTGTCCTCGCCCTCCGTCACCGACGCCAGGACCACGCGCAGCGACTCCCCCAGGTCGTAGGAGGCCGGGCAGACCAGGTTGCCCACGTTCTCCACGAAGAGCAGCCGGGTGTCCTCGGGCAGCCAGCCGTCCAGGTGCCGGCCGAGCATCCCGGCCTCCAGGTGGCACAGCCCGTCGGTGAGGACCTGCTTGACCGGTACGCCCGAACGGGCCAGCCGCTGCGCGTCGTTCTCGGTGGCCAGGTCCGCCGTCAGCGCGGCCACGGCCACGCCCCGCTCACGGGCGAGGAGCAGTTCGCGCTCCAGCAGCGCCGTCTTCCCGCTGCCGGGGCTGGAGAGCAGGTTGACCACCGTCGTTCCGCGGGCGGTGAGTTCGGCGCGCAGGACCTGGGCCGCCATGTCGTTCTTGGCGAGTACCGCCTGCCGCAGATCGACCACTCGGCACATGGTTCAGGCCTCCTCGGGAATCGGTTCGCGGGTACGGGCACCGGCGGGGCCGTCCTCCCAGCGCACGCTGAGGATCTCCAGCTCACGGCCCGACAGCAGTTCCACGTCGGTGGCCCTGCCGCATCCGGGGCAGCACAGTTCGGGGGGCATCCCCACGGCCCAGGTGCCGGGGCAGGAGGCGCAGCGGGCGCGGGCCGGCACGGACTCGGTGGCGAGCGACGCGCCGTCGAGGACCGTTCCGGCACAGGCCAGTTCGAAACAGAAGGCCAGCGCGTCGGGCACCACGCCCGCCAGCTCGCCGACCCGCAGCCGTACGGAGGTGACGGCGCGTGCGCCGCCCGCCCGGGCCGCCTCTTCCACCTGGCCCACTACGGCCATGGCGATGGACATCTCGTGCATGGGACTCCGTCCTGCCGGGGCTCATTACACCGGCGGGACGGGGTCGTCACGGTCGGGCACGCCGGTGCGCGGCGCGCCCCGTACGCCATTCGGGCGCGGCAGGGGCAGCGGCGTCACATCCTGCGCATGCGCAGGTAGCGCCTGAGGTCGGGGAGGACCACGGCCAGGAGAGCGGCGAGGGCGGCGGCAGCGGCCCCGCCGATGACGGCGTTCTTCATGGGGTTCTCCTCAGTTCGCGGCGGAGGCCGCCGGTTTCGTCGGGGGCCGGGGGGCGGATCAGGTCCAGGGCCATGCGTACGGCTTCCGGCACGGCGGCGGTCACGGCGGCGCTGAGCCCGATGCCCTCGTCGAGGCAGGCCGGTTCGCAGCCGAGGACCAGCGTGCGCCGTGGTGGGGTGGTACCGGTGCCCGCGCACAGGGTGCCGAGCAGCGCGAGGACGGCGTCGGGGGACATGTGGTGGCCGTCGAGGACGGGGGCGCCGGGCGCCGTGCCCACGGGGCCGGCGCCGCCCGGATCCCCGCTCCCGTCGGCCTCGATCAGGTAGAGCGTGCCCGGCTCGCCGCCGCGTGCGGTGGCGTCGACGAGCAGGAGCGTGTCGTAGCCGTCGAGGAGCTGGTAGGCGAGGTGGACCCCGCGTACGCCGAAGTCCACCGCCTCGACCCCGTCGGGCAGCGGGTGCGCGGACAGCGCCCGTACGGTCTCGACGCCGAAGCCGTCGTCGCCGAGGAAGACGTTGCCGATGCCCGCGATCAGGACCCTGTCGCTCACGCGTCCTCCAGGGGGGTGACCTCGTCGGGCTGGAAGTAGAGGAACCGGCCCTGCTCCCGGCGGATGTCCGCGCCCGGGTCCTCCTCCACGGTGACGGCGAGGTGGACCCCGCCGTCGACGTCGTGCAGGACCGCCTCGACCAGCGCGGCACGGCCCTGGAGGAACAGGTCCTGGGCGTCGGTGCGCCGCAGTCCGGGGCGGAGCAGGACCCGGCTGCCGGGACCGACCGAGGTGCCGGCGATCGTGATGCGGTCCCGGGCCGGGTCCGCGGTCTCCGCCCGGGCCGGGTCCCACCAGGGGGTGTCCGGGCTGAACACCGTGTCCTCGGAGGGGAGTTCCGTCAGCAGGGGCGGCTGGTCCGGGCCGGTGATCTCCCGCAGGGCGCGCACCGCGCCGTGCAGGCGGTCCAGTACCTCGGGGGGCATGGAGTCGGCGAGGTCGATCACGGCGGCCGCGCGGGCGTCCGTCCCGCGTGCCTCGCGCTTCTCCCGGTCGGTCAGGGCCGCCGTGCGCAGGGCGAGGATCTCGTCGATCTCGGTGGAGTCGTACATCGCGCCCGCGCTCTCGGGGGCGATGGCCGCGTGGTCCTCCAGGATGATCGGGGAGGACAGGACCACGTCGGCGCGGCCGGGTTCGCCCGCGAGCACCGGCCAGGTGTGGCGGTTGACGCACGCCGCCGCCGCTTCCCGGGCCCACTCGGGCGGGTCGGTCATGGACAGGAAGGAGCCGGAGTCGAGGCCCAGCAGGAGGTGGGCGGCGACCAGCGCGTACGGCAGGGCGGCCTCCCGGTCGGCGGAGCCGTTGCCGGACCCGGCCGCCGGGGCCCACGGACTGGTGTTCTCCACCACCGCCCGGAGCCTGAACACCCGGTAGGCGCCGTCGAGTTCGGTGGCCCGGAGCCGGATGAGGCCCTCGGTCTCCTCGGTACGCCGCACCAGGCGGCCCACCGTCCGCCCGTCGGCGCCCCGGACGGTCTCGGTCTCGTCGCGGGCGGGGCGGTGGAAGGGGACGGTCACCTCCCCGGCCACCAGCTCGGCGACGGGGACGGACAGTTCGACCCGCTCCTCCACGCCCTCGTCCCAGGGGACGAGTACGCGGTCGTCGAGGTGCAGCTCGGCCACCTCGGCGAAACGGCCTCCGTCCAGGGCCTGTTGGACCGTACGGCGCTGCGCCCGCAGGAACCGCAGCTCCAGGGCGAGGGTCGCCCCGCCCCGCGGCTCCATGAGGATCTCGGTCTGCTGGAAGGCGTGCTCGTCGTGCGCGCGGCCCCACGCCGGGGGGACGAGCACGCCGAACTGCCAGCGCAGCCGGTTCTTGGCCGCCGAGGCCCGGTACGGGTAGAGCACGTACCCCTCGAGGAGGACGGCGTCGGCCACCTGCCGGGCGACGGCGAAGCGGGACTCGGCGGCGGTGGTCGTCGTGGTCGGGGAACCGGTCACGGGGCAGTCCTCCCGGTGCGGCGGGGCAGGACCGCACCCGGCCGGGGCGCCCCCGGCGGGGGCGGCTGCGGGGGCGGGGCCGCCGCGTCCAGCAGGGCCCGTACGGTCGCCTCCCACGAGGCGAGCGCGTTGCGGGAGCGGAAGGCGAGCAGCTCGTCCATGGTGTCGCGGGGCAGCCGGAGCCAGCCGCAGCCGGGGAAGTGCTGCTCGACCATCTCGCGCCACACGGCCACGGGCATCCGGTACGCGGCTTCGCGGTCCCAGGGCACCGGCTCGACCCGGAAGCCGCCGTCACCGGTGAAGGCGGTGCCGGAGAAGAGCATCAGCAGCGGTACCTCCCCGTCCGCCAGGGCTTCGAAGTAGCGGGTCGCGGCGATGTCCATGTCGTAGGTGCACGGCACGACCAGGTCGGTCTCGGTCTCCCCGGTGAAGCTCGGGACCATGGCCTGGACCTGGGCGAACTGCACGGGCTTGAGCGTGGTCCCCCATCGGGAGCGCTCCCCGAACAGGTCCGCCAGCCCTTCGGCCTCGGCGGGGCCGTAGCCGCGCCGGGCCGGTTCGATGCGGATCTGGCAGCGCAGGGCGAGGGCGTGGACGCGCGCTCCCTGGGCGGCGGTGATGCGCAGCCGGAAGACGAGGGTGGGGCCGGCGGCGTAGGGGTCGGCCCGCACCCCGGTACAGGTGAAGCCGAGCTCCGTCATCCCCGCCGCCCCCGTGGTCACCGGCGTTCCCGTCGGTCCCGTCGGTCCCGTCGATCCCGTGGTCACCGGCGTAGAAGGCATCGCCGTCATCGGACCCCTTCCTCCGCCAGGACCCTGGCCCGGCGCTCCACCTGCGCGAAGAACTCGCGCAGTGCGGCCCGGGCCTCGGCCCCGCCGTCGAAGCCCTGCCACAGCAGTCGCATCCGCCCCACCAGCTCGTAGCAGATGTCGATGGGCACCAGGTAGCACTCGGTGCGGCCCTCCGAGCGGCGCAGCAGCAGCGCCTCGACGTCCGGTTCGAGCAGCTCGGCGAGCCGGCCCGCGCCCAGTACGGTCTGCCAGGTCTCCGGGGCGAGTTCGCTCTCGGTGGCTCCGGCCGGGCTCGGGTAGAGGGCGACGAGCCGGTCGAGGGCGGCGTTGCGGAAGAAGAACGCGACCCCGACAGGGATCTGGAGGAGTTCCCAGGCGCCGTCGTCGAGCCGGTGGCCCGGGTCGGTGAGGTAGCGGACGGGAACGGCCCGCAGCCGCCCGGTGGCCGCGCCCGGCCGGTCGAACAGCAGGGCGCAGGGGGTGCAGGCGCAGAGCAGCGTCCGCTTCTCGGTCTCCACCAGGTGGCGGTGGGACTCCCCGGGCACGATCACCCCGCACAGTTCGCAGGTCTCGGGCCGGGGCGGGCGCGGGCCCGCGAACCGGCGCAGCCCGCGCGGGGCGCGCGGGCCGTCCGTACGGATTCCGGGCCCGGTCACGAGACCCGCGCCGGGCTGGGGGGCCGGGTGCCGATCTGGAGGAGGGCGGGCGGCGGGGCCGCGGCGGGTTCCATCTCCACGCTCGTCACCTCGGGCGCGAAGCAGGCGAGGGTGTCCTCCAGGGTCCGCAGGGCGGCGTCCTGGGCGCCGCCGCCGCAGCCGCAGCCGCCGGAGGCGGCTCCGGGGCGCAGCCGCAGGACACCCGTGGTCTCGTCGAAGCCGACCAGCTCCACCGGGTCGGCCACGCAGGCCAGGGCGCGGGCGATCCGGGTGCGCGCGTCCTCGGGGTGCAGGCCGTGCAGGGAGAGCAGGCTGGCCACGAGTTCGTCGTCGAGCACCGCGTCGAGCGGGCCCTTGCCCACTGCGTCGACGATCCGGGCGAGCCCGGCGCCGTAGAAGTCCATGAGGACCCGCACCAGTTCCTCGGCGGCCGCGCAGGCCGCCCGGTCGCCCGTGGCGGCGATCCGGTCGAGCACCTCCTCGACCCTGCGCCCCGCCTGGGCGGCGTCGAGCACCGCGCTCATCCGCCCAGTCCGCTCAGGCCGGTGGGCACGTGCATGGTCTTCACGGTCTTGCCGCCGCCGACGTACATGTGGACGCCGCAGGGCAGGCAGGGGTCGAAGCTGCGCACCGCGCGCATGATGTCGATGCCCTTGAAGTTCTCCGGGGTGTTCTCCTCGAAGATCGGGGTGTTCTGCACCGCGTCCTCGTACGGTCCCGGCGTGCCGTAGCTGTCACGGACGCTGGCGTTCCAGGGCGTCGGCGGGTACGGGTGGTAGTTGGCGATCTTCCCGTCGCGGATCACCATGTGGTGCGACAGGACACCCCGTACGGCCTCGGTGAAGCCGACCCCGAGACCCTCGTCGGGGACCTCGAACTTCTCCCAGGTCTGCGTGCGTCCCGCGCGGACCTCGGCGAGGCCCTTCTCGGCGCAGTGCAGGGCGATGGCGGCCGCGTACGCCTGGAAGTAGGTGCGGGCGCGGTTGCGCTCCAGCGCGTTGCTCCACTTCGGGATCTTCCACTCGAAGCGGGTCTCGGGCTTGGTCATCGTGCGCGGCAGGGTGATGACGACGCTGTTGCCCGTGGCCTGGACGTAGTCGGTGTGGACCAGCCCCGACAGGGCGGTGGACCACAGGCGGGCGATGGGGCCGCCGCCGGTGTCGAGCGCGAGGTGGTCCTTGCCGTCGAACCAGCGGGGCGACATCACCCAGCTGTACTTGTCGTCGAAGTTCCGCTTCTGCGGGGCGGGGATGGTGTGCTGGTTCCACGGGTGGCGGGGGTCGACCGGGTTGCCGAGCGGGTCGTGGGTGACGAACTGCTCCTGGCCCTGCCAGTCGTCGTAGTACGAGCTGCCGAGCAGGATGCGGATGCCGAGGTTGATCTCGGTGAGGTCGTTGGTGACCAGTTTGCCGTCGACGATGACGCCCGGGGTGACGAACATCTTCCGTCCCCAGTCGGTCATGTTGGCGTACGTGAAGTCGCAGTGCTCGGGGTCGTTGAGGGCGCCCCAGCAGCCGAGCAGGACGCGCCGGCGGCCGACCTCCTCGTACCCGGGCAGGGCCTCGTAGAAGAAGTCGAAGAGGTCGTCGTGGAGGGGGACGACCTTCTTCATGAACTCGCAGTACCGCATGAGGCGGCTCATGTAGTCCGTGAAGAGCTGGACGGAGGCGATGGTGCCGACGCCGCCCGGGTAGAGCGTGGAGGGGTGCACGTGGCGCCCCTCCATCAGGCAGAACATCTCGCGCGTGTAGCGGCTGACCTGGAGGGCCTCGCGGTAGAACTCGCCCTCGATGGGGTTGAGGGAGCGCATGATGTCGGCGATGGTCTTGTAGCCGTGCTCCCCGGCGTGCGGGGACGGCGTGCGCTCGGCGAGCTCCAGGACACCGGGGTTGGTCTCGCGGACCATCTTCTCGCAGTAGTCGACCCCGACCAGGTTCTCCTGGAAGATGTTGTGGTCGAACATGTACTCCGCCGACTCGCCGAGGTTGATGATCCACTCGGCGAGGTGGGGCGGCTTCACCCCGTAGGCCATGTTCTGCGCGTACACGGAACAGGTGGCGTGGTTGTCACCGCAGATCCCGCAGATGCGGCTGGTGATGAAGTGCGCGTCGCGGGGGTCCTTGCCCCGCATGAACACGCTGTAGCCGCGGAAGACCGACGAGGTGCTGTAGCACTCCGCGACGCGCTTCTGCTTGAAGTCGATCTTCGTGTGGATGCCGAGACTGCCCACGATCCGGGTGATCGGATCCCAGGCCATCTCCACCAGGCCGCTGCCGTCGCCGGCCGCCTTCGTGTTCGCTGCCATCGTGTCTGCCGTGACCCTTCTTCGGTGCGGGGAGCGGGGGTTGCTGCGCGTGCGCTTCGGGAGAGGGAGGAGCGGGCCGTCACCAGGGCGGGCGGTAGCCCGTGGTCAGGCTGCGGCCGCCGTGCCTCCACTTCGGTTCCTCGTCCACGGTGTGGGCGGTGACCGACCGGAGCTTGCGGACCAGGGCGCCGTACGCGCCACTGGCCTTCGTGGAGACCTTGGCGCCGGGGGGTTCGTCCATGAACGGCATGAACTTGTCGGGGAAGCCGGGCATCGTGCAGGCGATGCAGATGCCGCCGACGTTCGGGCAGCCGCCGATGCCGTTCATCCAGCCGCGCTTGGGGACGTTGCACTTGACGACGGGACCCCAGCAGCCGAGCTTGACCAGGCACTGCGGCGAGTCGTAGGTGTGCGCGAACTGGCCCTGCTCGTAGTAGCCGGCGCGGTCGCAGCCCTCGTGGACGGTGGCCCCGAAGAGCCAGGTCGGGCGCAGCTTGTCGTCGAGGGGGATCATCGGGGCCGAGCCGGCCGCCTGGTAGAGCAGGTAGGTCAGGGTCTCCGAGAAGTTGTCCGGCTGGATGGGGCAGCCCGGTACGCACACGATCGGGATGCCGGCCTTCGACGTCCAGTCCCAGCCGAGGTAGTCGGGCAGGCCCATGGCGCCCGTCGGGTTGCCCTCCATGGCGTGGATGCCGCCGTACGTGGCGCAGGTGCCGATGGCCACGACCGCGAGGGCCTTGGGGGCCAGCCGGTCGATCCACTCGCTGGTGGTGATGGGCTGTCCGGTCTCCGGATCGTCGCCGAAGCCGCACCAGTAGCCCTCGGGCTTGATCTTCTCGTTGGGGATCGACCCCTCGACGACCAGGACGAAGGGATCGATCTCGCCCCGCTCGCCCTTGAAGAACCACTCGATGAACGTGTCGGCGCCGCCGACCGGTCCGCATTCGAAGTCGATCAGCGGCCAGTGCACGGCGATCTTGGGCAGACCGGGCAGCACGCCGGTCACGATCTCCTCGATGCTCGGCTGCATCGCGGCCGTCAAGGACACGGAGTCGCCGTCGCAGCTCAGTCCCGCGTTGATCCAGAGGATGTGGATCGGGGGGTCTTCGACCGGGTCCTTCGTCACTGCGGCCATGGGATGCCTCCTCGGGGAGGGGGTCGGGAAGGGGGTGCGGAGAGGCGGCCTGTCTCGTCCTCACCCTTCTTGCTAACAGCAGGCCGGCCCGGGCGCCGCGTCTGATACGGCCAGTCCAGTGACGGGCGGGGTCTGCGCCGCGCGCTCCTTGCGCACGAAGGCGCGGCGCAGGGCGTGGTAGGGGGCGTCCGGGTCGAAGAAGGTGCGGTGCATGCGGGCCAGCTCGGCCTCGCGGTAGGCGGCCAGCGGCCGGTCCGCCTCGTCGCGCTCGCGCGCCGCCTTCTTGGCGGCGATCCGGGCCGTGGTGGCGGGCAGGGCGGCGAGGCGGGCCGCGAGGCGCTCCGTCTCGCCGGTGAACTCCTCGGGCGCGCAGGGCACCGTACGGTCGACCAGGCCCAGCCGGAGCGCGGCGGCGGCGCTCAGCGGCTGGGCCTCGGCGGTGAGGCGCTCCGCGACGGCCGGGCCGACGCGGCGGGGCAGGGTGTACGTCCAGTACTCGGAGCCGTACAGCCCCATCAGGCGGTAGTGCGGGTTCAGGACGACGCCCGAGCGGCACCAGACCTCGTCGGCCGCGAGGGCGAGCACGGCCCCTCCGGCGGCGGCGTTGCCGCCCAGCGCGCTGACCACGAGGCGGTCGGTGGTGGTCAGGACCGCCTCGACGAGGTCGTCCATGGCGTTGATGTTGGCCCAGGACTCCTCGGCCGGGTCGGCGGCGGCCTCGATGACGCCCAGGTGGATGCCGTTGGAGAAGAAGTCGCGGCCGCCGCCCAGGACCAGCACGGAGGTGGGGCGGCTGCAGGCGGTCCGGTACGCGTCCAGCAGGCGGTGGCAGTGCGCGGTGCTCATCGCCCCGCCGGGGAAGGAGAAGGTCAGGAACCCGGCCTGGCCCTCCTCGTGGTAGCCGATGTCGGACCAGGTGCGGCGGCGGGGGCCGGAGTGCGGGGGCGCGGGCACCTCGGGAAGCGGGGGCAGACGGTCCGCGAGGGCCACGGTCGCGGGCAGTTTGGGTTCGGCCGGCCGGCCGGGCCGGCGGCGGGCGCGCAGCTCGGGGATCCAGACGGCGCCGTCGATGGTGGCCCGGCAGACCGCGCCGGCGCGGGTGGCCAGCAGCTCGCCGGGGCGGCCGCGCAGGTGGTCCTCGCGGTGCCCCCCGTGCAGGAACCACTCGCCGCCGAGCAGGTCGTCCCGGACGCCGGGCTGCGAGTCGGCGGCGCGCAGCGCGCGCAGGACCTGCTCGGTGCCGTCCGCCTCCCAGTCGATCCGGCGTTCCTGCTGGCGCAGCAGGGGCCGGGCCAGGCCGCCGGTCTGCGGCCGCGGGACGTAGGTGCCGGAGGCGAAGCGTTCCACCGCGAGGAGGACGGCCTCCAGGGCCGCGTCGGCGATCTCGCCGCGGTAGAGGTCGCTCTTTCCGACGGGCGGCACCGGGCAGTCGACGCTCGCCCAGACGTCGCCGGCGTCCATCTCCGCGTTGGCCTGCAGGACCGTGACCCCCCATCGGGTCTCCCGGTCCTGGATCGCGCGGTCGAGGGAGGAAGGGCCGCGGTCGCCGACCGGCCCCGGGTGGACGATCAGGCAGGTGTGGGCGGACCACACCTCCTCGGGGAGGGCCGTGCGAAGCATCGGGGCGATGACGAGGTCGGGCCGGTGCCCGCGGACGGCTTCGGCCAGGGGGGCGCCGGGCAGGGCGAGTTCGACCGCGACGCGGTGGCCGTGGTCGCGCAGCTCGGCGTGGACTCGCTGCGTGAGGCTGTTGAACGCGCTCGCGACGAGCAGGACGTACACGTGATCTCCCAGCGGCGGCCCGGAGCCGCGGTACGGCGGTGCCCGGCCCTAGCGGCCGTGCCGCCTGAGATGGTCGAGGACTCCGGGGCCGCGGCGGCCGAAGCTGCGCGGCGATGTCACTCGAAAGCGCCGCTTCCGACGGCCGATCAGCCGCGCCGGCCGGGCCCCACCCCGCGCCTCAATCGCCGGCGGGGCCGAAGCAATGCGGCAAGGCCGAAAGCCCGGGTCTCCGCCCCGCGCCTCAATCGCCGGCGGGGCTGAATCTGGTGCGGCGATGGCTGCGGCTCAAAGATCGGGGCTCCGCCCCGCACCCCGCTCCTCAATCGCCGGAGGGGCTGAATCTGGCGCGGCGAACCCGGATGGTGCGGCTCAGAGATCGGGGCTCCGCCCCGGACCCCGCGCCTCAAACGCCGGCGAGGCTGGATTTTGGTGCGGCAAAGCTGGATTGGGTGCGGCGTAGCCGAAGGTAGTGCGCCAAGGCTGGAGTAGTGCGGCGCAGCCGAATGGCCACAGAGCCTGGGATCGAAGCGGGCCGGTTGGGGCGGGGTCGGGTGTGTGTCGGGGTGATCCCCGCAGGGCGTCGAACGCACTGCCGCCGAGCTCTCCGACCT
>NZ_JBEZKE010000040.1:0-55204 GCF_040651555.1 Streptomyces sp. NPDC048424 | reverse complement strand
GGGGGGACCCTGTGGGAGAGTAGGACGCCGCCGAACAATCATTGTGGGAAGCCCCGCACCAAGCCTTCGGGCTCGGTGCGGGGCTTTTCTGCGTTTACCGGCAGTTCGGGGCGTGCCGGGACCGGGTCCGCAGTTTGGCGAAAAGCTGTCGGGGGCGGACCTCCGTTCATATGATGTGCCTCCTTCGAACGGCTTCGGCTTCGGGTGGGGGTACGGATGCGCAGAGTCAGCGGCGGGGACGAGCGGGGCGGAAGACGTACGGGGGGCTTCGTACGGCGGTTGCTGGTCGGGCTGGTGGTGGTCGGGGTCACCGTTGCCTGTGGGCCCGCGGAGGGGGACGGGCCGGCCGTGTCGCTGCCGCCTGTCGCGTCGACGGCGGTGCCGGCGCAGACGTCCGCCCAGCCCTCCCAGTCGGTTTCACCTTCACCGACGCCCACACCGACGCCCTCGCTCTCGGCGGCTTCTGCCGAGCCGAAGGCGTCGCCGAGCACGCCGGTGCCCGTGGCGACTCGGAAGGTCGATCCGAAGCCGCCCGCCCCACAGACGCCGAAGCCGGTGGCCACGACGAAGGCGCCGACCCAGCCGCCGAAGGCCGACTGCGAGATCGTCTCCAATGCCGGCAACTGCTACAACGCGGGCCAGTTCTGCCGGAAAGCCGATCTGGGGCGGTCCACGCACGCCGGTAACGGGCGCGTCATCCACTGCCGCCTGGACGGCAGCCAGCCGCGCTGGCAGTACTGAGTTGCCGTGATCACTCATGGCCGCACCATGCCTGGGCACCGCCGGGGCCGGTGCGGGGTTCCGGTGAGGAGCAGGGCGTGGGAAGTCTGTTGAGGAACCTCTCCGAGGTTCGCTGGGGAGAACTGCGCGATGCGACGGGGGCTGCGGCTGGGGGTATCCCCCCACTGCTGTCTCGGATCGCATTTGGCGATGCGGACACGGCCCGCATCGCCATCGATGACCTGGGCGATGCCATCTGTGCGCTGGGGTTCGTTGTCGGCCAGGCGACGGCTCCCACGGTCCCGTTCCTCATCGAACTGGCCGGGTCCCCGCACGTGGCTTGCAAGGCCGAGTTGCTGGACCTGCTGGGAAGCATCTGCCAGACGGACCAATGGCACGCCGCCGCTGCGGCGGCGCAGGACCGCAAGCGCGACGCGAGCTACCGGCAGCAACCCGGCTGGGAGGCGGCCTCAAGGGCAGCCGTGTACGCAGGCCGGCCAGTCATCGAGGGCGTGGCCTCCTCCGTACGGCCAGAGGAAGCGACGCCTGCTCGGAATTTGTTGCAGGTCATGGACGACACCCCGCCCTTCCCGAAGCTGTGAGCGGTTACTGCGGGCCAGCCCTTGGGGCGGTCCTCCGGATGCGCTGAGAAACTTCTGCCGTTCGTCCGTTCACCAGCTCCGGGTTGCCGGGGAGCTGAGCTGACGGATCGTAGGGTTGGGGTATGGGCTATGACCTCGTCATCTTCGACAACGACGGCGTGCTGGTGGACAGTGAGCCGCTCGCCAACAGCGTCCTCGCCGGGTATCTGACCGAGCTGGGGCACACGACCACGTACGAGGACTCGCTCCGCGACTACATGGGGGCGGCCGTGCACCGGGTGCACGACCTCGTCCTGGAGCGGACCGGGGAGCGGCTGCCCGCGGACTTCGACGCGACGCTGGCCGCGCGGACCGTCGCCGCGTTCGAGCGGGAGCTGAAGCCGGTCGCCGGCATCGAGGACGTGCTCGGGGCGCTGACCGCGAGCGGGGTCGGGTACTGCCTCGCCTCCTCCGGGAGCCACGAGCGGATCAGGGCGGGGCACCTGGCGGCGGGGATCGACGGGTGGTTCGAGGAGGAGTGGATCTTCAGCTCCGAGGACGTGGGCCAGGGCAAGCCGGCACCCGATCTGTTCCTGCACGCGGCACGGCAGATGGGCGTCGAGCCCGCGCGGTGCGTCGTCATCGAGGACAGCCCCCGCGGGATCCAGGCCGCCGTCGCCGCCGGCATGGACGTGTACGCGTACACGGCGATGCTTCCCGCCGAGCAGTTGCCCGGAGCCACCGGGTACTTCGGGGACATGATGCAGGTCCCGCTGCTCCTGCAACTGCCTGTGTGATCGCTCTACCCACGGGTAGCCCCGGGGCCTACGCTGACGCGCCATGACGGACGATGTGCGGCTGCGGCGCGGCCGGGGCGCTCTGGGGTTCAGTTTCTTCGCGCAGGGCGTGGCCTTCGCGCTGCTCGTGACCCGGATCCCGGCCATCCAGGACCGGTACGGGATATCCGACGGGCTGCTGCCCGCCTTCCTCGCGGCCGTGCCGATCCTCGCCGGGGTGTCGAGCGTGGCCACCGAGCACCTGGTGAAGCGGGTGGCGCCCAGCGCCGTACTGCGGTGGGCGCAGCCGCTCGTGCTGCTGTCCCTGCTGGGCGTCGCCACCGGCGGCCAGATGTGGCACGTGGCGGTGGCCCTGGGGGCGTTCGGGCTGTCGGTGGGTGCGCTGGACGCCTCGATGAACATGCTCGGGGTCAGCCTCCAGCGGGCGTACGGGCGGAGCATCATGCTCGGCTTCCACGCCGCGTACAGCCTCGGCGGGATCCTGGGCGCGTCGGCGGCGTGGGCCGGGGCGCACTGGCACCTGAGCCTGTTCACCGGCTATCTGCCGGCCGTGGTCGTGCTGGTGCCGCTCGTGGTGGTGCTGAGCCGGCGCTACGTGGACGGTGCGGGCCCCGGCGACGTGCAGGAGCAGGAGAAGGGGCTGGGCAGCGGCGGGTTCAAGCTGCTGCTGCCGCTCTGCCTGGTGATGGCGTGCGCGTACATCGGTGACTCGACGGTGGCGAACTGGAGTGCCAAGTACCTCCAGGACGTGCTCGGGAGCTCGGAGCAGATGGCGACCGTCCCCTACAACGTCTACATGGTGACCACCCTCATCGGGCGGGCCGTCGGGGACCTGGGCGTGCGCCGGTTCGGGGCCGCGGCCGTGGTGCGGGCCGGGACGCTGGTCGCCGCGGCCGGCTTCGCCGTCGTCGCGGCCGCGCCGGGGGCGTGGGTGGGGATGCTCGGCTTCACCCTGTTGGGGATCGGGCTGTGCGTGATCGTGCCGCAGACCTTCGCCGCGGCGGGGCGGCTGTTCCCGGGGGCGTCCGACACGGCCGTCGCGCGGCTCAACATCTTCAATTACGTCGGCTTCCTCATCGGGTCGCCGCTCGTCGGGGCGGTCGGCGACGCCTGGAGCTACCGGGGCGCGATGCTGGTGCCGATGGCGCTGGTGCTGGTGACCCTGCTCCAAGCCCGCTCGTTCGGCTCGGAGAAGGCCCGATACGGTGTCCGGCATGAGCGGCGAGCCGGTGACCGGGCTGTTGATGTGGGACGAGGCGGTAACGAGGTATGACTTCGGACCGAGCCATCCGATGGACCCGGTGCGCCTGGCGCTGACCATGGGCCTGGTGCGCGCCTTCGGGCTGGACCGGGCGATGGAGGTGCGGGCGGCCCCCGCGGCCGGTGATTCGACGCTGCGGCTGGTCCACCGGGAGGACTACGTCGCCGCGGTGCGCGAGGTGTCCGCGGACCCGGGGATCGCCGACGGGTCGTACGGGCTGGGCACCGTCGACGATCCGGCCTTCCACGGCATGCACGAGGCGTCGGCGCTGATCGCCGGGCAGTCCGTGGCGGGCGCGGAGGCGCTGTGGCACGGGGAGGCGGAGCACGCGGTGAACTTCGCGGGCGGGCTGCACCACGCCATGCCGGGCGGGGCGGCCGGTTTCTGCGTGTACAACGACGCGTCGCTGGCGATCGCGCGGCTGCTGGAGCTGGGGGCCGAGCGGGTCGCGTACGTGGATGTGGACGTCCACCACGGGGACGGCGTGCAGGCGGCCTTCTGGGACGACCCGCGGGTGCTGACGATCTCGATGCACGAGCACCCGCGGACGCTGTTCCCGCAGACCGGCTGGCCGGAGGAGACCGGCGGGCCGGAGGCCGAGGGGTCGGCGGTGAACATCGCGCTGCCCGCCGGGACCGGGGACGAGGGGTGGCTGCGGGCCTTCCACGGCGTCGTGCCGGAGCTGCTGGCGGACTTCCGGCCGCAGGTGCTGGTGACCCAGCACGGGGCCGATACGCACTTCGAGGACCCCCTCGCGCACCTGGCGGTGTCCCTGGACGCCCAGCGGGCCGTCCAGGAGGCCTGTCACGGGCTCGCGCACGAGTACGCGGACGGGCGGTGGCTGGCGCTGGGCGGCGGCGGGTACGCGGTGGTGGACGTCGTACCGAGGTCGTGGACGCACCTGGTGGCGATCGCCGCGCACCGGCCGGTGGATCCGGCGGCGGCGGTCCCGGCGTCGTGGCGGGACGAGGTGTACGCGCGGACGCGGCAGTTGGCGCCGGCCCGGATGACGGACGGGCGGACGCCTTCGTGGCGGGACTGGGACGCGGGCTACGACCCGGCGGACCGTACGGATCAGGCCGTTCTCGCGACGCGCCGGGCGGTCTTCCCGCTGCGCGGAATGCTGACCTGACCCCCTCTTGGTGACCTTGATGCATCGTTACGCCAACTGTGGGGCTGTTCGCCGGAATTGATGACCTGCCAGATGTGTTGGGGGCAGCATCGGAGGGTGTTGAGCACCGGCGCGCTGCGTGCGCATCTGCTGGCCGCCCGGTTGGCCGGGCCCGTCGCCACCTCCCGGGAGGAGAGCCTACGCAGCTACCGGCTGTTCGCGGCGCGCGATCCGCGGGTCCTGCTGGGGCTGGAGCCGGAGTGGGGCTGGGGCGTGGGTGACCTGCTGAGGCTGATGGCGGACAAGTGTGGTGTCTCGGCGGACCCCGCGCACGTCAGCGGGCCGGACGTGATCGACCCGGAGCGGACGGTGGCGGCGCTGGAGGCCTTCGCGGGGCGGCTGCGGGAGGCGGCGCGGGCGCGGTCGCCGGTGCTGTTCGGGACCGGTCATCCGCACCGGCTCCTGGGCTTCTACGCCGGTTTGGCCGAGGCGATGTCGGCGGCGGGATGTGTTGTCCTCACCCCGGCGCAGGGGGCGAGTGTCGACATGACGACCCGGTTCGGCGTACGCACGTACCGCATCGAATACGTACGGGGGGTCGCGCTGGTGCGGGAACCCGGCGCGCGGGTGCCGGGGAGTGCGACCGGCGTGCACACCCATTCACCCCTGCCGGTTCGGATGGCGCTGGGGGCCCTCGCGGAGGCCGGCGGGCCGCTGCCGGAGCTGGTCGTGGGGGACCACGGGTGGGTCTGCGGCGCAGGTCAGCTCGGTGTGGAGGTGATCGGGCTGGCGGACACGGATGATCCCGCGCTGTTCGTCGGGGAGGCCGAGGGGCGGGTGTCGGTGGCCGTTCCACTTGATGACGCGGTGCGAGCGGACTACTACCGACCGCTTACGCGCTACGTTCTCGGCAGGGCGAGTCTGACGGCCCGGCAGGAGTGGCCGTAGCTCCTCTTCCCCACTCGTATCACGCGCCCCTACTCTGGGGAGTGAGCGTGCGACGACGAGGAGTAACCGGAGGGGAAGCCGGTGCCCGTCATGCGCGGAAGGTCAAGGTGTGTCATGGCTGCTGGCGAGAGGCCTCTCAGCGAGGTTCAGTTCCTGACCGTGGCGGAGGTTGCCTCGGTGATGCGAGTGTCGAAGATGACCGTGTACCGGCTGGTGCACAACGGTCATCTGCCCGCAATCCGGGTGGGCCGGTCCTTCCGGGTCCCCGAGAACGCGGTCCACGAGTACCTCCGAGAGTCCTATGTGGGGGTGGAGTCGGCCTGAGACTGACCCCGGCACGCCCTCGGATTACAAGCTCAGAGCTCGGGACGGTAGGCTAGGCCGACGTAGGTCGTGTGGGCCCCGACGCCCCGCACCGAATGAAGAGAAGTGAGCGAGGGTAGTCGTGGGCTCTGTTATCAAGAAGCGGCGCAAGCGGATGGCTAAGAAGAAGCACCGCAAGCTGCTCAAGCGCACCCGCGTCCAGCGCCGTAACAAGAAGTAAACGGCAGCTGTACGTGTTCTCCGCAGCCCCTCCACCATCCTGGTGGAGGGGCTGCGGTGCAGCCGGGGGACTTCTTCGAGGGAGGCGCTGAGCTCGTGGGGAAGGTCGTACTCGTCACCGGGGCAGCCCGGCAGCTGGGCGGCCGCTTCGTGCGCCGGATCCAGCGTGACCCGGACGTCGAGCGGGTGATCGCGGTGGACGCGGTGACACCGCCGCACCGGCTCGGATCGGCAGAGTTCGTCCGTACGGACATCAGACAGTCGGCGATCGCCCGCGTGCTCGCCGAGCACGCCGTGGACACGGTGGTCCACCTGGCGGTCAGCGGGAGCGCCGCCGGCGCAGGCGGCGCGCGCAGCGCCGTCAAGGAAACGAACGTCATCGGGACGATGCAGCTCCTCGGGGCCTGCCAGAAGTCGCCGACGGTACGACGGCTCGTGGTGAAGTCCAGTACCAGCGTGTACGGGGGCACCTCCAGGGACCCGGCCGTCTTCACCGAGACCACCGAACCGAAATCGCTGCCGGCGGGCGGCTTCGCCAAGGACGCCGCCGAGGTCGAGGGATACGTACGGGGCTTCGCGCGCAGGCGGCCCGACGTCGCGGTGTGCGTCCTGCGGTTCGCGAACATCCTGGGACCCTTCGCGGACTCGGCGCTCGCCGAGTACTTCTCGATCCCGGTGATGCCCACCGTGCTGGGCTACGACCCGCGGCTGCAGTTCGTGCACGAGGACGATGTCCTCGACGTGCTGCGGCTCGCCGCGCAGGAGCCCAGACGCGGGACGCTGAACAGCGGGACCTTCAACATCGCGGGTGACGGCGTACTGCTGCTGTCGCAGTGCTCGCGGCGGCTGGGGCGGCCCACGGTGCCGCTGCTGCTGCCCGCGCTGACGTGGGTGGGCTCCGCCCTGCGGGCGGTCGGGGTCACGGAGTTCTCGGCGGAGCAGATGAAGCTGCTCACGCACGGCCGGGTCGTGGAGACCTCGCAGATGCGGGACGTCCTCGGCTTCGAGCCGCTCTACACGACGGCGGAGACCTTCTCGGACTTCGCGCGGAGCCGGGGGAGCGGGCTGCTGCCACCGGAGCGGGTCGGGCGGGCCGTGGACCGGATGGCGGCCATGGTGGGGGCAGACGGGCTTGATGTCGATGCCGACGCGGTTGAAGGAGCGAAGCGATAGTGGCGGACGCCAAGGTCATTCCGTTCGACGAGGACCGGCCGCGCCGGCGGATCCCCCGCCGGGTGCGGGCGTTGTCCGTTCCCGAGCCGGTGGAGCCGCCGCCGGCCCCCGAGCCGGAGCCGGCTCCGGCGGGGTCCGGTGACGGCTGGGACCGGCGGATCGCGGGCGGGCTGGCGTTCCTGCGGCGGCGGGTCACCGGGGACTACGAGGTCGACGAGTTCGGCTACGACAAGGAACTGACGGACCAGGTCCTGATGTCCCTGATGCGGCCGCTCTACGACAAGTACTTCCGCGTCGAGGTCAGGGGCATCGAGAACATCCCGGCGGAGGGCGGCGCGCTGATCGTGGCCAACCACTCCGGGACGCTCCCGCTGGACGGGCTGATGCTCCAGGTCGCCGTGCACGACCGTCACCCGGCACAGCGCCACCTGCGGCTGCTGGCGGCGGACCTGGTGTTCATGCTGCCGGTGGTCAACGAGCTGGCCCGGAAGGCGGGGCACACCCTGGCGTGCGCGGAGGACGCGCAGCGGCTGCTGGAGGCCGGGGAACTCGTCGGTGTGATGCCGGAGGGCTTCAAGGGGATAGGGAAGCCGTTCGGGGACCGGTACAAGCTGCAGCGGTTCGGCCGGGGCGGGTTCGTGTCGACGGCGCTGCGGGCGGGGACGCCGATCGTGCCGTGCTCGATCGTGGGGGCGGAGGAGATCTACCCGATGGTCGGCAACGCGAAGACGCTGGCGCGGCTGCTGGGGGTCCCGTACTTCCCGATCACGCCGACGTTTCCGTGGCTGGGGCCGTTGGGGGCCGTGCCGTTGCCGACGAAGTGGACGATCCAGTTCGGCGAGCCGATTCCCACGGCGGGGTACGCGGCCGAGGCGGCGGAGGATCCGATGCTGATGTTCAACCTGACGGATCAGGTGCGGGAGCAGATCCAGCACACGCTGTACAAACTGCTGGTGCAGCGGCGGTCCGTGTTCTTCTGATCCGCCGCTGAGGATGGAGCCGCTGAGGACGTGAGGCGGGGCTGCTCGCGCAGCCCCGCCTTTCGTCTACTCCGCGTCCTCCGCGCCCAGGCCCAGGCCCGGGAGGATGCCCGGGAGGAGGGGCGGGAGGGTGATGTCCGGACGGGCTTGCTCCGGGGTGCCCGAGGGGGGCGGGGCCGACTCTCCCGCGGGCGGGTTGAGCAGGTCGCCCGTACCGCCCAGGAGGCCGCCGGCCGGTGGCCGGGTGCTGCCCGAGGGGGACGGCGCGGGGCTGCCGGAGGGCGTCCCCGCGGTCGGGGCGGACTGGTGCGCTCCGCTGGGGGCGCCCGGCTTGGTGGAGGGGCTGCCGGGCGTGCTGGTGCCGCGGCTCTGCTCCGGCGGCTTCGGGAGCAGGTTCTGGAGCGGCGCCACGTCTTCGTCTATGGCCTGGAAGACCGACTCCACCTCACCGCCCACGTCCGTGAGCTGCGCCGGGAGCCTCTCGCGGAGCTTGCCCCAAGCGTCGCGGTGGGAGCGGGAGAACGACGACAGCTTCTGGATCGGGCCGAGCGAGCCGTCCCGTTCGTATGCCGCCTGGAGGAGCCGGTGGCCCTCCTCCGCGTCGTGCTTCACGCCCGCCAGGGCCCGGCGGATCGCGCCCAGGGACTCGTGGTCCAGGTCGCCCAGTCGGCCCCGTTCCATCAGCCTGCGGGCTTCCGACAGACGGTTCGAGGCCTGGTCGAGATAGAGCTCGCCCCGGTCCGAGTCGTCGTCGGCCATGCCCAGCTTCAGGTCCTCCATGCCCCGCTTCACGGGGTAGAGGTGGTCACCGGGCAGGGCGTCGGAACTGGCAGCGGCCACTCCGCTGAAGGCCCCCGCGGCCACACCCACGGTGAGGCCGCCCGCTGCGATGCCCTTGGACCAGCGGGAGCGGGGCCGCAATTTCCGGAGCGGGGTCGCCCGGTGGGCGCCGCGGCCGGTCCGCTGCTCGGGCACCTGAGGGTCCGAGGCGGCACCGCCCCCGGCCCTCTCTTCCAACACCATGGCCTCCATGGCGGCAACGAGCTGGGCTCGCTGCACCACCTTGACCTCGGGATCCAGCACCGGGCGCGGCATTCTTTCGCCGAGCACGCTCGCCAGGGCCAACAACCGGTCGTGGTCGGCAGGTTCGGCAGGTGCCTCGGACTGCTCGGCCGCCGAGTCCGGTTCCGAAAGGTCGGACGGGGTCCGATCTTCCAGGGCCTGGGCGAAGGCGTTCGCCCGCCGGTGCGGAGTCACGTTCGCGATCACTGGCGGCACCTCCTCTCGTCATGACGATCGACTCCCCAAGGTGTCCGGAAGGTTGCCTTCCTTGAGCACATCCACACTTTCGAGTGAGCGGCTTCGGGCAGGGCGTGTCCACAGGGGGTCTGCATTCCGCACAACGAGCGTCGCGGCACTTGGGTTACGGACGAAGGATGATCGGACCACAGCGTCATCGAGGGGTCACCGGATGTATGTGAGGTTGTGTTGATTTACGAGGGGGTCAGCGGGCGTCGTCCGGGAGGAGGCGGGCCAGCGTGCGGACCGCCCGGTACTGGAGCGTCTTGATCGCTCCTTCGTTCTTTCCCATGACCCGGGCCGTCTCGGCGACCGAGAGGCCCTGCAGGAAGCGCAGGGTCACGCACTCCTGCTGCTGCGGATTGAGCTTCCGTACGGCCTCCAGCAGGGCCGCGTTGGAGAGGGACTCCAGGACGGAGTCCTCGGGGCTGCGCTCGACCTCGTTGGCGTCGAGCATCTCGCCGGTGGTGACCTCCAGCCGGAAGCGGCTGGACTTGAAGTGGTCCGCCACCAGGTTCCTGGCGATCGTCACGAGCCAGGCGCCGAAGTCGCGGCCCTGCCAGGTGAAGGTGGAGATCCGGCGCAGCGCGCGCAGGAAGGTCTCGCTGGTGAGGTCCTCCGCGGTCGCCTTCCCTCCGACCCGGTAGTAGATGTAGCGGTAGACCGTGTCGCTGTACTGGTCGTAGAGGCGGCCGAAGGCGTCGGCCTCGCCCGCCTGGGCGCGTTCGACCAGGTCCATCATGCGGGCCTGGTCGCTGTCCGCCGTGGGGCGGCGGGGGGTGGCCTGGGTGCTCGTGCCGGCTGCGCCGTTCGAGCCCCCGGCCGCGCGACCTCGTCTGCCCACCGTCGCTCCGCCGTCGGTCAGGGCATAGCAAGGACCGGCCGGGCCGATACCGGCGGGGACCGCGGCGGCGAAGGCGGGGACGGCGTACGCGGTGGGGACGAAGCCGCGCAGGTGGTCGAGGACCGTTGCGCGCAGCTGAGCCAGGCCCGAGGCGTCAACCCCGACAGGTGGGTACACGGGACTCCCAGAGGCAGAGCTTCCATCACGTGCAGTGCGGAACCGTTCACCCGTCGTGGCGACAGATGGCCGGTGGCATGCGTTTGAGGAGAATAACGCTTCGTACAGGCAGTGCTACACCCAGTTGCTCAAATCACCGGTTCCGACACTTCTGTTGCGTGTCGAGGGCATATTCAGTCGCTGTTGGTGATCGATTCTTGATCACTTGGGCGCTCGGAATGGACGCTTCCAAGGGAGCTCGCGACCGAGTCGGGCAGGCCGGAGTGCCGCGCCGAGGGCGCGGGTAGAGGTGAGCGAATGCCCGGGCCCGCGCCGTGGGGACGGCGCGGGCGGGGTGGGAGGGGGCCGGGCCTGCCGTTGTTACTTGCGGCGGCGGTGCAGGGCGATGGCGGCGGCCGCGCCGCCCGCGATCGCGCCGACGCCGGCGGCCGCCGGGACGCCGACCTTCACGGCCTTGCGGCCGGTCCGATAGTCGCGCAGCCGCCAGTCGTTGGTACGGGCATGCTTGCGCAGTTTTGTGTCCGGATTGATCGCGTACGGATGTCCGACCAGCGACAGCATCGGGATGTCGTTGTGCGAATCGCTGTACGCGGCGCAGCGCGCGAGGTCCAGGCCCTCGGCGGCGGCCAGGGCGCGGACGGCCTCGGCCTTGGCGGGGCCGTGCAGCGGCTCGCCGACCAGGCGGCCGGTGTAGACGCCGTCGACGGACTCGGCGACGGTGCCCAGGGCGCCGGTCAGGCCCAGTCTGCGGGCGATGATCGTGGCCGTCTCCACCGGGGCGGCGGTGACCAGCCACACCTTCTGGCCGGCGTCGAGGTGGGCCTGGGCCAGGGCGCGGGTGCCCGGCCAGATCCGCTCGGCCATGTACTCGTCGTAGATCTCCTCGCCGATGGCCATCAGCTCGGAGACCTTGTGGCCCTTGACGATGGACAGGGCGCTGTCGCGGGCGTCCTGCATGTGCTCGGGGTCCTCGACCCCGGCGAGCCGGAACCAGGCCTGCTGCCAGGCGAAGCGGGCGAGTTCGCGGCGCCGGAAGAACTCGCGCTTGTAGAGGCCGCGGCCGAAGTGGAAGATCGCGGCGCCCTGCATGACGGTGTTGTCGAGGTCGAAGAAGGCGGCGGCGAGGTCGTCGCCGGCAACCGGGAACTCGGGTTCGGCCGGCGGCTCTTCCAGGGGCGCCTCGACCGTCGGCGCCTCGATCCCGGCCTCGGCCCCGGCTTCGACCAGCGCGGTCTTGCGGGCGGCCTCCGCAGAGGCCTCGCCTGCCAGCACGCTCCGCGCGGTTGCGGAGCGTCTACGAGGGGTGAGCCATCCGAGAGCGGCCATGCGGCGAGCATAGCCACTGTGTTCGGAACTTCCCGAACCGATGGGAAACGGAGGCGTTAACACTTCGGGAGAATGGAGTCATGAGCCCTTTGTTGCGCCGTAAGGAAAAGAAGCGTCCCGGCGAGCGGATGGTGACGCTGATCGGGAAGCCCGGGTGTCACCTGTGCGACGAGGCCGAGGAGGTGGTCGCGAAGGTCTGCGCCGAGACCGGGGCGCAGTGGGAGAAGAAGGACATCTCAAAGGACGAGGAGCTGTACCGGCTGCACTGGGAGCAGATTCCGGTGGTGCTCGTCGACGGCGAACAGCACACCTTCTGGAGGGTGAACCCGGACCGGCTCCGGCGGGCGTTGGAGGCCTGACCCCTTTCCCGGTTACCATCATGGGCGATTTGTGGGGTCTCGGGGGCATATCTGTGAGGAGTGTGCACGGTTTTGCCCCCTTTGGGATTTGAACGGGTTCGGCGTGCCACTGGTTCCGGGTTTGCGTGCCGAGGTTGCGTGACCCCGGTCACTTTGGTCGGACAAACCGGACACAATCTTTGTGCACGCGTTCACAAAGGCATAGCCTGCTGTCGACGGGGCGGTCTTGGGACAAGTGACCGCCTGCAGCCCCGCTCATCCCGCAGGAGCATCGTGGCAACTGGCCGAACTCACCGACCGGCGACCCGCAGCCGAGGTATTCCCGAGGCCACTGTCGCCCGGCTTCCGCTGTACTTGCGTGCCCTCACCGCGCTCTCCGAGCGATCGGTGCCCACGGTGTCCTCCGAGGAGCTCGCAGCCGCCGCCGGAGTCAACTCCGCGAAGCTGCGCAAGGACTTCTCGTACCTCGGTTCCTACGGGACCCGCGGCGTCGGCTACGACGTCGAGTACCTCGTCTACCAGATCTCCCGCGAGCTCGGCCTGACCCAGGACTGGCCGGTCGTCATCGTCGGCATCGGCAACCTCGGCGCCGCGCTCGCCAACTACGGCGGTTTCTCCGCGCGCGGCTTCCGTGTCGCGGCCCTCATCGACGCGGACCCGGCGATGGCCGGCAAGCCGGTCGCGGGCATGGCCGTGCAGCACACCGATGATCTGGAGAAGATCATCTCGGAGAACGGTGTCTCGATCGGGGTCATCGCGACGCCGGCCGGTGCGGCCCAGCAGGTCAGCGAGCGGCTGATCGCGGCCGGAGTCACCTCCATCCTGAACTTCGCGCCGACCGTGCTGTCCGTGCCCGACGGCGTGGACGTGCGCAAGGTCGACCTCTCCATCGAGCTCCAGATCCTGGCGTTCCACGAGCAGCGCAAGGCCGGCGAGGAAGCGGCCGCCGCCGCTGCCGCCGGCGGCTCCTCCGTGGGCGGCGCCGCCCCCGCCGCGGCCGTCGTGCCGCCGGCCGGGCGCGCGGCCGCCGAGGCGCGCAAGGGCAACCCCGAGGGTGACCACCCGGCGGTGATGCCGGCATGAGTCTGCTCGTCGTAGGGCTGAGCCACCGCAGCGCACCCGTGAGCGTCCTGGAGCGGGCCTCGCTGTCCGCGGACGCCAAGATCAAGCTGCTGCACGACACCCTCGCCGCGGAACCCGCGACGGAGGCGGCGGTGCTCGCCACGTGCAACCGGATCGAGCTGTACGCGGACGTGGACAAGTTCCACGCGGGCGTGGCCGAGCTGTCCACGCTGCTGGCCCAGCACAGCGGGGTGGCGCTCGAAGAGCTCACTCCGTACCTGTACGTGCACTACGAGGACCGGGCGGTGCACCACCTGTTCTCGGTGGCGTGCGGTCTGGACTCGATGGTCGTGGGCGAGGGGCAGATCCTCGGCCAGATCAAGGACGCGCTGGCGCTGGGGCAGGAGCTGCACACCGCCGGCCGGCTGATCAACGACCTGTTCCAGCAGGCGCTGCGGGTCGGCAAGCGGGCGCACTCGGAGACCGGGATCGACCGCGCGGGCCAGTCGCTGGTGACCTTCGGGTTGGAGCAGCTGGCCGTGCGGGTGCCGGTCGCGGAGTGGGCCGCGGGGAAGCGGGCGCTGGTGATCGGTGCCGGGTCGATGTCGTCGCTGGCGGCGGCGACGCTGGCGCGGGTCGGCGTCGCGGAGATCGTGGTGGCGAACCGGACCGCGGAGCGGGCGGAGCGGCTCGCGGAGATTCTGGTTGCCTCGGGCACCGGGGTCGCGGCGGTGGCCGTGCCGATGGCTCGCGTGCCCGATGAACTGACACGAGTCGATGTCGTGGTGTCCTGCACCGGGGCCACCGGGCTCGTGCTGACCGCCGATGACGTGCTCGCCGCCGTGTCCTGGGGCGCTGCCCCAGACCCCGCGCCTCAAACGCCGGCGGGGCTGGATGTGCCGGCCGGGCTGGATGTGCCGGCCGGGCTGGGATCGGCGGATGCTGCCGTCATCGAGCGGCTGGTTGCTGCCGCTCGGGACGGGGGGCGGCTTGCCGATGCCGGGGCCGTGCGGACCATTTCCGGGGGCGTCGAGGCCGACGGGT
The DNA here is from genome assembly GCF_040651555.1 of Streptomyces sp. NPDC048424. NCBI lineage: Bacteria > Bacillati > Actinomycetota > Actinomycetes > Kitasatosporales > Streptomycetaceae > Streptomyces > Streptomyces sp. NPDC048424. The sequence continues at coordinate 40,979 of NZ_JBEZKE010000040.1, read as the reverse complement.
GTCCGGTCGGGCCCGATGGGCGGGCTGCGCTGACCGGGGTCGACGCGAACTCCCTCGAACTGCACGGGACCTGGGCCGACCAGGGCGAGGCCGCCGCGCAGCGGCAGCCCCGCAAGGGCGCCCGCAGCCTGGTCGACGGGGCGCCCGTACGGCTGGCCCTGCTGGACCTGGCCATGCCGCGCGACATCGACGCCGCCGTGCACCGGATCCCCGGGGTGCGACTCGTCGACATCGAAAGCCTGGCCGAGGCGTCGGCCGACGCGCCGATGGCGGCCGACGTCGACGCCGTCCGCGGCATAGTCGCCGGGGAAGTGGCCGCCTTCGGGGCCGCACAGCGGGCCGCGCACATCACGCCCACCGTCGTGGCCCTGCGGGCGATGGCGGCCGAGGTCGTGGCCATGGAAGTGGCGCGGCTCGACGGGCGGGTGCCCGACCTCGACGAACGGCAGCGGGCAGAGGTCACCCAGACCGTGCGCCGCGTCGTCGACAAGCTCCTCCACGCGCCGACCGTGCGCGTCAAGCAGCTCGCCAGCGAGCCCGGCGGCGCCGGGTACGCGGAGGCGCTGCGCGAACTCTTCGACCTCGACCCTCAGACGGTTGCTTCCGTCAGCCGGGCGGACGCGGCCGATCCGATGAACGACGACGACCCAGGACGGGCATCATGAACACACGTCCCGACCAGCCGCTGCGGCTCGGTACGCGGCGGAGCAAGCTGGCCATGTCCCAGTCGGGGCACGTCGCCGACGCGGTACGGGCGATCACCGGCCGGGCCGTCGAGCTCGTGGAGATCACGACCTACGGCGACGTCTCGCGCGAGCACCTCGCGCAGATCGGCGGGACGGGCGTGTTCGTCACCGCCCTGCGTGACGCGCTGCTGCGGGGCGAGGTCGACTTCGCCGTGCACTCGCTGAAGGACCTGCCGACGGCGCAGCCCGACGACCTCGTGATCGCGGCCATGCCGCTGCGCGAGGACGCCCGGGACGCGCTCGTCGCACGGGACGGCCTGACCTTCGAGCAGCTGCCCGACGGTGCCCGCATCGGCACGGGGTCGCCGCGGCGCACCGCCCAGCTCAACCACCTGGCGCTGTCCCTCGGCAAGCGGATCGAGACGGTGCCCATCCGCGGCAACGTCGACACCCGGATCGGCTTCGTCCGCGACGGCGAGCTCGATGCCGTCGTGCTCGCGGCCGCCGGCCTCAACCGGATCGGTCGCGGTGACGAGGCGACCGACCTGCTCTCCGTCGACAGCGTCCTGCCGGCCCCCGGCCAGGGTGCCCTGGCCGTGGAGTGCCTCGCGTCCGATACGGACCTCATCGCCGCGCTCGGCGAACTCGACGACCCGCACACCCGGGCCGCCGTGACCGCCGAGCGTTCCCTGCTCGCCGCCCTGGAGGCCGGCTGCAGCGCACCCGTGGGCGCGTTCGCCGACCTTCTGGCGGACGGGGAGATTGTCAATGAAATGCGCCTGCGCGGCGTCGTCGGAACCCTCGACGGCTCGACGCTGGTGCAGCTGTCCACCACCGGTCCCGTGCCCCAGTCGTACGACGAGGCCATGGCGCTCGGCCGCGAACTCGCGGACGAGATGCTGGCCAAGGGCGCGGCCGGTCTGATGGGGGAGCGATCGCTTTGAACCCCTCAATTCCGACCACCTCCGCCTATCCGGCCGTCGCCGCCCACGGACGCGTCACCTTCCTCGGTGCCGGCCCCGGCGACCCGGGTCTGCTGACGCTGCGCGCCGTCGAGGCGCTCGCCGCCGCGGACGTACTGATCGCGGAGCCCGAGGTGCTCGAGGTCGTACGGACGCATGCGCGCGCGAATGTCGACACGCCGCAGCTGACGATTGCTGACGAAGTGTCAGCAGCCGCCGGGGTCCCGGTGATCCGGGACGCGGCCAATCTTGTCATGGAGGCCGCACGCTCCGGCAGGCGGGTCGTACGTGCCGTCACGGGCGACCCCGGGCTCGACGGCAACGCGGCCGAGGAGATGCTCGTCTGCGCGACCGCCGGCATCCCCTTCGAGGTGGTGCCCGGAGTCGCGACCGCGGTCGGCGTGCCCGCGTACGCCGGTGTCCCGCTGCGCGACAAGCAGGGCGCGGACGTCCGCTTCGTCGACGCGAAGACGGCCTCGGCGCGCTGCTGGAGCGAGGTCGGCGCGAGCGACGGGATCCTCGTCGTCTCCGCGACCCTGGAGACCGTCTCGGCGGCCGCCGCCGAGCTGGTGAGCGCCGGGCGCAAGCCCGACACCCCGCTGACGGTGACCGTCGCCGGCACCACCACGCGGCAGCGGACCTGGTGCGCGACGCTGGGCACGATCGCCCAGGTGTTCAAGCAGGGCAAGGTGCTCCCGTCCCCCGAGGGCGCCCGGCCCGTCATAGCCGTGGTCGGTGAGCACAGCGCCGCCGCGCGGCGCGAGGACCTGGCCTGGTTCGAGTCGAAGCCGCTGTTCGGCTGGCGGGTCCTCGTACCGCGCACCAAGGAGCAGGCCGCCTCGCTCTCCGACCAACTGCGTTCGTACGGCGCGGTGCCGCACGAGGTGCCGACCATCGCCGTGGAGCCGCCGCGCACCCCGCAGCAGATGGAGCGCGCGGTGAAGGGCCTGGTGACGGGCCGCTACGAGTGGATCGCTTTCACGAGCGTGAACGCCGTGAAGGCGGTGCGCGAGAAGTTCGAGGAGTACGGGCTCGACGCGCGTGCCTTCGCGGGCATCAAGGTCGCCGCGGTGGGTGAGCAGACCGCGGCCGCGCTGGTGGAGTTCGGCGTGAAGCCGGACCTGGTGCCGAGCGGTGAGCAGTCCGCGGCCGGACTGCTGGAGGACTGGCCGCCGTACGACCCGGTCTTCGACCCGATCGACCGCGTGTTCCTGCCGCGCGCCGACATCGCGACCGAGACGCTGGTCGCCGGGCTGATCGAGCTCGGGTGGGAGGTCGACGACGTCACGGCCTACCGGACCGTGCGGGCGTCGCCGCCGCCGGCGGACACGCGCGAGGCGATCAAGGGCGGCGGGTTCGACGCCGTGCTCTTCACCTCGTCGAGCACCGTGCGGAACCTGGTGGGCATCGCCGGCAAGCCGCACAACGTGACCGTCATCGCGTGCATCGGGCCGGCGACGGCCAAGACCGCGGAGGAGCACGGGCTGCGGGTCGACGTCCTGTCCCCGGAGCCGAGCGTCGGCAAGCTGGCGGAGGCGCTGGCCGAGTACGGCGCGGCGCGCCGCGAGGCGGCCAAGGAGGCCGGCGAGACGGTGTTCCGGCCGAGCGAGCGCCGGCCGGGGGCGCGGCGTCGTCGTACCACCTAGCAGTGGGCTGAGCAGTGAGCAGTGATGTGGGCGGGGTTCGGCGCTGGTGCGCCGGGCCCCGCCCTTGTCGTGCCGGGGCGGTCGGAAGGGTGGGGCCGGGCGCGCGCCGGGGCGTCTCCTCGGGCGCCGAACGTCTCGGGGGGTCGGAGAGCGGAGCCCCGTTGTGTTCGGCGCCCTGCGGGGATCGCCCCGGCACACACCCGGCCCCGCCGGAGTAGCCCAGGGGGCCGGGCGCAATCCGGTTGTGCCCTTGCCGTCCGGCCGTGGAGGATCACGGCCGGACCGGAGGGTGGCGGGTGACGGGACCGGACGTGCGGTTGGCGGCGGCGGTGCGGGTGGGGGACGCCGGGGAGGTGCGCGCCCTGATCGAGGCGGGAGCGGACCCGGACGCGGCGGGCGCCGACGGGCTGCCGGTGCTGTGTTCGGCGGTGGAGGCGTTCGCGCACGAGGTGGCCGAGGCCCTGGTGGAGGGCGGCGCGGACCCGGACCGGCAGCTGCCGGACGGGACGACCCCGCTGCTGCGGGCCGTCGAGGGAGGCTCCCCGGCGACGGTCTCGGCGGTCAACGCCGGGGCGCTGCGGTTGCCGCGGGAACAGCGGGAGCGGCTGCTCGCCGCGGCCCGGCACTGGTACGAGACGGGCGCGGAGGCGGAACTGCGCCGCCGCACGGGAGCGCGGGGTCCGGCACGCACCGCCCGCGTGCAGGACGGCGAGTTCCTCCACGTCGAGGCGGTCACGCTCGGCGGGCGGACCGTACGGGCCGGGCACGGAGCGGTCCTCACCGAGCTGGAGCAGGCGCTGCGGATCCTGACGCCGGTGGAGGAGCTGGTGGCCCGTGCGGTGCGGCACGCGGACGACCACGTCGACTGGTCCGCCTCCTCCTGGGCCCTGGCCTGTCGGCGGAGCGCCGGGACGTGGTCGCAGGTGGTGGCGTTCCACCGGCACCCCTCACCCGTGCACCGCGCCTTCGTCGCCGACTTCCTGCGCTCCGGGGCGATGCAGGCGTCCATGACCATGCACGAGCGCTGGTACGAGCGGGAGCGGGGCCGGCTGCTCGTCTCCTGGGCGGAGACGGAGACCGACGGCGGTGTCCTGGCCGAGGTGCTCGCGGTCATGCGCCTGGAGGAGCATCCGGGCGCGCCGGCCGTCGGGCTGCGTCACGCGGGGCATCCGGATCCGCGGGTGCGGGGGGAGGTGCCCTTCCTCTTCGACCCGCCGCGGACCGGCGAGGTCGCCGCGGCCCTGCGCGTCCTCGCGCGCGACGCGGAGCCGGAGGTGCGGGTCGCCGCCGCGGAGTCACTGGCCTGGCCGGAAGTGTGGTCGGGCGAGGACCGGGAGCTGCTGGTCTCCCTGTTCCGGGACCCGGATCCGCAGGTGCGGAGCAGGGCCTCCTACGCCGTGGCCTCGGGCCGCGACCGCTCACCGGCCGTCACCGAGGCCCTGTTCGGACTCCTTGACGCGCAGGAGCAGGTGCTGCGCCTGAACGGGGCGTTCGGTCTCGCCGTGCGGGACGACCCGCGCACGCGCGAGGCGTACGGGCGGGTGGGGCCGCGGGACGGGGAGCACGAGTGCGAACACGAGCACCGCTGGGACGGACTGTGGCGGTGGAGCATGCGCAACGAGCCGGACGCTCCCTAGGCCGGACGCTCCCTAGGCCGGGCGGGCTCCAGGCCGGGCGGGCTCTAGGCTGGGGGGCGACTGCTGTCGATGCTCGAAGAGGCGACTGGAACATGAGCACGTACGGATCCTTCCCCGGCTCGCGGCCCCGCCGGCTGCGCACCACCCCGGCGATGCGGCGGATGGTCGCGGAGAACCGGCTGCACCCCTCGGACCTGATCCTCCCCGCGTTCGTACGGGAGGGCATCAGCGAGCCCCTGGCGATCTCGGCGATGCCCGGCGTCGTCCAGCACACCCGGGACACGCTGCGGAAGGCCGCCGTGGAGGCGGTCGAGGCGGGGGTCGCGGGGATCATGCTGTTCGGCGTGCCGGCCGACGAGAACAAGGACGCGCTGGGCACGGCGGGCACGGAGCCGGACGGGATCCTGCAGGTCGCGATCCGCGACGTGAAGGCCGAGGTCGGGGACGACCTGGTGATCATGTCCGACCTGTGCCTGGACGAGTACACCGATCACGGGCACTGCGGCGTGCTGGACGAGCACGGGCGCGTGGACAACGACGCGACGCTGGAGCGGTACGCCGAGATGGCGCAGGTCCAGGCCGACGCGGGCGTGCACGTGGTGGGCCCGAGCGGGATGATGGACGGTCAGGTCGGCGTCATCCGCGACGCGTTGGACGAGACCGGGCACGAGGACGTCTCGATCCTCGCGTACACGGCGAAGTACTCGTCCGCCTTCTACGGTCCCTTCCGCGAGGCCGTCGCCTCGTCGTTGCAGGGCGACCGCAAGACGTACCAGCAGGACCCGGCCAACGCCCGGGAGTCGCTGCGGGAGCTGGCCCTCGACCTGGAGGAGGGCGCGGACATGGTCATGGTCAAGCCGGCCGGCCCCTACCTCGACATCCTGTACCGGGTCGCGCAGGCGGTGGACGTCCCGGTGGCGGCGTACCAGATCAGCGGCGAGTTCGCGATGATCGAGGCGGCTGCGGAGAAGGGCTGGATCGAGCGCGACCGGGCCATCCTGGAGACCCTGTTGGGCATCAAGCGGGCGGGCGCCGACACGATCCTCACCTACTGGGCGACCGAGGTCGCCGGCTGGCTGCGCAACGCCTGATCCGCTCTACGGCCAGTCGACGAGGCCGTTGAAGACGACGAAGTCGAAGACGACGGCCGCCGGGGCGACGACGGCCAGCCACACCCTGGCGGCGGCGTGCCGCCGCTGCCAGGGCAGGGCCCACGCGGCGAGCAACACGGCCAGGACCACCAGCAGTCCGAAGCCGAAGACGGTGAAGGCGGTGCCGTACGAGGCGTCGAACCGGTCGCTCGCCGCTTCACCGCAGGAGTCGCAGGCCATCGGGGACAGCCCGACGAAGAAGAACGCGACGGCCGCGAGCGGCAGCGTGAGCAGCGTGGAGACGAGCGGGGCGACGAACGCACGGGGGTGGCGGGCGGTGTCCGGGGTCATGGATCCAGTGAACTCCTTGCGAAGAACTGGAACATGAGTGCGCATACTCAGGTGACTCTGGTGGTCCACCTGCGAAACTCTTAGGCGCACGTACGTACGTATGTGGCGTGGCGGCGCCGAAGAGGGGTGGACATGACGGACGGCGATCTGAGGGTCTCGGAGGACGGCCTCAGCAAACTCGCGGACGACCTCGATGCGATGCAGGGTCATCTGGAGCGCCAGATCCGGAACATGGACCGGGTGGTCGACAGCATCGCGGCGGGCTGGCAGGGGCCCACGGCCACGGCCTACCGCGCCCTGCACCGGGGGGCGGCCGAGGACGCCGTGCGGATCCGGCAGGTGCTCGCCCTCCTCGAACGGGCGACCAGGGCCTCGCGTGACGGGTTCACGGCCCAGGAGCTGGAGGTCCTGGCCGCGTTCAGGCGCGTCCAGAGCCAGGAGGACGTGACCGCGTCCGCCGCGGAGCTGACCGTGCCGGACCAGCCGGCCGCCCCGCACAGCCGTCTGCAGGACATCTGAGAGCAGCGAGGAACAGCACCAACATGTCGGATGACGACGACCGGATAACTGTCGATTTCGCCACCTTGCAGCGCCTGTCGGGGGACTTGGAGGAGATCCTCAAGGACCTCAACGAGAAGCTGGAGCTGCTCTACGAGCGCTCCAAGAAGGCCGTGCTGAGCTGGGACGGCGAGGCCCGGCAGGCGTTCATCGACGAGCTGGACAAGTGGGACCGCTCGGCCCAGGACCTCAAGGCGGCGCAGGCCTGGCTGCACGAGGTCGTGGTCAAGGGGCACCTCAACTACGCCGCGGCGAACAAGTCCGTGCTCCAGGGCTGGGGAGGCGGCGCCTGATGGCCGGCCCCACCCCGGGCCCGCCGAGCTCCGGCCCGCCGAGCTCCACCCCGGCGCAGCCGCCCGCGGGAGCCGGCAACATCGACGTCAAGCCGTCGAGCCTGTGGACCGTCTCCGGGCAGGTCGCCAAGCAGCAGGACGGCATGATGCGCGGTGCGAACACGCTCCTGACGGAGCTGAAGGAGTACCCGGACGCCGGCGGCGCGGGCGACGAGGCCCAGAAGTTCGCGGAGGCCTACAAGAAGATAGGCAACCGCTGGCTGGAGGTGTGGGGCAAGAGCGTGGTCAGCGTCGGCGGCGTCGCCGTCGGCTTCACGGAGACCGCCAACGCCTACACCAAGGCCGATGCCGCAGCCCACCCCAAGCCCGGCAAGAGCGCGGAGCAGCGCCCCCTGCCCACGGTCATCGACAAGGACCCCAAGTTCGACAGCGTCCCCGACATCAAGTGGGGTGACGACGACGGCGGCGACGACCTGCTCCGGGGTGCGATGGAGGGCATACCGGAGATGATCCGGGACGTCCTGCAGCCCGTCGCGAAGAACATCTTCCGTGTCGGCAAGGTGGCGGACGTTTATCCCTTCCCGCAGCAGCACTACCTCAACTCGCACTGTCACAGCTGGATGAACGTCTCGACCGTCGTCATGGGCACGGCGGACGGCCTCACCAGGACCATGGGCACGATCACCAACCACCAGAAGGCCGACTGGGAAGCGGCCATGCGGACCTTCTGCAGCGCGCTGTGGGGCGCGACGGACTGGGGCCAGTCCGGTCCGACCCGGCACGGCTACCAGTGGGCGCACACCACCGGTCCGCACGGGGCGAGGGTGGCCACGGGCAGCGAGCCGGTGATGAGCGTGCTCAACGACGTGGCGATCAAGATCAGCGACTGTCTGCGCGAGTACGCGGAAGCCGCCGTCGAGCTGAACCACGATGTCTTCGAAGAACTCAAGCGGGCCATGAAGAAGGCCGCGATGAGCATCATCGACGACATCGAGAAGGCCAAGGACAAGCCGAGCGTCAAGAACATCGTCGGCGCGGTCACCAGCGTGGTCAGCGGGGCGGGCGGAGCCGCCAGTCTCCTGCTGAAGTTCGACGTCAACACGGTCCTGAAGCTGGACAAGGCCAAGCTCAACCGGATCGTGGACAAGTACACCGGCATCGTGGACGGCCTCACCACGCGCATGAACGCGCTTGAGGGCGTCCTGAACGAAGCGCACAGGAGCGCCCCGAAGTTCGAGGCCGGCGTCGCCCGCGCCCACGGCTTCGGCGCCCGTTCGCTCAACGACTTCAAGCACGAGCAGCAGTGGACCGTTCCGGGCCCGAACGGCAACATGGCCTTCGACCTCGCGGCCAACGAGTACCTCGGCGGCGGCCACACCCTGGACAAGCACGTCGGCAAGACAGACGAGCAGCTCGCGCAGCGCCTGCGCGACCAGTCCGACCCGTCCAACACGTGGCCCGAGGGCGCCAAGCCCTCCATCGGCGGTTCGTCGAGCTTCAAGACGATCGGGGACGCGCAGCGGCTCACCGAGCAGAACCTGCGGCTGACGCAGTCCGAGATCGACGCCTGGCTCGCCTCCAACCCGCAGGACGGCCAGAACAAGGCCTTCGTGAGCAAGACGCCCAACGGCGAGGCCAGCGGCAGCTACGTCTCCAAGCAGCCCACGCCCAACCAGGACGGGTCCGCGGGCACGATCCCCGGGACGGGCTACAAGGACCACGGCCTCAATGCCAAGGCGATCGACGTCAACTACGTCAAGACCGTCCTCAAGTACGATTCCAGCCTCGATCCGCCGTACATCATCTACACGTCGATGCCCGCGCCCCGACCAGTAACTTAGGGACTTTGATGAACCCCCTCGACAGCAGCACCTGGGAAGCTGCGCTGCTACGGCTCCTGGAGGACGTCTTCACCTTCGCCAGGAGCGGGCCCCGGCTGCACGAGGACTGGGCCGAGGACGTCCGCGCCGTCATGGAGCGGTCGGTCGCCGACCCGCGGGGCTGGTACGCCCAGGATTCGGAGACGTTCAAGGAGGGATGGGAGGCCGGCTACCCCTCCTACCCGTTCCGCGCGCCGACCGCCGAGGACCTTCGCGCCGGGCTCCGGCCGATCACGGCCGGCGCCGCCGTCGAGCTGCTCGCCTCGCTCGCGCAGGAGTGGTTCTTCGAGGGCTCCCCGGTCCGGTCCCGGGAGGACAAGGACGCCGTGCTCGCGGACGCCCGGACCCTGCTGGACCGGTTCGGCCCCGACGCGGCGTTCTGGACCTCCTCCGACCTCGCCCGCACCAGCGACGCCCCCGACTTCCTGGCGCGGGACCTCGAAGGCGGCCACCCCTTCACCGACTACATGATGGACCTCGGCCTGATCGCGGTGTCGGCGGACGAGGTCGGCGTCTTCTGGTCGTTCAACGCGAATTGAGACAATGATCCGATGCTGACCCGATCCGCCACCTACCCCGACCGGGAGACCGCCCAGTGGGCCACCCAGCAGGTGGTGACCGCCAACGAGCAGGTCATCCACCGCTGGCTCGCCCAGGGGACGCGGGCCCGCCTCACCCTCGAGGCCGCCTGGCCGTCCCGTGAGGAGCCCGTCGGCCGGGTGCAGCTGGAGGCGATGCTGCTCGCCGGTCAGGGACCCGTCGACGTCCGCGCCGCCCGCGTCGTCCTGCGCCGTGAGCCCGCCAGCCCGTACGGATTCGTCGTCCTGACGACCGTCCCGTTCTACCCGTAGAGGCGACCGACCGTGTCCATGAAGCCCCTCGAACACGACCGGCGCTACGGCGAGCTCGACCAGGTGCTGCGCGCCTACCTCGGCCAGAGCGCCGACGACACGGCGGAGCGGCGCAGCCGCGCGCTGGACGCCTACCTGCGCCACACCTGGCACACCCGCCCCTGGGCCATCGCGGAGGCGGAGCGCCAGCTGCGCGAGTACGGCCGCAACCCTCCGGGGCGCCTGCGGATCGACCTCGGCGAGTTCTACGCCGTCCCCGACGTCGGGATCCCGCAGGCCGCGATCGGCGACTGGCTCTTCGTGCTCGCCGACCACCTCAAGCAGAGCATCGAGGACGGAGAGGTGCCGCCGCCGGCCAACCCGCAGACGCACTGGGAGTGGCACGCACGGTTCCCGGAGACCGCGCAGCTGCTGGGCGGCTGGTTCTCGCAGGACATCGTCGACGAGTTCCCCGACCACGAGGCGGCGGTCGCGGACTACGCGGCCACCACCGACCCGCAGATCGTCGCCCGCCTCGTCGGTGAGCTCCACGAACTGATCGCGCTGCCGCTGGACGAGGGCGACTACGCCCTGGCCGCCGCTGAACTCGGCATGGAGGTCAGCCCGCCCGAGCCGTTCTCGTACGGGGCGTGGCTGCGGACGGTGGCGGCGACCCTGACCGCCGGCTGACCGATCGGAGCCCGCGGGCTCCCGGCTCGCGCCGCCCCTCCCGCGGGCGCACCCTGGAGTGAAGGGTGACCCCCTGGAGGTGATGCACCATGGCCACGCTCGTCGGGTGGCATGTGGAGCTCGAATTCACCGAGGAGGGCCACCGCACCAGTGCGGCGGCCCTGGTCAGACTCGGGGACGGCTCCGAGATCAAGGCGCGGGGCTATGCCCTGCGTCACCCCTCCGACCCGGAGCAGCTGAGGGTCGGGGAAGAGATCGCGGGCGCTCGCGCGCTCATGGATATCGCGTCGCAGATGTTGCAGAAGGCCCACGCCGAGATCGACGAGGCGACGGGCCGGCATTCCTACCCGCTCAATGGTTGAGCGGTACGCACCGTCGGCGTGACGAGGGGCTTCTCCTGGTGAGGAGCCCCTCAGCGCGTCCTGCTGCGGAACAGGACCGCGGACAGGGTCACGGCCGCGGCCGTGATGCCCGCGCACCAGGTCAGGGCCACCCACGGCGCGTCCCCGGCGGGCTGCGCCAGGAGCAGGGCGCGCAGGGATTCGATCACGGGGGTCAGCGGCTGGTGGTCGGCGAAGCCGTGCAGCCAGCCGGGCATGGTGTCGATGGGGACGAAGGCGCTGGACGGGTACGGCAGGAACATCATCAGGAAGGTGAAGCCGCCCGCCGCTTCCGGGGACTTGGCGAGCAGTCCGAGTGCGGCGGCGAGCCACGAGATCGCCGTGATGTACGTCAGCAGCAGGCCGGCCGCGGCGAGGAAGGCGGCCGGGCCCGCCTGGGGCCGGAAGCCGATGGCGAGGGCCACGGCGAGGACCAGGGTGGTGGAGATCAGGTTGCGCAGGACCGAGGCGGTGACGTGGCCGGCGAGGATCGGGATGCCGCCGATGTCGAGGGAGCGGAAGCGGTCGATGACGCCGTTCGTCATGTCCTCGGCGACGCTGACGGCGGTGGAGGCCGCGCCGAAGCCCGCGCAGAGCAGCATGGCGCCGGGGACCACGTACGTCACGTACGTCGTGCCGGTGTCGATGGCCCCGCCGAAGAAGTAGACGAAGATCAGCATCAGCATGACGGGCAGCATCAGGGCGGCGATCAGCGCGTCGGGCCGGCGGCTGCTGATGCGCAGGCTGCGGCCGGCCAGGGCGAAGGCGCTCACGGGCATGGCGGTCATCGGTCGGCTCCCGTCAGGGTGAGGAACACGTCGTCGAGGGTGGCGCTGCGGACGGCGAAGCGGTCCACGGCGGTGCGGTCCGGGTCGAGTTCGTCGAGCAGGGCTCGGACGTGGGCGGCGGTGCCGTCGGTGGGCAGGCCGAGGGTGAGGGCGTCGGGGTCGAGGTGGACGGCGCGCGGGGCGAGGGCCTCGTAGGCGGCGCCGGTGGCCAGGGTCAGGTCCAGGCGGTGTCCGGCGACGCGGGCCTTGAGTTCGGCCGGGGTGCCCTCGGCGGCGATGCGGCCGTCGGAGAGGACGGCGACGCGGTCGGCGAGCCGGTCGGCCTCCTCCAGGTACTGGGTGGTCAGCAGGACGGTGGTGCCGTCGGCGCGCAGTTCCCGTACGAGGTCCCACAGGTCCTGGCGGCTGCGCGGGTCGAGGCCGTTGGTCGGCTCGTCCAGGAAGACCACCTCGGGGCGGGAGACGAGGCTCGCGGCGAGGTCGAGGCGCCGCCGCATACCGCCCGAGTACGTCTTCGCGGTGCGGCCGGCGGCCTCGGTGAGGCCGAAGCGGGTGAGGAGTTCCTCGGCGCGGGTGCGGGCGGAGCGCGGGGAGAGCCCGGCGAGCCGGCCCATCATGCGCAGGGTCTCGGTACCGGTCAGGAGCTCGTCGAGGGCGGCGAACTGGCCGGTGAGGGAGATGAGTTCGCGGACCCGGGAGCGTTCGGTGACGGTGTCGTGCCCGGCGATGCGGACGGTGCCGGAGTCGGCGGCGGTGAGGGTGGCGAGGATCCGGACCGTGGTGGTCTTGCCGGCGCCGTTGGGGCCGAGGAGGGCGAGGACGCTGCCGCGCGGGACGGCGAGGTCGATGCCGTCGAGGACGCGGAGGTCACCGTAGGACTTGGTGAGGCCGGTGGCGTGGATGCCGAGGCCGCCGGAGGCGTGCGTGGTCATGGGGGATGGTGCTCCCTTCCCAGCTTCTGCGTATGCCTTACGCTCTTCTGTGTAAGTAATACACAGAACTAGGATGGGGGTCAATCGAGGAGTGGGCGGTCATGGCGGACGAGGACAGCGGCACAGGGCTCCCCGCGAGCCTGGAACTGGCCTGGGGCCTGCGCGAACGCCCCGGCAAGGGGCCGCGCCCCACGCTCACGCTGCCGAGGATCGTGGAGGCGGCGGTGGCGCTGGCCGCCGCCGAGGGGGTGGACGCCGTCTCCATGGGCCGGGTGGCCAAGGAGCTGGGCGTCTCGACGATGTCCCTCTACCGCTACGTCGCCGCCAAGGAGGAGCTCTACATCCTGATGGCGGACGCGGGCGTCGGCACTCCTCCGGAAGTGCGGCCGGGGGACTGGCGGGAGCTGCTGACGCAGTGGGCGTACGCGCAGCGGGCCGTCCTGATGGCCAACACGTGGATCCTGCGCATCCCGCTCACCGGGGCCCCGGTCAGCCCGAACCAGCTGGCCTGGATGGAACGCGGGCTCGCGGCCCTGGCGGACACCGGCCTGAGGGAGAGCGAGAAGCTCTCCACGATCATCCTGATCGGGGGCCTGGTGCGGAACGAGGCCACCATGGCCGCGGACATGATGGACGCCATCGTGAAGTCCGGGATCGCCCCGGACCAGGCGCTCGGCCAGTACATCCGCACGCTGGGGCTCATGACCGGCCCGGACAGCCACCCGGCCGTGACGCGGCTGCTGGACTCGGACGCGTTCTCCGGCTCCGGCGAGCCGGACTTCCAGTTCCGCTTCGGCCTGGACCGCATCCTGGACGGCCTGGCGGCACTGGTGGGGTCAGACGGGCGGCAGTAGATCACTCTCGCTGACGGTGTACGTCAACGGGGGGTACCTGAAGTCCGTTTCATCGTTCTCACGGCGCCGCAGTCGGTAGAACTCGCGCCGCTGCTCGTCGTCGGCCGACGTGAGGCGCGCGCCCTGCGGGAGGTACGCATGCCCGTCGCGAAACCGGACGAAGGTCTTCGACGTCCGAAACGTCACGCCCAACCATTGGTTGTCCATGGTCGGGACGGGCGTCTCCAGCACGATCTTGTGCCTGAACCGCCGATTCGAGTCGACGGAGAACGCGACGACACTGTTGTGGGTGAGGGGGATCTCGAACGTGTCGAAGGTGTCGACACCGGACCCCTTTGATTCGAAGATCAGCTTCCGTGGTGGACCCGCTTCGGGATTCCGGTAACAGGAGAAGACGGCGATGAAGGAGCCTTCCGCCAGATCCAGGGCCTGGTCGCAATGGCTGCCCATGGTTCTGTACGCATTCGTGTAGCTCTCGATGAGAGCGTTGTTGAAGCCGACCGGGATCGCCGCATGTTCTTGAATCTGTTGCGCCAGCCGTTCGTGCACCGCGCGGAAACGCTGCGCCGGGCTGCCGTATTGAGTGGTGGTGCGTACGAGAGCCACACCCTCCGCCTCGTCGACCCTGGTGAGCACGGCACCTTGCCGGCCCTTTCCCACGTCTTCCAGGTGTGCCGACGTGGACAGCTCCTTGAAGAGATCCTGCCCGGCCGGCAACGAGTGCGAGATGATCTCGTCCGAGATCCTAGACGCGGGGGGCAACATAGTCTCCCGTGTTCATGCTGAAGAGGAATGCGTCGCCGTAGTCGATGAAGGACGAGGTCCTGTTCTCCTCGGCGTACAGCCTGCGCAGCTCGTCCATGCCCTCTGGTGTGGGCGGCCCCAGCTCCACCAGGTCCCCGGCCGCTTTGAGGAACGTACGGCCGTCCTTGTGGACGGCCTCGGCGCTCGAACAGCGCACCACGTACCCCAGACGGGTCGGAAGCGTCTCGGCGTCCAGCGTCGAGGGCCGGATCTCGTGCGTGTACAGACGGTTGGTGGACAGCGGCATGAAGAACACCGAGCCGGGATAGAGCGTCAGCTCGAACTGCGGCGGGAGCGCGACCCCGTCGTGTTCCCCGATCGGCTCCTTGAGGCGAAAGCGGAGCCTGGTCAGCCCGCTGGCACGCTTCACACCGTAGTCGAAGGGGTCTTCGGCCATGGGCTTCAGCTTTTCGAGCCCGTCATAGAAGGTACAGAAGGCCATGACGCCGTTGACGGGCATGTCCTTGGTCTTGTCGGCATGGGCCGAAATCCTGGCCTTGGACTGCTTGCGCTCCGCCGTGGCGAGGGTGTTGTGGTAGATCTGCGCGAGGACGTGATTCAGCGGTGCGTGGTTCCTGAAGACGGTGGCGGCCTCGCGATTCAGGGCCTCGACGATGCGGGTGTCGGTCGCACGAAATCCCTCGGTCGGCCCCGAGAGATTCGTGGAGCACCGGAGCAGGCGGAAATGCAGTTCGTCACCGTGCTGCTTGACGGGCGTCAAATAGATTCCGCTGCGATGGGCCGTTCCGGGCTTGGTGGACTCCGTCAGGGACTGGAAGGCGTGCTCCGCGCGGATCCGTCCGAAGTGATCGGCGTCGAGGTCGAAGAAACGGCGGTAGTACACGCCGGCCCCGTGCACCCGGAGGGGAACTCGGCCGACATCGACGAGGGTCCAGGGCGTGTCGACGCCTCCGTCGTAACCGTGCGACAGCTCCCGGACGACGAACACCCGCTCCGCCGAGTCCAGTTGGTTGCTGTGGATTGTGGCTGTGTCGCCGCACAGGTAGACGGTCTTCCGCGCGAGGTCGGTCGCACCGGAAGCGAGGTCCTCCGGTGTGATCACGGACCCGAAGAAGTCCCTGACCAGGTCGTTGCCGTGCAACGTCGAAGGCGCGATGAGTATGTTGCTCGCATCATCGATGCAGGCTTCCGTCATCGAGCCAGCCAGCCGGTCAGCGCCGCCCAGCTCGCCGGCGCGAGGTCCAGGACGGGGCCGTCCTGGACCTTCGAGTCCCGGACGTGGAACGTGCCCGGGCCGGTGGCCACCTCGACGCAGGCGTCGCCCTCATCGGTGCTGTAGCTGGACTTGAACCACTGCAGTGCGGTGCTCATAGCTCTCCTACCAGTCGGCCCAAAAAGGCCGCGGTCTCTTTGGGGTTGAGGGCCTGAGTTCGCAGCATGGCATACCGCAGGGTCAGGATGCTGATGTCGTCGGGGTTGGCGACGCGCTGGCTGCTGCGCTGGGATTCGATGTAGGCGCGGTGCTCGTGCTCCGGTGTTTCCAGCATGACGAACGAACCGGAGAGACCGGGGTGGGAGATCTGGCCGAACGGCAGCACTTGGAGTGTCACGTGCGGCAACTCCATGCAGGTCAGCAGATGGCGCACCTGCTCGCCGTAGACGGCGTTGCCGCCGATCCGGTCCCGGAGTGCTGCTTCCGACACCACGAAGGAAAGGCTCGGCGGACGCTCCCGGTGCAGCAGCTTGGTCCGAGCCATCCGGCGGGATGTCAGAGTCTCGATCTCCTCCTGAACGAATGCCGGGACACGACCGCGGAACAACGCCCGCATGTAGCTCTCGGTCTGCAGCAGGCCCGGTAGCACCACCACCTCGTACCAGGAGAACGCGATGGCGCGTTTCTCCAGGTCCATGTACTCGTCGGACCACGTGGGCGTCGGATCCTTCTCGGGCATCCCGTGAGCAGCGACGGACAACAGCCCGGGGAGCCCGAGGTGTTGGTCCATCAGCTCCGCGACGTTCGGCATCAGAGTGCGTCGGCCCTGCTCGATGGACGCGACGGTCTCCTCGTCCAGCCGGATCAGCTCTCCGAGCTGCTTCTGGGTCAGGTTCTTGGCGGTTCGGGCCGCGGCCACCTGCGTGCCGACCATCTTCATGGTCGTCGCGTTCGGCCGTACTCGTTTCCTTGGTGGCATGACTGCGAACTCCCCACCCACGCATGCGGAATACCCCGTGCGGACCCGTACTCATCAAGGAGTACGGGTCGGCGCTCAGCCACACGCTAGTCACGCAACGCGACGATCGTCCCGTGAATCCAACTATTCAGGCGGCGCTCATGCGCGAGCGTCTCTACCTGCGCTCACCCCGAACCGTCGCAGCTGCGCGGCACTTCACACGTGACACCTTGCGGGCATGGGCGGCCACCGAACGCCTCGACGACATGTTGCTCTGCGTGAGCGAGCTGGCGACCAACGCGCTGCGGTACGGGGTCCCGCGCGGCCGGGGGTACCTGCTGCGGCTGTTCGGCTTCGAGGACGCGACCCTCCGCATCGAGGTGCATGACAGCGGGCCCGGGTTCTCCCGGATCACCGGGCGGCCGCACGGGCACGGGCTCACGCTCGTCGCCGCGCTCTCCGATGACTGGGGGGTGCTGGCACGGACGCCGGGGAAGGTCGTCTGGTGCGAGTTCCGCGGGGGTGCCTGCTAGCTTCGGATGCTCGGAAGACGCATCAAGGGGGGCCAGTGTCACGTCCGTTGCGGTGGGCTGTCGTCATCGGGGGAACGGCGATCGTGTTCCTGCTCAGCTTCAAGCTGGGCCAGGTGGACCCCTTCGGCTGGTTGCCGGACAAGGACTCGGACAAGGTGGCGGCCGCCGCCGGCTTCGCCGGGGCCATGGCGGCGGCCTTCGGGCTGGCCGGGGCCTGGTGGGCGAGCAGCGGGCCGGGGGCCACCGGCGCCGGGCAGACCGTCGTGCGGCAGCGGGCCCGCGCCTCCGGGACCGGTCAGATCACCCAGTCCGGCGGAGGTTCGGCGCCGGACGTCGTGGACCAGTGGGCACGGGCCGACGGCGACTCCCGGGTGCGGCAGACCGCCGACCCGACCCCCGGCACGGGCACGGGCACCACGCCCACCACCCCCACCCCCTAGTGGGCAACGAGCAGAGGGCCCGCGCCGACGGGAACGCGTGGATCACCCAGGTCGCCGGTGACCACATCACCTACGCGGCCGGGGCCGGCCCCGCGCCCCGGGCGCTGCTCGGCCTTCCCGACGCGCCCCCGGCCCTGGTCGGGCGCGACGGGCCGGTCAAGGAACTGGTGGGCCTGCTCGCGGAGGGCGGCCCGCCGGTCGTCGTGGTGGCCGGGCTGGCCGGCGTCGGCAAGAGCGCGCTGGCGGTGGCCACGGCCCACCGGGCCGTGGAACTGGGCTGGTTCGGCGACCGAGTGTTCTTCCTGTCGCTGCGCGGCTACGCCCCCGACGGCGGGGTGAGCGGGCCGCAGGCGGTCCAGGAGATCCTGCGCCACCTGGGGGTCCGCGACACGGACATGCCGGAGTCGCCGGAGGGCCGGGTCGCGCTGTACCGGGCGAAGCTGGCGGCCTTCGCCCAGGCCGGGCAGCGCGTGCTGATCGTGGCCGACGACGCGGGTGCGGTCGGGCAGGTGCGCGACCTCGTACCGGCCGCGGACGCGCACCGGCTGCTGGTGACCTCGCGGCACCGGCTCGTGGCGCCCGGGTTCGCGGGGCGGGTGCTCCCGCTGGACGAACTGGCGGAGGAGCCCGCGGCCGAACTCCTCGCCGACGCGGTGCTGCGCGCGTGGCCGGACGACCCCCGGCCCGTACGGGAGCCGGAGGCGCTGGCCGGGATCGCCCGGCGGTGCGGACGGCTGCCGCTGGCCCTCGCGGTGGCGGGGGCGGTGCTGGCGGGCGATCCCGGACTGTCCGCGGGGGAGCTGGCGCAGCGGCTGGCCGAAGCCCGGAGCCGGCTGGAGGCGCTGACCTTCGACGAGGGCGGCGTACCGGTGGGGGTGCGGGCCGCGTTCGACCTCTCGTACGCGCGGCTGCCCGCCGACCAGGCGCGGATCTTCCGGCTGCTGACGGTCAATCCCGGCCCGGACTGCCGCACCGAGTACGCCGGCCGGTTCACCGGTGAGGGCGAGGACGTACGGCTCAAGCTGGCCGCGCTCGTACGGGCCAGCCTGCTGACCGAGCAGCCCGTCGGCTCGGGGCGGTGGCGGATGCACGACCTGCTGCGGCTGTACGCGCTGGAGCGGGGCGAGGAGTGCGCCGAGGAGGACGGGCGGGAGGAGGCGACGGACGCCTTCCTGGCCGACCTGGTCTTGAGCACCGGAGTGGCGCTGGATCTCCTGGGAGTGAACACGCCGGGCCTTCGTGCGCCGGGACTGCCCTCCGTTGCGCAGGTGCTGGACCATCTCGACATGGAGCGGCCGACGCTGGTCGCCGCCGTGGGCTTCGCCGCCGACTCCGGTCGGGTGGAGACCGCTGTGAAACTGGCCGGCCTCCTGTCTTCCTACTTCCAGCTCTACGGGCATACACAAGAAAACCTGCTGATCGCGCGCCACGTACTCGCGGCCGTGCGCACGACGGGCAGGCCCGACGGCCTGGGCGTCGCGCTCTGCGACCTCGGCAGCGCACTGTGGCAGGCGGACGACGGGGAGGCCACCGAGCCGCTGACGGAGGCCCTCGCCCTGTTCCGCGAGGCCTCTGACAGGGACGGGGAGGGCAGGGCGCTGACCCTGTTGGGCACCTCGTACGCTGCCGCGCACCGTTTTGAGGAGGCACGGCAAGCTCACCAGCGAGCGTTGGAGATTTACCGCGAGGTGGGGTTCCTGCACGCGGAAGCCGCGGTGCTGCTGGCGCTGGGCAGCGACCTCCACCACCTGGGACGGCTGGATGAGGCGATCGCCATGCACCGGCAGTCTCTCGCCCTCATGCGGGAGCTGGACGACAGGCACCGTGAGGTCATCGTGCTGGACGCACTTGGTCAGGCGCTCTGGGCGGCGGGACAGGGCGAGGAGTGCCTGGTCGTATGGGAAGAGGCACTCGTCATCGTGCGGGATCTGGGCTACCGGACCCGCATGGCGTGGATCCTGAACCGGATGGGGTTATCGCTTATGTCCACGGGTTCGTCGCACGAGGTGCGGGCCCGTTTCGAGGAGGCGCTGAGCCTCTTCACCGCAGGGGGAGACCGGGACGGCGAAGGCGTGGTGATGATCAACCTCGGCCTGCTGCACCAGCGGGAGGGGCGGTGGACGCAGGCGTTGGAGGCGCACGAGCGGGCCTGCGCGCTCTTGGACACTGTGGGGGACCAGGCCGCTGCGGTGCGGGCACTGGCCGGCACCCTGGCCGGCCTGCGCCGCTTCGCGGAGGCGGCGGAGGCCTTCGAGCGGGCCGCGGCGGGCTTCGCCGCGGTCGGCGACGCGGAGCGGGAGGCCAAGTGCAGGGAGGAGGCCGCGGAGATGCGCGAGGCGGCCCGGCGCCGCTGGTGGCACCGGTTCACGAGGTGAGGTGCGGCGCACGGGGAGCGGGTTCCCCGTGCGCCGGGTGACATCAGCCGACCTGTTCCGGGGCGCGCGCCGTGATCACCGAGAAGACGCCGCCCTGGGGGTCGGCGAGGACGGCCATCCGGCCCGCCACCATGTCGAAGGCCGGGGCCATGACGCTGCCCCCGGCCCGTACGACGGCGGCCTGGATCTCGTCGACGCCGTCCACGTGGAAGTACGGCATCCAGTGCGGCGGCACCCCCGCCGGCAGCTTGGCCAGGTCCATCATCCCGCCGACGGCGCGGTCGCCGACCTTGAACTCGGTGTAGTCCCCGGCGTCCGGCATCGTGGACCGGGCCGTGGTGACGGGCAGGACGGCGCTGTAGAAGGCGGCCGCGGCGGGGACGTCGGGGGTGTTCAGCTCGTTCCAGATGAGGGCGCCGTGTTCGTTGACGATGCCGGCGCCGTCGAAGGTGCCGGCCTGCCACAGGCCGACCGCTGCGCCGGTGGGGTCGGTGATCACGGCCATCCGGCCGAGGTCCATGACGTCCATCGCGCCCATCATCACCGAGCCGCCGGCGTCGGTGACCGACTTGAGGGTGGAGTCGAGGGAGTCGGTGGCCAGGTACGTGGTCCACGCGACCGGCGGCATCGGGTCCGGGACGGTGCCGTCCGGGTTGCTCGCCTTCATGATGCCGGCGACCGGCTTGCCCTTGAGGGTGCAGACGGAGTAGCCGCCCTGTTCGGCCGGTCCGACCTCGCCCTGCCAGCCGAAGAGGTCCTTGTAGAAGTCGAGGGCGGCCTGCTGGTCGGGGACCATCAGGTCGATCCAGCAGGGGGTGCCGGGCTTGTAGGGGCCGTTCATGTCGGGCACGGAGGCCTCCGGTGGTCGCGGTGGGGGAAGGACGGGCCGTCCCCTACCCGGGGTGCACGGACACAATCGGGCCGTTCGGGTGAACGGTGGGTGTGAGGGCGAGGCGGGCGGCCGCCCAGCCGAAGACCAGGCAAGCGGGCGTGTACAGCGCGAGGTTGAGCCAGTGGAAGGGGCTGCCGGCCGGGCTGTCGAGGAGCCCGGCCGCCCAGCCGAGGCCCGCGAGGCCCCGTACGGCCAGCCCGGTGGCGACGGCGGCGGTGACGGCCCGAGTGATGCGGCCGCCGCGGCCGCGGGAGTGGGCCAGGACCGCGGTGGCGCCCGCCAGGGTCACGGCGGCCAGCGGCAGCACCACTGGGGGCCCGAAGGAGGTCTCCAGGCCGAGGACGGCCAGTGACAGCGCGCGCTCGTCGGCGGCGGGCCAGGTCGCGCCGGTGGCCCAGTAGAGGTGCAGCAGTCCGTCGGCGGCGAGGAGGGCGGCGACGGCGAGTCCGGCGCGGCGCCGGGTGGTGGTCTCGGTCTCGGTCTTCATGCCTCGAAAGAGGGGGCCCACAGGGAGAACATTCCCTGTGGGCCCCCTCACATGGCCACGTGCCGGCCGGAGCCGAGGTGTCGGCTCAGGCAGTGGTGTCGGCTCAGGCGGTGGCGCGGCGGCGGCGGCCGGTGCCCGCGACCAGGGCGACGCCCATGGCGAGGGCCACGCCCGCGCCGCCGAGGGCCCAGGTGGTGGCCGCGTCGGCGCCGGTGGCGGCGAGTTCGCCGCCGGTGTGGCCGGTGGTGTCGTCGACGATCGGCTTCGCGGAGCCGTTCGGGTTCGGCTGGTTGCCGTTCCCGCCGGTGGCCGGGTCGGCGGCGACGACCTTCGTCAGGCGGGCCTTGGAGTACGAAGTCGCCCACGGCTTCGGGGTCTCCGGGCCGACCTGGGACGTGCCCCAGGAGGAGATGCGCAGGTCGCCGAGCGGCGCGTCGGCCGTCAGGCGGATGCGGACCTGGATGTCGAAGCTCTGGCCGTCCGCGACGGGGCCGCCCGCGAGGTCGACTCCGAGGAACACGCCCTCCTCCTCGTTCCGGATCTCGGCCTCGTGCCAGCCGGCCTTGCCGTTCTTGTCCTTGCTGAGGACCTCGACCTTGACCTGCGAGCTCTTCATCGGGACCCAGTCCGGGCGGGCCAGGAGCAGGCCGACGTTGAAGCCGTCCAGGGCCTTCTTGCCGGAGTTGTCGACGCGGACGGACAGGTTGGTCCAGTCGCCGCCGGCCTTGACGGTCTCCGGCACGCCGTTCACCGCCAGCGCGGGGCCCTCGACGAACGGGTCCTCTTCGCCGTCCTCGGCGCCTTCGATCTTCGCGTCGTACCAGCTGCTGGGGCCGTACTTCCAGCCGTCGGCGCTGATCTTCACGGCGTCGGAGGCCATGTCGAAGTTGATGCGCGGGGCGTCCGCGGTGAAGCGGATGCGCACGTCGAGGTCGCGGCTCTCGCCGCGGTCGAGGGTGCCTACGGTGTCGACGGTGCCGATGAAGTAGTCGCTCATGCTGGTGGCGTCGGTGTCGTGGTCGAGCGCCGTCGCGGGCCACCAGTAGCTGCTGCCGTCCGTGCGGACGATGCGGGTCTCGATCTCGTAGTGGCTGGCCTTCAGCTTGCCGCCGGCCTTGTCGACCGAGAGGCGGGGCGCGAGCCCGGTGATCCAGTCGCCGCCCGAGTTGTCGACCGACACCTTCAGCTGGGTCCAGTCGCCGCCCGGCTTGAAGCCGTTCTTCGGGATGCCCGCGACGGTGACGTCGGGGCCCATCATGATGCCGTCGGAGTCGGCGTGCTGCTTGTCCGCGGCGGGCCCGGCGTCCTTCGCGGGCTGCTCGGCGGGCGCCGGGGCCGGGGTGGTCGGCGCGGGCGCCTCGACGACGGGCGCCGGCTTCTCCGCGACGGGCGCGGGCTTCTCGGCGACGGGCTTCTCCGCCCCGGGCTTCTCGGCGCCGGGCGTGGTCGGCGCACCGGCGTCGGCGGTGGCGTCGTCCTTCGGCGCCACGTCAGGAACGATCACGGCGGGCTGGTCGGCGGCCATGGCGGGCGTGGCGGTCAGGATGGTCGGTCCGGCCACGGCGACCGCGGCGACCGCGGCCATGCGCTTGATCTTCTTCACTTGTTTCCCCCATACAGATCTTTTGAACATGATCAGATTAGTGGGGTCGGCGTGAAAGTTGATGGCTTAAACATCACGAAAGGCCAACGACCCCGGCGGCGAATGCCGGGGTCGTTGGCCTTTCGTGCGTTCTGTCCTGATTCCGGATGTCAGAGCTTCTCGGGCGTCCGGATCCCGAGGAGGGACATGCCCTTCGAGAGGGTGCGGGCCGTCAGGTCGCACAGGAACAGCCGGTTCTCGCCGACGACGAGCTCGGGCTCGGGCTTCACGACAGGGCACTGCTCGTAGAACGTCGCGAACAGCGAGGACAGCTGGTAGAGGTACGCCGCCACCTTGTGCGGGGCGTGCTCCGCGGCCGCCTCGGCGATGACCTCGCCGAACTGGTCCAGGTGCAGGCCCAGCGCGCGCTCGGCCGGGGCCAGCTCCAGCTCCGGGTGGGCGGCCGGCTTGCGGTCGCCCTCGCCCGCCTTGCGCAGGATGGACTTGATCCGGGCGTACGCGTACTGGAGGTACACGGACGTGTCGCCGGTCAGCGAGACCATCTGGTCCAGGTCGAACTTGTAGTCGCGCGAGGCCGAGGTGGACAGGTCCGCGTACTTCACGGCGCCGATGCCCACGTACTGGCCGTTCTCGACGATCTCCGCCTCGGTCAGGCCGACCCTCTCGGCCTTCTCCCGCACGACGGCCGTGGCGCGGTCGACGGCCTCGTCCAGCAGGTCCACCAGCCGGACCGTCTCGCCCTCACGGGTCTTGAACGGCTTGCCGTCCTTGCCGAGGACCGTACCGAAGGCCAGCTGCACGGCCTTGACCTCGTCGTTCAGCCAGCCCGCGCGGCGGGCCGTCTCGAAGACCATCTTGAAGTGCAGGGACTGCCGCGCGTCGACCACGTAGATCAGCTCGGTCGCGCCCAAGTTCCCCACGCGGTCGCGGATCGCCGACAGGTCGGTGGCCGCGTAGCCGAAACCGCCGTCCGACTTCTGCACGATCAGCGGGGTCGGGTTGCCGTCCGGGCCCTTGACGTCGTCGAAGAACACGCAGAGCGCGCCGTTGGAGCGGACGGCGACGCCCGACTCCTCCAGCAGCTTGCAGGTCTCCACCAGCATGTCGTTGTAGCCGGACTCGCCGACCACGTCCGGGTCCTGGATGTCCATGTCCAGCTTGTTGAAGACGGAGTAGAAGTAGATCTTCGACTCGTCCACGA
Source organism: Streptomyces sp. NPDC048424 (assembly GCF_040651555.1). Classification (NCBI taxonomy): domain Bacteria; kingdom Bacillati; phylum Actinomycetota; class Actinomycetes; order Kitasatosporales; family Streptomycetaceae; genus Streptomyces; species Streptomyces sp. NPDC048424. The sequence continues at coordinate 16,934 of NZ_JBEZKE010000040.1, read as the reverse complement.
ACCGCTGCCACAGGGCGAGGGTCTCCGGGTCGCCCGCCTGCAGGTCCACCACCCGGGCCCGGGCCCGCGTCTTGAACTCCTCGTCGGAGTCGAAGAGGCCGCGCGAGGCCTTGTAGAGGCGGTTGAGGTTGGACATGGCCTCCTCGCCGGAGACCTCCTCGTCCGACTTGTGGTCCAGCTCGTGCGGGTGCTCCAGCAGGTACTGGATGAGCATGCCGAACTGGGTGCCCCAGTCGCCGATGTGGTGGCGACGGACCACCTTCTCGCCCGTGAACTCCAGGATCTCCACCATCGCCGCGCCGATCACGGCGGAGCGCAGGTGCCCGACGTGCATCTCCTTCGCGACGTTCGGCTGCGCGTAGTCGATCACCGTGGTGCCCGGGTTCGCCGCGAGCGGGACCCCGAGGCGGTCGTCGAGCGCACGCGCCGCGAGGGTCTCGATGATCGCCCTGTCGGTGATGGTGATGTTGAGGAAGCCCGGGCCCGAGACCTCGATCTCCTGGATCAGGTCACCGGTCGGGATGCCCTCGACCACGGTCGTCGCCAGCTCGCGCGGGTTGGCCTTCGCCTTCTTCGCGAGCGCCAGGATGCCGTTGGCCTGGAAGTCGGCCCGGTCGCTTCGTCGCAGCAGCGGGTCGGCGGCACCGGCCTCCGGCAGGGCGGAGGCGAGGGCGTCCGCGACGCGCTGGTTGACGGAAGAAGCGAGGGAAGGGACCGAGGCCATGAGCTGCCGTTCCTGTGAGGTTGTGCCGGTGGGTGCACTTGGTTGTTCCGACAAGAGCCGAGTATCCCACGGAGGGACCAGCCGGATTCCGGGAATTCCCCGTCGCTGCTCTGCCGGGATGGACCGGATCACCCTGCGCGGCGCGGAGGCTCTCCCCGAGGTCGGACCGCTGGAGCTCCGTGCCGCCGGATCCGGCGCGCTGGTCCCTGGGGGGACCTGAGCGAGGTCCGCACCGTGAAGGGCGCCGTGGTGCTGGTGCCCCGGCCCGGGGTGGAGCTGCCGGTGGTGCCCAGCGCGGCACCCTTCAGCCGGCCCGGGCGCCGGGCCGCGGCGTACGTCCGGCGGCACGGCAGCCCGCTCGTGCTGCTGCCCCAGGCGCTGGACGCCACGAAGCCGCAGATCCTCGCCGCGGTGCGGCGCCTCGGGCGGATCCCGCTCGCCGCCGACTGACGGGCCCGGCGCCGGTCGGCAAGCAACCCCGGAGCGGGTCGGCAAGCAACCTCGGAGCGGCCCGTTCCGTCTGGGAGAATGGCTGAAGCCAGCATTCGAGATAGAAGGACGTGTCGTGGCTCAGAGCAGCACCGAGACCGACTGGGTCTCCCGTTTCGCGGACGAGGTCATCGCCGAGGCGGAGCGCCGAGCACCCGGCAAACCTGTCGTCGTCGCGTCCGGACTCTCCCCCTCCGGCCCCATCCACCTGGGCAACCTCCGCGAGGTCATGACCCCGCACCTGGTCGCGGACGAGATCCGCCGCCGGGGCATCGAGGTCCGCCACCTCATCTCCTGGGACGACTACGACCGGTACCGCAAGGTGCCCGCCGGCGTGCCCGGCATCGACGAGTCGTGGGCCCAGCACATCGGGCGCCCGCTGACCGCCGTGCCCGCCCCGGCCGGCTCGGCGTACCCGAACTGGGCCGAGCACTTCAAGGCCGTCTTCGTCGAGGCACTGGCCGATATGGGCGTCGAGTACGACCCGATCAGCCAGACCGAGCAGTACACCACCGGTGTCTACCGCGAGCAGGTCCTGTTCGCGATGAAACACCGCGGCGACATCGACGCCGTCCTCGACCAGTACCGCACCAAGCAGAAGCCGGGCGGCAAGAAGCCCCAGCAGAAGCAGGTCGACGAGGCCGAGCTGGAGGCCGCCGAGGGCTCCGGCGCGGCCGCCGAGGACGACGGCAGCACCGGCGAGGGCGGGTACTTCCCGTACAAGCCGTACTGCGGCGAGTGCGGCAAGGACTTCACCAAGGTCACCTCGTACGACGACGAGACCACCGAGATGACCTACGTCTGCACCGAGGACGAGTTCACCGAGACGGTCAAGCTCAGCGAGTTCAACCGCGGCAAGCTCGTCTGGAAGGTCGACTGGCCCATGCGCTGGGCCTTCGAGGGCGTGATCTTCGAGCCCTCCGGCGTCGACCACTCCTCGCCCGGCTCGTCCTTCCAGGTCGGCGGCCAGATCGTGCACATCTTCGGCGGCGAGCAGCCGATCGGACCGATGTACGCCTTCGTCGGCATCAGCGGCATGGCCAAGATGTCCTCCAGCAAGGGCGGGGTCCCCACCCCGGCCGACGCGCTGAAGATCATGGAGCCGCAGCTGCTGCGCTGGCTGTACGCGCGCCGCCGCCCCAACCAGTCCTTCAAGATCGCCTTCGACCAGGAGATCCAGCGGCTCTACGACGAGTGGGACAAGCTGGAGTCCAAGGTCGCCGACGGCTCCGTCCTGCCCGCCGACGCCGCCGCGCACACCCGCGCCGTGCGCACCGCCACCGCCGAGCTGCCGCGCACCCCGCGGCCGATGCCGTACCGGACGCTCGCGTCCGTCGTCGACATCACCGCCGGCCACGACGAGCAGACCCTGCGCATCCTGACGGACCTCGACCCGTCGCAGCCGCTCACCTCCCTCGACGAGGTACGGCCGCGCCTGGACCGCGCCGAGAACTGGATCACCACCCAGGTCCCGGCCGACCAGCGCACCCTCGTACGCGAGGAAGCCGACACCGAGCTGCTGTCGTCCCTGGACGACGAGGGCCGCGAGTCGCTGCGCCTGCTGCTGGAGGGCCTGGACTCGCACTGGTCCCTCGACGGGCTGACCACGCTCGTCTACGGCGTCCCGAAGGTCATGGCCGGGCTGGAGCCCGACGCCAAGCCGACGCCCGAGCTCAAGGTCGCGCAGCGCACGTTCTTCGCGCTGCTCTACCGGCTCCTCGTGACCCGGGAGACCGGGCCGCGACTGCCCACGCTGCTGCTGGCGGTGGGCGCGGACCGGGTGCGCAAGCTGCTCGCCGTCTGAGACCTCACCGTCCAGGCCGCAGGAATCACGCGGAAGGGCCCGCACCCCTCGGGGTGCGGGCCCTTCCGCATGGTCGGACGGTGTGCCTCAGGCGGTGTGCTCAGGCGATGTGCTCGGCCTCGCGGTCCTTGTTGTAGCGCAGCTTGAACGCCGGGATCATCCGCCGCAGCAGGGAACCGCTGCGCGGGTGGGTCACGCCGTAGCCGTCCGAGAGGTGTATGTCGAGCGCCTCGGCCGACGGGTAGTCCTGCTTCTCGTCGGACAGCGCGCAGAACACCTTGTACGCGACCTCGGCGAACTCGGCCTCGTCGGGGGTCTCCGGGCCGTCCTCCGGGGCCTGCTGCACCTGGGCGGCCTGCGCACCCTGGGGGAGGTCCTCCTGGCGGGGCGCCGGGATCGGGAGGTCCTGCTGCACCGGCTGCTGCTCCTCCGGCCCCATCGGAGGCAGGACCGGAGTCGGCTCCAACCCCTCGACGTACTGCGGGTTGTATCCGCCCTCGTACGCCGCCTGCGGCGCCTTCGGCGCGGCGAACCACGCGCTGTTGTGCGCCGCCGGCATGGCCGTCGGCTCCACCGCGAACGGCGGCGGGCCGTGCACGACCGCGGGCGGCCCCGGCACCACGCCCTGCGCCTCACCCTGCGCCACGCCCTGCGCCTCGGCGGCCTGCCGGGCCTGCTCCGCCTGCTGGGCGAGCCCCGGCGCGGCCGCCGCGGCCACCAGCGCCGGAGCGCCGGCCGCCGCACCCTGCTGGTCCAGCGGGGGCAGCACCGCCGGCTCGATGCCCGTCATCGCCAGCGCCTCCGGAGCCGTCTCCTTGAGCGGCACGCCGATCCGGGCCAGCTTCAGCGGCATCAGCGCCTCCACCGGCGCCTTCCGCCGCCAGGAGCGCCCGTACCGCGCCTGCAGCCGGGCCTGGTAGATCAGCCGGTCCTGCTCCATGCCGACCGCCTGCTCGTAGGAGCGCAGCTCCCACAGCTTCATCCGGCGCCACAGCTTGAACGTGGGTATCGGCGACAGCAGCCACCGCGTGATGCGCACGCCCTCCATGTGCCGGTCCGCGGTGATGTCCGCGATCCGGCCCACGGCGTGCCGGGCGGCCTCCACCGTCACCACGAACAGGATCGGGATCACGGCGTGCATGCCGACACCCAACGGGTCGGGCCAGGACGCCGCCCCGTTGAAGGCGATGGTGGCCGCGGTCAGCAGCCAGGCCGTCTGACGCAGCAGCGGGAAGGGGATCCGGAGCCACGTCAGCAGCAGGTCCAGCGCGAGCAGCACACAGATGCCCGCGTCGATGCCGATCGGGAACACCAGCGAGAAGCTGCCGAAGCCTTTCTGCTCGGCGAGCGCGCGCACCGCGGCGTACGAGCCCGCGAAGCCGATCCCCGCGATGACCACGGCTCCCGCGACCACGACGCCGATGAGTATCCGGTGCGTACGAGTCAGCTGCATCGCGGCCACCCGCGATCCCCTCCCCTTGTCGAGCACATACCGAGCGCTGAAGTGCTTACCGAGCCTTTACCGAGCTGCGGCAGGCACAGCGTACGGGTGACTGGATGTCAGCGCCCCAGGAGGCCCCGCCCCGGGGCCTCCACCGTGACCACTACTGGGGCTGCGGCGACTGCGGCTGCTCCGCCGGCGGCTGCTCGGCCTGCTGCTTGTTGGCGGCGTCGACCGAGGCCACGGCCTCCTTGGCCGCAGCGACCGCGTCCTGGAGCAGCTTCGCCTGGTCCGGAGCGCCGGCACCCTCGTACGCGGCGCCGTTGTAGTCGAGCGTGACCACCACGTTCTGGTTGCGCGCCACGATCGTCGTGTTGAAGAAGTCGACGTCCTTCTTGACGCTGTAGACGACCGACGTGCCCTGCTCGCCGATCCCGTCCGTGGCCTCGGCCTTCAGGTTCTGCGCGCCCTCGGACGCCTTCGCCTTCTCGACCTGCTTGCTGTACTCCTCCTCCGCGCGCTTGTTGGCGCTGCCGAGCGAGGTGTGCGAGTCGGCACGGAAGAAGGAGAGCGACAGCCAGCGGTACTGCGAGCCCTTCAGACCGTCCGACTGCAGGCCGTTCCAGGCACAGCCGGCACGGCTGGTCAGGTCGTTCGACTTGGTCCCCGTACCGTTCTTGTCCTTCGCGTCCGGGACGACCGTGTCTATCGTCGCCGACCCGAGCGCCTTGCAGGGGTCCGGGAGCGTGGCGAAGGCCGCCTTCTCCAGCGGGGCGGACGACTTCGCGTTGGGCTTGGCCGACGAGGAGGAACTGGACTTCTTGCCGTCGTTCGAGCCCGAGTCCTTGCCCGAGTCGGACGAGCAGCCGGCGACGGTGAGGATCACCGGGACGGCTGCGCAGGCGAGAACGCGGGTGAGGCGCGAGGCTGATCGGTGCATGGTTCCTTCAGTGCGTGTGAGGGTCTTCTTCGGACGCGGGACCCGGGCAACGGTAGCCCGATCGGGTGCCCGCCTGCTGTGCGCGGCGTCACGCCCGGCTGCGGCGGGCGCCGCTCACTCGTTGAAACGCTCCACCAGGGCCTGCGCCAACTGCCGTGCCCTGTCCTGGGTTTCCAAACTCGACGGGACCGTGCCGGGCAGGGCGGGCTGCACGCTGTACTCGACCTTGACGATGACATTCGAGGTACGGAACACAATCCGCACGGTGCGCGCCTGCGCGGCCGTGGCCCCGGCGGGGCTCAGCTTGTCCTCGATGAAGGCGTCGCTGCCGAGTCCGTCGAGGACGCGGGAGCCGAGCTCGACCGGGGCGGACGGGGTCGCGCCGGGGGTCGGAGCGCCGGCCGGTGGCGCCGCGCCGGCCGGCGGCGTGGCGGCGGCCGAGGGAGCGGAGGGGTTGGGGGCGGCCGGGTTGGGGGCGGGGGGAGTGCCGGGAGTGCCGGGATTGGGGCTCGCGCTCGTGGCCGGCCCGGGGAAGGGCAGGTGCGCGTCGGTGAGCAGTCGTACGTAGACCTGCTTCGCCTTGTCGTCGTCGCTGGCGGTGGCCCGGTCGTACGAGACCACGCGCTCGAACCCGACCGACAGCAGCCGCGTCTCCTCGGGCGACTGCGCGGTCCAGCGGCAGCCGACGTGCCGGTCCCCGTCGTACGAGGAGTCCGCGACGCCGGCGTACATCTGGTCGCGCTGCTCGGGAGTGAGGCTGTCGCCCGCCGGCAGCATGGCCTTGAGCTTCTTGCTGTCGACGCCGGCCTTGCAGGGCGCGGGCAGACTGCGGTACTTCCCCGGCTGGGCGGGCACGGCGGGGTTGCCGCCCGCCTTCGAGTCACTGGTGCCGCCGCCGCTGCTCCCGCCGGTGCACCCGGTCAGACCGAGCGCGCCGGCCGCGAGCGCGGTGAGCACCGCGATGCCTGGCAGGATCCGCGACCCTCGCCGTACCGCCTTGCGCTGCACGTCCACTGGCTCCCTTCGACCGCCGGGACCCCGGTGGTCAGGAAAATGCGTTGCCGCTACTTGGTCACGGCTGAACACAATGTCTATCGCACACGCTGGTGCTGGCGCCGGTCCCCTGTCGTATTTGGGATCAAGAGCGAGGCTTTTTGCGCATTCTGACTTTTCTGTGGTTTTCGGGGGATTGATTCCGTATGTCGTATGTAGAGGTACCCGGGGCGAACGTCCCCATCCGGATGTGGACGGACCCGGCGTCGGTCGAGGACGGCGCGATGCAGCAGCTGCGCAACGTCGCCACCCTCCCGTGGATCAAGGGCCTGGCCGTCATGCCGGACGTCCACTACGGCAAGGGCGCCACGGTCGGCTCGGTGATCGCCATGAAGGACGCGGTCTGCCCGGCGGCGGTGGGCGTGGACATCGGCTGCGGCATGTCGGCGGTGAAGACGTCCCTGACGGCGAACGACCTGCCGGGGGACCTGTCCAAGCTCCGCTCGAAGATCGAGCAGGCGATCCCGGTGGGGAACGGGATGCACCGCGAGGCGGTGGACCCGTCGCGGCTGTACGGGTTCACCGAGGCGGGCTTCGGGGACCTGTGGGAGCGCTTCGACTACGTCGCGGATGCGGTGAAGTTCCGGCGGGACCGGGCGATGCGGCAAATGGGAAGCCTTGGCCAAGGGAATCATTTTTGTGAGGTATGTGTCGATACATCCGGTTCGGTGTGGCTCATGCTGCACTCGGGTTCACGGAACATCGGCAACGAGTTGGCTGCGTTCCACATCAACGTGGCCCGCGGACTCTCGCACAACCAAGGCCTCGTGGACCGGGACCTCGCCGTCTTCCTCGCGGCCACGCCGGAGATGGAGGCGTACCGCAACGACCTCTTCTGGGCCCAGGAGTACGCGAAGTACAACCGCGCCGTGATGATGAGCCTGTTCAAGGAGGTGTTCCGGAAGGAGTTCCGGAAGGCGAAGGTCTCCTTCGACCGGGAAATCAGCTGCCACCACAACTACGTGGCTGAGGAGCGGTACGACGGGATGGACCTGCTGGTCACGCGCAAGGGCGCGATCCGCGCCGGCAGCGGCGACTACGGGATCATCCCGGGCTCCATGGGCACGGGCTCGTACATCGTGAAGGGCCTGGGCAACGAGAAGTCGTTCAACTCGGCCTCGCACGGCGCGGGCCGGAAGATGAGCCGGACGGCGGCGAAGAAGAAGTTCTCGGCGCGCGACCTGGTGGAGCAGACCAAGGGTGTGGAGTGCCGCAAGGACTCGGGCGTCGTGGACGAGATCCCGGGCGCGTACAAGTCGATCGAGCAGGTCATCGACCAGCAGACCGACCTCGTGCAGGTCGTGGCCAAGCTCAAGCAGGTCATCTGCATCAAGGGATGAGGCCCGGCCCGGTTGACGGGCGAACGGAGGGGCCCGGACCGATCACCATCGGTCCGGGCCCCTCTGCGTGGGTTTGCTCAGGTGCAGTCGTTCTGCAGACGCCACAGGCGCACGGAGCAACTCTGCTTGGTTCGATTGAGGGCGATGCCGGCCGCTACAGGGTCGTTCAGCCTCAGTAGCTCTTGATCCTCCTGTGAGGTCCAGCGGCGTCGCGGCGGAGCGATCCGCATCGTCGCAGGACGAACCCAGGCCTGGATCGCCTCCGCATTCGCCTTCTTGTGCGCGAGCGCGAGGGAGCCGTCATAGTAGAAGTGTGTGGCGAGTTGCTGCGCTGTCTCCTTGTAGTAGCAGACGTTGTACACGCCATCGCGCGTGTTGCGTGAGATCGTGCGCTCTGTTCCGGTGACCTTCTTGCCGTAGTGGCACAGGTAGGCAGCAACCGCTGTGCTGGCCGAGGTCAGGGAGAGGTAGGGGAAACCCTGGGCGGTCCAGCCGAGCGACCCGTCTGCATCGATGATTCCCCGGAGGTAATCGGGGCGGGAGAAGTCCGCACGGGGCGGTTTGATGGTCAGGGACTTCTTGCCGTAGGGGATCCCGAGCTCGTTGACGATGCTCCTCGCTTCGAGTGAGCAGACGGTCCACGTTGCCGAATGGGCGCGGGCGGCGAAGTTCGTGCTGCGGACGCGCTCGGTGATGGAGCTGTAGTAGGGCGTCAGCTGCTGGAACTCGCGGAGGATGTGGATATCCCGTGCGTTGATCTCGGCGGTGAGCTTGCCCTTCTGGCCCTTGCCCTGTGCGAGGTGGCCATCGGCTTGGAGGAAGCCGAACATGTAGGCGTAGCGGGGGTCTTCGAGGTCCATGAAGCGCGCGGGGGCGCTAGGGTCCTGGTCAGCCATGAGGAAGTCCTTCTTCCCTGTTGGTGAGGCCCTCGGCCGGGACTGCCATCTCGGGCGGGGGCCGTTTGTGTTGTGGCTGAACCTAGGTAGGGGTGTGGCGTGCCGTAGGTGGATCGGACGTCGTTCACTCGAACGTATGGCGGAATGTCACATGTCCTGGAAGGGCTCAGTCCTCGTCGCCGTCGAGGAGGAGATTCACGGGGAGGTCGAGGGACACCCCGACGTACTCGGGCACCGTGATGGACTCGCCCCGCTTGTGGGACGTGCGGAGCCGGTAGGTGCCGTTGCGCGGGTCGCTGCAGACCGCGACCTCGTCGTGACGGCGGTCGGCGATGATGTAGAAGGGGATGTCGGCCTTGGCGTAGGCGTCGACCTTCGGTCCGAGGTCATCCGACCAGTTCGTGGAGGTCACCTCGACGATGAGGCGAAAGACGTCGGGCGGGTAGCAGTCGTTGCGTCCCTTGAAGGCGAGGAAGTCCTTGCTGACGAGTGCGAAGTCCGGGATGGCGTAGTCGTCCGGGCCGGTGGGCAGCCAGATGCCGACACCCTGGACGTAGCGCAGGCCGGCTTTCTTGGCCCCAGCCTCGTAGAACTTCTCGATCAGCCAGCTCAGAGCGAGCGCGTGCGCCCCGTCGGCGTGAGGTGTGGCGGTGAGCCGTCCTTGGAGGATCTCCACACGGTGGCGGGGGAGTTCCCGGGCGAGACGGTCGGCGGCTTGTGTGATGCTCATGGCTTGCTCCTTCTCGCGGCTCACGGTTGCGGAGCGCAGGCGTGGCCGCCGACATTCTGCGCGGATTCACCCATACGGGCCCGGGGTATGCAGGTCGTCAACTTCCGCTCGGCGCAGGAGGGTTGACGGTGGGAGATGGTCTAGACCAGGGTGGGCGGCATGGGGAGATCTCGTGTGGTGGTCGCCGTGTGCGCGGCGTTGTCGCTTGCCTTGGGGGCCGCTGGGTCCGCGCAGGCCGGGGTGGGGTTGCCGGGGGTCGTGGCGCAGGTGCCGACCCGGGAGAAGGTCGTGTTCATCACGATCGACGACGGGTGGAACCACGATCCGGAGGCGGCTCGGATCCTGCTGGAGAAGCGGGTGCCGGTGACGTTGTTCCTGCTGCCCGGGGCGATCTCGTACGACACCGGGTACTTCACCCGGCTCACGGAGGAGGGGCGGGCGAGTGTGGAGAACCACACCGTCAACCATCCGGATCTCACCACGCTCGACGCGGTCGGCAAGGATGCCGAGGTGTGCGGGGCCGGGGAGCGGATCGAGGCGGCGTTCGGGCGGGCGCCGAAGCTGCTGCGGCCGCCGTACGGGGCCGTGAACGACGAGGTGCGGCTCGCGGCGAAGGCGTGCGGGGTGAAGGCGCTCGTCACGTGGACGCACGACTTCACCACGTGGGGCGAGACCCCGCCCACGCCGCGGCTGAAGGCCGGGGACATCGTGCTGCTGCACTTCACGCCGACGCTGGCGGCGGATCTGGAGCGGGCGCTGGGCGCGGCGAGGGCCGCGGGGCTGAAGCCCGCGGCCCTGATGCCGCACCTCAAGGCGGCCGGGCTGGCCTAGAGGTCGCGGTGGACCTTCGTGTTCGAGGCCTGGGCGCGGGGGCGGACCACGAGGAGGTCGATGTTGACGTGGCTGGGGCGGGTGACCGCCCAGGTGATGGTGTCGGCCACGTCGTCGGCGGACAGGGGTTCCGCGACGCCCGCGTAGACCTTCTCCGCCTTCTCGGCGTCGCCGCGGAAGCGGGTCTTCGCGAACTCCTCCGTCTTGACCATGCCGGGGGCGATCTCGATGACGCGTACGGGCTGGCCGACGATCTCCAGGCGGAGGGTCTCGGCGAGGACGCGGGCGCCGTTCTTGGCCGCGACGTAGCCGGCGCCGCCCTCGTACGTGGAGTGGCCGGCGGTGGAGGAGAGGACCACGACCGTGCCGTCGCCGGAGGCGGTGAGGGCGGGGAGCAGGGCCTGGGTGACGTTGAGGGTGCCGATGACGTTGACCTCGTACATCGTGCGCCAGTCGGCGGGGTCGCCGGTGGCGACGGGCTCGGCTCCGATGGCGCCGCCCGCGTTGTTGACGAGTACGTCGACGGAGGGGTAGCGGTCGAGGGAGGCTGCGAAAGCGTCGACGGCGGTGCGGTCGGTGACGTCGAGGGCGTGGGCGGCCGCGGAGTGGCCGGCTTCGGTGAGCTCGGCGGCGAGGGCCTCGATGCGGTCCTTGCGGCGGGCGGTGAGGACGACGTGGTAGCCGGCGGCGGCGAGCTGCCGGGCGGTGGCCGCGCCGATGCCACTGCTCGCGCCGGTGACGACGGCGGTTCGGGTGGCCGGTGCGGTGCTCATCTGCGGGCTCCTCGGTCGTGTGTGGCGTCGGTCGTTCGTACGGGCGATTACCCGCCAGCATAGGCGGGGCCCGGCGGCCCGGCGGCCCGGCGGCCCGGTGGTCCCGTGGTCCCGTGGTCCCGTGGTCCGGTGGACCGTGGATCAGCGTCCGCGTGGGGCGTACATGATCACGGCCATGCCGCCGAGGCAGACGAGGGCTCCGATGACGTCCCAGCGGTCGGGGCGGTAGCCGTCGGCGACGGCGCCCCAGAGGAGGGATCCGGCGACGAAGACCCCGCCGTAGGCGGCGAGGACGCGGGCGAAGTCGCCCTGGGGCTGGAGGGTGGCGACGAAGCCGTAGAGGCCGAGGGCGATCACTCCGGCGCCGATCCAGGCCCAGCCCTTGTGCTCGCGGACGCCCTGCCACACGAGCCAGGCGCCGCCGATCTCCAGGAGGGCGGCGAGGGCGAACAGTGCGGCGGAGCGTGCGATCAGCATGGCTGGAAGCCTATGAGGGCGCGCGGGGGCAGATGGGGGTACGGCCCGCCCTCATTCGTGTGATGGTCCGATCGGCCGTGGTCGCCGGTGGCTAGCCTCCGCGCGAGGAGGTGGTGGCGGTGCGCCGTGGTGCCGTACGGAGTGTGGTGGTGGCGGGGTTGCTGGCGCTGGGTGCGGGTGCGGGTGCGCCGCCCGGGTGGGCCTCGGTGTCGGCCGGGCCCGGGCCCGAAGCCGAAGCCGAGGCCGACGTGGCGTACCACGGCCGGGTGCACCTGTCGGGGGCGCAGCTGCGGATCTGGCTGGTCCCGGAGAACGACGGGCCGGCGGCGCTGGCGAACGCGACGGTGCGGGTGCGGCTGTCGGCCGAGCTCGCGGACCGGCAGCAGCTGGCGGAGGGCTGTGCGCGGGCGGGTGTGCGCGAGGTGGTGTGCGAGACGGGCCCGCTGCCGCTGCACGGGCGCGGCCGGCACATCGGGCTGGCGCTGGCGCTGCGGGAGCGGGTGCCGGAGGTGGTGCTGCGCGTCGACACGTGGTGGAACGGCGGCGCGACGGACCGGAACCACGTGAACAACGAGCACGTGGTGCTGGCGCTGGACACCGGGGACGCCTACGCCTTCTAGGTTCCTCCGTGATCGTCCTGTCCGCCTGTCCGCCTGTCCGCCTGTCCGCCTGTCCGCTTCTCCGCTTCTCCGTCTGTCCGCCCGGACGGGCTCTGGTCGGTCAGGGCGTGCCGAATTCGACGAGGGCGTCCTCGACGATCCGTTCCAGGCGGGCGTGGTGGGCGCCGCGCCAGTAGACGCGCTCGCATGCGGAGCACTGCGCGAACACGTCGTAGGAGCGGTGCGTGCCGTGTTCGAGGCGGTCGCCGACGCTCTCCTTGTCGGCTTCGTGGAGCGGGCCGTTGCAGGCGGTGCAGCGGGTCCACGGTGCGAGGACGGGTGCGAACCGGCTGAGGACGTCGCGCAGTTGTTCGTCGGGGTTGTCGCTGTAGACGTACGCGCCGGCGAACAGCTCGCGGCGGCGCAGCAGTCCGCGGTCGCGGGAGAGCAGGACGCGCTGCTCGGCGGCGGAGCGGGTGGCGAGGGCGGGGTCGCCGATGTCCTCGTTCTCGTAGGCGGCGTCGACGCCGAGCAGGCGCAGGCGGCGGGCGAGGGTGCCGAGGTGGACGTCGAGGAGGAAGCGGAGCGGGGCGCCGGGGATCCGCTGGGGGCGTTCGACCCCGAACACCTCGACGTCCTGGCCGTCTTGGGGGACGTACGAGGCGGGCACCTCGTGGCCGTCGACGAGGAGGCGGCCGACCTCGGTGAGCGGGACGCCGGCCGATTCGACGACGTGGCCGAGGCTGGAGGCGCCGTCGGTCACGGTCGGTACGCGGTCCACGCGCCGGCTGGGCGGGGCGAAGAGGCGCAGTTCGGGGGCGAGGGTGAGCTGAATGCCGGGTCCGTTCACGCTGCCAGCATGCCACTGCCGGGGCGGTGGTCGCGGCTGAATTTATGAGGTTCCGGCGGCCTGGTCGTACGTGTCGCGATGGGCGCTGACCTCGTCGAAGTGGTTCTCGGCCCAGAGCTTCACGGAGGAGAGGAGGCAGCTGAGGCTGCCGCCGAGGTCGGTGAGGCGGTAGTCGACGCGGACGGGGACGGTGGGGGTGACGGTGCGGTCGACGAGGCCGTCGCGTTCGAGGGAGCGCAGGGTCTGGGTGAGCATCTTCTGGCTGACGCCGGGGATCTTGCGGCCGAGGTCGCTGTAGCGCAGCGAGCGGTTTTCGGCCTCGGCGAGGGCGCTGACGATGAGGCCGACCCACTTGTCGCTGATGCGGGCCAGGAGTTGGCCGGTGGGGCACTCCTTGAGGAAGGCGTCGTAGCCGGCGCGGGCTTCCGCGCGTCGGGCCGCGGCGGTGCTGGTGGCCATGGGTCCCCACTTCCGGGTCGGGTACGCACTCTGGAGTGCGTACTTACGGAAAGAGAGTACCTCTCCCTAGGTTAGTGCCCATCGGAAACACGGCAACGCGGCGACGCGGCAACGCGGTGACGAACTGCGTTACGTACAAGGGGAGATGGCGACATGGGTGACGAGCGGACGATGCTGGCGGTCGTGGTGAACGGGTTCGGCGGGCCGGAGCGGGTCGAGCTGGCCGAGGTCCCGGTGCCGCGGCCGGCGGCGGGCCAGGTCAGGATCCGGGTCCGGGCCGCCGGGCTCAACCCGGTGGACGGGGCGGTCCGCGCCGGCGCCTTCGGCGGCGCCGGGCAGCGGATCGGCCTCGGCTGGGAGGTGGCCGGGGAGATCGACGAGGTGGGCGCGGACGTGACCGGCCACAGCCGTGGCGACCGGGTCGTGGGGCTGCACTACGGGACGGTGAAGCCGCTCGGCACGCACGCGGAGTACGTGGTGCTCGACGCCTCGGCGGTGGCGGCCGCGCCGGTCGCCGTGGACGCCGTGGCGGCGGCGGGGCTGCCGCTGGCCGGGCTCACCGCGGCCCGTGCGGTGGACCTGCTGGGGCTCGCCCCCGGCGCCTCGGTGCTGGTCACCGGCGCCGCGGGCGTGGTCGGCGGGCTCGCGGTGCAGCTCGCGGCGCGGGCCGGACTGGTGGTGACGGCCCTGGCGGGGGCCGGGGACGAGGCGCTCGTACGGTCCCTGGGCGCGGCTGACTTCGTCCCGCGCGGCGCGGCTCCGGCCGGGCCGGTGGACGGGGTCCTGGACACGGCCGTACTGGGGGAGTCCGCGCTGGGCTTCGTCCGCGACGGCGGGGTCTACATCGGCGTGATCCCCGGCGCGGCCCCGGCCGCGGAGCGCGGGATCCGGGTCGAGGAGCAGGAGGTCGCGGCGGACGGGGAGCACCTGGCCCGCCTGGTGGCGCTGGTGGACGCGGGCGAGCTCACGCTCCGGGTCGCGGAGACCGTTGCGCTGGCCGAGGCGCCGAAGGCGCACGAACGCCTCGCCACGGCGGGGGTCCGCGGCCGCATCATCCTGACGGCGTGATCCCGGCCGAGGGCGTGGGTCCGGCCGGCGGGGTGGTTCCGGCCGAGGGGACGGTTCCGGCCGGCGGGGTGGTTCCGGGTCGCCGGCCCATCCGGTAGCGCCAGTCGAAGCTCGGGTGGGGCACCCCGGGCGGGTACTCGAAGTCGACCTCTCCCAGGTTCTCGAACCCCGCACGCCGGCAGACCGCGTTCGACGCCGGGTGGTCCGTCCCCGGGAAGGCGTGGACGCTGTCGCGGGTGCCGTGGAGGCGGACGTAGGCGAGCAGTTCCGTGAGCGCCGCCACCGCCAGCCCGCGGCCCTGGAACTCGGGCAGCACGCCCCAGCCGACCTCGTAGACCGGCTCGCCCCGCCACTCGCGCTCCCAGAAGCCGACGGAGCCGACGCTCTCGCCGGTCGGCTCCAGCACGACCCGGAACATCCGCCCGGCGGCCGGCTCCCGCGCGCTCAGGGCCTCGTACCGCCGCTGGCGGTCGGCGAGCTTCTCCGGGGTCTCCGGCCCGCCGAGATGCTCGGTCATCGCGGGTTCGTTCTTGCGCTCCAGCAGCCAGAAGTCCCCGTCACCCCACGGCTCCAGCCGCACACGTGTCTCCATGGGGACCCACGGTATGCGGCCGGTGCGTGCGGCGGTCCGGCTTCATCCCCCGGTCCACTTCGCGCTGTCGTGGGTGGTGCGGTGGGTCAGGGTGACCGGGGGCTCGTCAGCTTCGCTGGAAGAACTCCACCTCCGCCAGGGCGAGATGGCGGTCCGGGGCCGACCCGGCGGGTGCGTCGAGGGTCAGGCCGATCGTCGTGGCGTCGCTGATGCCGGTGGGGAAGGTCTGGGGACCGGGTTTGTCGCTCAGGGTGAACTTCTTGTGGACCTTCCGGCCGTCCCGCGCCGTCACCTCCATGTCGATCTGGAGTGCGCGCGCCTGCTTCGCGTAGTCCTCGGGCGACGAGGAGGCGCCGTTGGTGATGATCACGGCGACCAGGCGGAAGGGCTTGGCGAAGGTGTACGTCGCGGAGGCGCCGGGGGCGGGCGCGCCCCAGTAGCGGTTGTTGAGCCCGTCCGTGCTGTTGCCCACGGGGTGCCCGGGAACCTCGGCGCTCGCCTCGACGCGGGTGGCGGTCACCGCCTTGGCCTTGCCGAGCTTGTCCCGGGTGTCCTCGATCAGGTGGCGTCCGGCCGGCAGCAGCAGGAAGCCGCCCGCGCACAGGGCCAGTACGACGGCCAGGACCACCAGGAAGCGCACCATCCGGCCCGATCCGGCGCGGGTGCGGCGGCGCAGCGGCCAGACCGTCCGCCACCACGGGAGGGGAGGCGGTGCGGTGCTGGGCGTGAGCGGAGCCGCGCAACGGCGGCAGAAGCGGCGGTCCGGTGGGTTGGGCGTGCCGCAGGCGGGGCACGGGACGCCGGCGACGTCGTCGCTGACCGCGGCGGGCCGCACGACGGGGCGCGGGGCGACCGCCCTGGCGGGCTGCACGGGCTGAGGCGACGTTGTCGCTCCCGCTGGGGTGGCGGGTTGGGCGGGTGCCCGGGGCGCGACGGGCTCGGGCGCGGCGGGTCGCCTGGCGGCGGGCGAAGCCGGGGGCACCGCCGCGGGGCCTGCGGCCGGGCGTGACTCGGCGGGGCCGGGCTCTGTCCGGGCGGGCGTGGCGGGGCCGGGCGCGGCCGGGCCGGCCTCTGCCCCGGTGGGCGTGGCCGGGCGGGGCTCCGAGGCGGTGGGCGCGGCCGGGTTGGACCGCCAGCGCAGCCAGGGCAGCCGCCGGGCCGTCCCGGCGGGTGCGGGCGGGTTGGACTCGGCCCTGGTGGGCGCGGGCGGGTTGGCCTGCGAGGCGGGGGGCGTGGCCGGGTTGGACTCGACCCCGGTGGGCGCGGGCGGGTTGGCCTGCGAGGCGGTGGGCGTGGACCGGGCCGACCGTCCGCGCTGCCAGGGCAGCCGCCAGGCCGTCCCGGCGGGGGCCTGCCGGTCCGCGTCGCCCGCCGCGCGCGGGGCAGCCTGCGCACCGGCGGGCGCGGACGGGGCCGACTCTGCCCCGGTGGGCGTGGGCGGGCCGGACTCCGCCCGGGCGGGCGCAGGCGGGCCCGGCTCGGCGCCGGCGGGAGGCGTCGGGTGGGGCGCCGCCCCGGACGGGGTGGGCGTGGACCCGTTGCGCGGCCCGGCGGGGGCCTGCCGGTTCGTGTCGGCCGACGAGGGTAGGGCGGCCTGCGCGCCGATGGGTGCGGGCGAGCCGGACACCGTCCGGGTGGGCGTGGGCGGGCCGGGCTCGGCGCTGGTGGGAGGTGTCGGGTGGGGCTCCGCTCCGGACGGGGCGGGCGTGGACCCGTTGCGCGGCCCGGCGGGGGCCTGCCGGTTTGCTTCGGCCGACGCGGGCGGGGCGGGCTGCGCGCGCCGAGCTGTGCCAGGTCGCCGCGTGGATCGCCTTCGACGCCGAACGGCACGGGGTGTCGCGGCGGCTCCACCTGCGGGCCCTGGAGCT